>DAWEIC010000099.1:0-5677 GCA_052364855.1 Collinsella sp.
GTGAGCGCGGCGGTGCGGCTCACGTTGAGCAGCGATATGGAACCCAGAGCAAAGCCCAGCAGCAGCGACCCCGAGTCGCCCAAGAAGATGCTTGCGGGGTTGAAGTTGTAGTGCAAAAAGGCTAGACAGGCGCCAAAGAGCGCAATAGAGAGCGCGGCGGCGTCGATGCGGCCCGAGAGCACGGCCATCGAGAACATGGTGAATGACGCGATGCCGCAGATGCCCGTGGCCAAGCCGTCGAGGCCGTCGATGAGGTTAATGATGTTAGTGAATGCCACCAGATAGATCACGGTAATGGGGTAGGCGAGCCATCCGAGCATGATCTCGCCGGGAGCAAACGGGTTGACGATGACGCCGATTTTTAGGCCGCCCATGCAGGCGATAAGCGCGGCGAGGACCTGTCCGGCCAGCTTTTGCTTGGGCGTGAGCTGGAAGACGTCGTCGATAGCGCCGGTCGCAAAGATGACGGTAAAGGAGAGCGCCAGCATGGGATAGCTAATGTGAAGGCGCGGGTGCGGTACCAGGACGGGTGGCCAGCCTAGGTACCAGGTGCCTAGGATTTGCACAATGCAGGCAACGACCAGGCCCAAAAACACCGCCGTTCCGCCCAAACGCGGGATGGGCTTGGTGTTGATGCGGCGCTTAGAAGGATAGTCGACGGCATCGAGCTTAATTGCCAAGCGCTTGACCAGGGGCACCGCGAGGAAGGTCGTGATAAAAGCCGCCGCTGCCACGCATAGGTACGGTATGTAGCTCGGGGATGAAGCCATGAATCTAAAAACCGCCAAGCGTCGAAGGAAAAGGTCAGAAGAACGCCATGCGCAAAGGGCATAGCCGAACCATAATACTCGACCAAGGGGGGTGCATGTAATTGCACGCAGCGATAATCACGCGCTTACCAGATATTGGGATGTTGTCGATGGCTTGTCGGGATGCCGGCGGGGATCCATATGGACTGTATGGTGATTTTCGGCAAAAGAAAACCACCCCCCACGTTACGAAAATGAACCCACCTAAAACAGGTGGGTGCCCTCATCGACTGTTCCAGCGTCCTTAACAACGAAGGATACCTGTACTAGGTACGACTGTGTGGGCTCCCTAAATAAACGCGACGGTTCACCCAGTTGCTCCGCGGGGGGCGGAATACCTACATCATAAAGCGGCACTTTATCGATTCCAGTCTTGACATTACAAAAATCGTGTCGGACGATTACGGCGCCTTAGGGACGGAGCCGTCTACGCGGTCTGGCCCTTTACGTTTGAGCTGCTGAATCGTTGTTTTGGAGCATGTTTTTATGCCGACGTCGTTGACCGAACTTTTTTCGCCCGCCTGCCATTTGTGTCCGCGCCGTTGCGGTGCGGCGCGCGATGAGGGCGCGCGCGGCGTATGCGGTGCTAACGACACGCTCAGGGTGGCCCGCGCGGCGCTTCATATGTGGGAGGAGCCGCCTATCTCGGGCGAGGCCGGTTCGGGCACGATCTTCTTTAGCGGTTGCTCGCTTAAATGTATCTACTGCCAGAACCACGAGATCTCGACCGGCAATTTTGGCCTTGAGATTTCGCCTGAGCGCCTGGTCGAGATTATGCTGGAACTGCAGGACCAGGGTGCCAACAACATCAATTTGGTGACGGCGACGCACTATGCGCACCTGTTGCCTGCCGCGATTGCCGCGGCACGGATGCGCGGGCTGGTCATCCCGATCGTCTACAACACGAGTGGTTACGAGCGTGCGAGTGCCGTGGCGGCGCTGGGCGACCTGGTCGATGTGTGGCTCACCGACTTTAAATATGCCGATGCCGGGCTTGCGCAGTCGCTTTCTCATATTAAGGATTACCCGCGTGTGGTCGTGTCGGGTCTGGCCCAGATGGCGCGCGAGATCGAGCGCCGCGGGGGAGAGTTGGTGGATGAGGGCGGGCTCATGAAGCGCGGCATCATCGTACGCCACCTGGTGCTTCCGGGGCATGCGGACGATTCGTGTCGCGTACTGGACCTAGTGTGGCAGACGGTGGGCGATGTGCCGATCTCGGTCATGAACCAATACACGCCCAATGCCCTCATGCGCGAGCAGGGTGGCGATCTGGCGCGCGCCGTGACGCGCGAGGAGTACGAGCGGGTGCTCGACCATGCCGACGACCTGGGCTTTACGACGATGTTCTGGCAAGAGGGCGGCGCGGTAGACGAGAGCTTCACCCCGGCCTTCGACACCACCGGTGTTCTCACCAGTGCAAAGTAATGCGTTCGTCGATGAATTTTCTGGGACGGGGATAAAAAATCATCGAGAGCATCGCCTGTTCGAAAAGTTGCCAAAATAGCCGCGCCCCAAAAAGACTGGTTATTGGGCGTTGACAGTTGGCGAGCCGTAGGTAAAATATCGACTTGTCCTGGGGACGTAGCTCAGTTGGGAGAGCGCTGCCGTCGCATGGCAGAGGCCGAGGGTTCGACTCCCTTCGTCTCCACCCTTGGATTTGATAAGCCGCTGACATTGTGTCGGCGGCTTTTTTTAAAAGAAAGGGCTATACCATGGCCGAGCTTGAGTCCCAACCACTGTCTGCCGAGGAGCGCGCCGAGTTGGAGGAGCTCCGCGCCGAGAAGGCTCGTCGCGAGGCCCAGGAAGAGGCCCGTCGCGAGCGCGAGGAGCTGGCTGCCCTGCGTGCCGAGCGTACGAAAGCCGAGGAGGCCGCCGCGAACGCCGTATCCGCATCGGTGCCCGCGCCCGCACCCAAGCCCGCTGCTGCGAAGCCTGCACCTGCCGCGCCCAAACCTCAGCCTAAAAAGGCCGCTCGTCCCAAGTCCGTCGAGCCCAAGCCGAGCCGTGACGAGATGACCTTTGCCCAGCGCATGGTTGCCTCCAAGGAACCTACGGGCGAGAACGAGATCCCTGGCATGGCGCCGGCTCAAAAAATCATCATTGTCCTTGCCCTCATCGCGTTTGTCATCTTTATGGGCTACACGATCCTGACCAGCATGGGCCTGCTCTAACCGATTTGCATCGGGTGTCATGTCCGCATCCTCTGCTCTCGTCTAACCCTCAAATTCTGTACCACACATCCGAAAGGTCGCCCCATGGCTTTGACCGACATCTCGCATCCCACCGACATTGCAATGCTCACCGATCTGTACGAGCTCACTATGGCCCAGGGCCTGTGGGAGAGCGGCAAGGCCAATGAGCAGGGTTGTTTTACCGCGTTTTACCGCGACCATCCCTTTGGCAGCGCCTATGCCGTCATGTGCGGCACCGCCGAACTGCCCGAGCTGGTCGAGAATCTGCGCTTTACGCCCGAGGACATCGACTACCTCGCATCGCTTGAGGCCCCTGCCGGCGGCGCGATGTTCAAGTCCGCATTCCTCGACTACCTGCGCGATTTTCGTGCGCATGTAAATATCGACGCCGTTCCCGAGGGCGAGCTCGTCTTTCCGCGCGAGCCCATGGTGCGCGTCACCGGTCCTGCGCTCGAGTGCCAGCTGCTTGAGACGGCGCTGCTCAACATCGTCGGCTTCCAGACGCTTGTCGCCACCAAGACGGCGCGCGTGGTGCTTGCCGCCGACGGCCGTCCCGTGGCGGAGTTTGGCCTGCGCCGTGCCCAGGGCCCCGATGGCGGCCTGGCCGTTGCGCGCGCGAGCTACGTTGCCGGCTGCTCCTCTACGTCCAATGTGCTCGCCGGCCGCCGCTACGGTATTCCCGTCTTTGGCACGCATGCGCACAGCTGGGTGATGAGCTTCGATTCCGAGCTCGAGGCCTTCCGCGCCTTTGCCAAGTCGAGCCCCAAGAACTGTACGCTGCTCATCGACACCTATGACGTGCGCGAGGGCTGCGAGCATGCCATTACGGTTGCCAAGGAGATGGAGGCGGTGGGCGAGCGCCTGTCGGCTATTCGCATCGACTCCGGCGACCTTGCCAAGCTCTCCAAGTATGTTCGCGGCCGTTTTGATGCCGAGGGCCTGCCTTATGTGGGGATCTCGGTTTCCAACGATCTTGACGAGTACACGATTCAGTCGCTGCTCGACCAGGGTGCGCCCATCGACAGCTTTGGTGTGGGTACCAAGCTTGCGACCTGCTATGACCAGCCGGCGCTGGGTGGCGTGTACAAGCTTTCCGCCCGCCGTGCGAGCGAGGCAGATCCATGGACGCCGGTGGTCAAGCTCTCCGAGCAGCCCTACAAGCGCACGATCCCGGGTGTGCAACGCGTGCGCCGTTATTACGACGGATTTGGCGGCCCGGTCTGCGACATGATCTACGACGAGGACCATCTGGCGGGGGAGGGCTCCGCGCGCGGCAATACCCTCGTGGCCGTGAATGATGCCGCCCTGGTGACCGACGTGTCCGAACTTGAGTATCGCGAGCTGCTGGTGCCGATCGTGCGCGATGGCAGTGCGGTGGCTCCGCGTGAGAGCATCCAGGACGCGCGCGAGCGCTGTGCTTGGGCGCTCGATCATCTGGACGCAGCTTTCAAGCGCTTCCTGTACCCGCAGACCTATGTGGTGGGCATGGAGCAGGGCCTGGCTCAGGTGCGCGACGAGCTCGTGCGCAAGAACATGGCCGCGGCTTCGGCTTTCCCCTGGGCTCACTAATTCTTTGGGCGGTAGGGGCGAGTCACGCTCCCTTGGCCGCCAGCTCGGCCGTTCGCTGAACAGTTGATTGGTTTGACGTATGACGACTTCTTATAAAACGATGGTGGTAAAGATCGGTTCGTCCACGGTGGTGGGCGCCGATGGCAAGGTCAACCGCGCCTTTATCGGCGGACTTGCCGATCAAGCCGCAGCGCTGCGCAAGCTCGGCTGGCGTCTGGTCGTGGTGAGCTCGGGCGCTATTGCCTGTGGCTATCCCGTGTTGGGCTTCGACCGCAAGCCGGTCGGCGACCTTCCGAGCCTGCAGGCCTGCGCCTCGGCCGGTCAGTGCATCATCTCGTCGGCCTACGACGAGGAGTTCCATGCGCGCGACCTGCTCACCTCGCTCGTACTGCTCACGCGCCACGACACGGCCCGCCGCACGTCCTACCTGCATGCACGCGACGCCCTGCTGCGCCTGGTGGAGCTGGGCGTGGTGCCGGTCGTCAACGAGAACGATACCGTCACCGTCGACGAGATCAAGTTTGGCGACAACGACACGCTGGCGGCGCTTGTGAGCTGCCTGGTTTCTGCCGATCTGTGCGTGACGCTCTCGGACATCGATGGCCTCTATACCGCCAATCCGCACGAGGACCCCACGGCCGAGTTCGTCCCGGTCGTGCATAAGATCGATGCCAAGATTATCGCCTCGGCAGGCGATTCTTCGACTTCGGTGGGCACGGGCGGCATGATCACCAAGATTCGCGCGAGCCGCATCCTGATGACGGCGGGTATTCAGAGCGTGATTTGCTCGGGCGAGGAGCCCGATGCGCTCGTGCGCCTCGCCCGCGGCGAGAGCGTGGGCACGCTGTTCGATCCGCCGGCGGAGCGTCTGGACATCGCACCCCGCAAGCTGTGGATCGCACTGGGAGACAAGGCGCATGGCTCGGTGACGGTTGACGACGGTGCCGCGAAGGCGCTGGTCAGCCGTGGCTCTTCCTTGCTTGCGGTGGGTATTCGCGAGGTCGATGGCCAGTTTGCCGAGGGCGATGTGCTCGATGTGTGCGATCCGAGCGGTATGGTCGTCGCCCGCGGTATCGCCGAGGCCGATTCGGACGTGCTGGAACTTGC
>DAWEIC010000100.1:0-5630 GCA_052364855.1 Collinsella sp.
GGGTACGCTCGAGAGCTTGGAAGAGCTGCGCGCGGCCGGTGTTGCCGACGTGCCTGCCGGCGCCGAGCCCGAGCCCGTCGTGGTGAGCGCGCCTGCGCCCGAACCGGGGCCATCTGCCCCGGCATCCTCGTTTGAGGCACTCGTCGGCGCGCGCGATGCCGCGGGCTCCAATCCGCTCGATAGTCTGGCTGCTCCGGCGCTGTCTCCGCAGGATGCCCTGGCTGCTGCCATCGCGGGCAACGCGTATGCCGCGCCGACGGAGATGCCGGCGGGTGCCGTGCATGCCGACGAGATTGAGCGCACCTACGGTCCGCTCACCTGTAAGGCGCTGCCGGCACTCATGGAGTGGCTGGCCCTGCGCTCCGACTTGGATTCCCTGGCCGGCGAGACGCATGCCATCACCATGATGACCATCCACTCCGCCAAGGGCCTGGAGTTCCCGGCGGTGTTCGTGGCCGGCATGGAGGAGGGCATCTTCCCGCACGTGCACGACTTTGGCGGCAGCGATGACCCGGGTAAGCTTGAGGAGGAGCGTCGCCTGGCCTACGTCGCCATCACGCGCGCCCGTAAGCGCCTGTTCTTGACCTATGCGGCCACGCGTCGCACCTACGGCTCGACCTCTGCCAACCCGCGCTCGCGCTTCCTCAATGAGATTCCGTTTGAGGATATCGAGTTTAGCGGTATCGGTTCTGCCGGTTTTGAAGGCACGGGCTGGGAGAAGCGCGGCGACCGTCACGGCACCTTTGGCTCGGGCATGGGTTCGGATATGTATGGCGGCAAGGTGTTTGGCTCGCATACGCGCTCGACCGGCGGTTCCGGTTCGCGCGGTGGATCGAGCTTTGACGATTTCTTTGGCGGCAGCAGCTACGGGACCGAGCGCCATCGTGGGGTCTCGCCCGACGCCGGCCGTGTTGCCTCGACCTTTGGCTCGGGCGCGCCGCGAGCCAAAAAGCCGTCGTCCAAGGTGTCCCCGACGGTGGAGCGCAAGGTCGATCGCGCCAGCGCATCGCAGGACTTTGCCGCGGGCGATACCGTGAGCCATAAGACCTTTGGCACGGGTACCGTGATCTCGGTCGCCGGAGACATGATCGAGGTCCAGTTCGAAAAGACCGGCCAGACCAAAAAGCTCATGAAGGGATTCGCTCCGATCGTCAAGCTGTCATAATCCCGGCGGACCTGGGCGGGCGTATGGGGCAACATCGCCTGCTCGGGCAGTCCTGCTCGCACGGAGAGCACATTAAGTGCTCTCCGGCTCGTGCGGAACTCGCGATCGATGTTGCCCCATACGCCCGCCCAGGTCCTTAGATAACGTTGCTTGCGAACGTCGCTTTGCCCGTTCGCTTTTTGGTCTGGAGGGCCGGGTGGGCTGAATACTTAGACATGGCAAGGGGCTCCCCCGTTAAAGAACGGGGGAGCCCCTTGTTGCGTTTTGAATGGTGCGCTTGGCTTTGATGATTGATGATTTTATACGATTCAGTATAATTTCAGATAGACGCTAAAATGTAACCGAAATGAAAACGGTGATTGTACATGCTGATAAACTGCCTCCCAAAAAGACTCTTCTCTTTAGAGCTCGCTATCGACCCGGAGCCAGTTGAGATGCAGATTCCTCGCATGTATCTTGAGCGGTATTCGCTTCGCTTGGCACGGCTCGGCATGTCTAAACAGGGCCGTTTTATTGTTGCGGAACCAAAGGAACCGCCCAGTGTCATTTCGGCGCGAAATCTCGTCAGTGCGGTGCGCAAGTTAGATGTTCACCCGGTGGTAATTTGCTGGGATGCTATGGATTTAGGTTTTATGCGCGCGCTTTCTTCGGAGGGAATCGCATATATCCGAGATGAGCGAAATGCGTTCCTGCCGTTTATCGGAGCCGTTATTTCCGATGAGGTGCTGGGTGCTTCTCCCGCTGCTCCGCTTTCGCCCCAATCTCAACGAATCGTCCTAAATCTCATTGCGGGACGATGGGTTGACTGCTCCGCCGGCGACCTAGCGCGTCTGTGTGGCAAAAGCGCGGCAAGCGTCAGCGGCTATCTTTCGGAAATCGCCGCTATAGCTCCTGGGTTGATTATGCGGGACGGCAAAAAGCGTATATTGTGCGACGCCGGGCTGTCGACCGAGACGTTGCTAGATGGGTTTGAGGACTATCTTCGCACGCCAGTTTTAGAGCGAATCCGGCTCAAGAAGGTTATCGAGAGAACAGAGCTACGTGCCGTTGATGCGCTGCTTTCCGGTGTGTCTGCCCTTAGCTATATGTCCGACCTTGCCCATGAAGACTCTGCTCCAACCATTGCTCTCGAAAAATATCAGCTAGAGGCCTTGAAAGAGCATATGGGCGACAGATGGCTGGAGGCTCAGTGGTACGAACCGGCGGCAGTTGTGATTGAGGTCTGGTCGTATCCCGTGGACGCGCCGTCCGATATTAGTTTTGACGCGACGGGTTTGCAGTGTGTCGACCCGTTTTCCTTATACGTTGCTTGCGCAAAAGCAGATTACAAAGAAGATCGTCTGCTCGACGCGGTCGAACAGCTCAGGAGGACGATATGTCAAAAGTGAGGGGAATAGAGCGATTTGCCGATGCCATGAGCGGCTGTAAAGGCGGTTACGTCCTTATTGGTGGAGGGGCCTGCAGCGTTCTATTTGACAATGAGGGCGATTCGTTTAGAGCTACTGAAGACTTGGATATCGTCGTAATTGTTGATGGGGAAGGCGTTGAATTCGCCACTGCATTGTGGGCATTTATCAAAGCTGTCGGATATGAGACTGGGAAGGTCGGCGATGGAAAGTGCACTTACTATCGGTTCTGTTTGCCCGAAGGATCAAGGCAAGTCCTAGACTATCCCGGCCAAATTGAGCTATTCGCCCGACATCCTGATTTTGTGCTCGAAGATGAAACGAGCGAAGTGGCACCTCTTTCCTTTGACGGGGCCGTATCAAGTCTTTCGGCAATTATTCTCGACGATGGCTACTACGAATTTATTCGCGACAACGCAACGAACGTAGAGGGCATTACGTTGCTCGATGCGCTCCATATCATTCCCCTCAAGATGCGTGCACACATTGATATCAATAGGAGCTATGAAGAAGGGCGCCATTGCAACGATAAAGATCGACGAAAGCATCGCTCGGATATTGTTCGACTTGCGGGTTTGTTGCCGCCTTCGGCTCGCTTGGAGCTAATAGAGCAAATGAGGGCTGACGCCGGAGACTTCTTTGCGGACTTTTCTTCTTATGTAAATCGGCAGACCGATCGTAAAGAGAGAGCGCGTCTTCAGGACACATTATCGTTTCTCGAAAAGGTCTACCTATAGGCACCTTGATTCGTTATGTATGGTGAGGGGCTCTCCCGTTTGATGAGCGGGGGAGCCCCTTGTTGCTTTTTGATTGTCGTAACTAGCCAGAGGCTCGCCGGGACGGGACGCGGGGTTTGGTCGATCGCGAGTTCCGCACGAGCCGGAGAGCACTTAATGTGCTCTCCGTGCGAGCAGGACTGTCCGAGCAGGCGACCAAACCCCGCGCCCCGTCCCGGCGAGCGCTTGGGGACCGGTGGCCTACAGGTGGCTGATGATCAGTTCCATCTTGCCTTCGAGGTCAATGGAGCCGACGGTGCTCGGAGCTAGCAGGTGGCTTCCCTTGTGGACGGGGTCGCCGCAGACGGTGCCTTCGCCGTTGATGACCGACAGGCACATGAAGGGCCAGCGCTGGTCGAGGGTCTTGCTGCCGTCGACGCGCACGCGATCGACGGTGTAGCAGGAGTTAGACTCGAGCTCGGTCACGCCGTCCACTTCGGGCGCGGTCACCGTGCCGTCGGTCGGAGCCTGAGCATCAAAGTCGATGCAGTCGAGGCTCTGCTCAATGTGCAGCGGGCGCAGCTTGCCGTCGGTGCCGGGGCGGTCGTAGTCGTACAGGCGATACGTCACGTCGCTCGACTGCTGCGTCTCTAAAATGAGCGTGCCGGTCTTGATGGCGTGCACGGTACCGGAATCAATCTGGAAAAAGTCGCCCTTGTGGATCGGTAGTACGTTGAGCATGTCGTCCCAGCGGCCCTCTTCGATCATCTGTGCGGCCTCTGCGCGATCCTTGGCGCGCTGCCCGACGATGATCGTGGCGCCGGGCTCGCAGTCCAGCACATACCAGCATTCGGTCTTGCCCAGGCTGCCGTTCTCGTGCTCGGCGGCGTACTCGTCGTTGGGATGAATCTGGATCGAAAGGTCGTCCTTGGCGTCCAGAATCTTAATGAGCAGCGGGAACTCCTTGCCCTCGCAGTTGCCAAAGAGCTCGCGGTGCTCGGCCCACAGCCACGACAGCGTATGGCCGGCATACGGGCCCTCCGCAATCTGGCAGTCGCCGTTGGGATGGGCCGAGATAGCCCAGCACTCACCGATGGGACCCTCGGGAATGTTGTAACCAAACACGGTCTCCAGCTGGCGGCCGCCCCAGATCTTCTCGTGGAAGATCGGCGTCAGTTTAATCAAATCGGACATATTCATACCCCCATGGTGTTGTGCGGCCGCCCGCTCTAGACGAGCCATAACGAGCGCCCGCATGACTACAAAAACCTATGCCAACGTTACGTTGTGCAGCTCAAAGCGGTCGCCGACGTTGCGCGAAATCGAGTACTCAAAGGCGTTGCCGCTATCCAAAAAGCCAATCTGGTTGAGCTCGAGCAGGGGAGCGCCGGGTTTGGTGTCCAGGCGCTCGGCCTCTTCCTCGGTTGCCGCCACGGCACGGATGGTGCGGTGGAAGCTCGAAATCTTCAGCCCGCATTGCTCGCGGATAAAGCTATAGACCGATCCGTACAGGTCCTTCTTTTTAAGGCCCGGTATCAGCTCGAGAGGCATGTAGGTGTACTCGATGACGATGGGCTTCTCGTCGACCTGGCGCACGCGCACGATGTGATAGGCAAAGTCGTCCTCGGCAATTCCCAGCTGAGTAGCGACGTCCGCTGGTGGATTGACAATCGAGAAATCGTAGACCACCGAGGTCACCTTCTCCCCGCGGTGCTCATATGAAAAGCCCTGGGCACGGTCGTTTTTGCCCTGGAAAAACGCCTGGCCGGGAAGCCCCGCCGTGTCCTTAACGTAGGTACCCGATCCGCGTCGGCTGGTAATAAGACCTTCCTCGGTGATTTGCTCGATAGCTCGTTTGACGGTGATTTTGGAAACGCTATAGAGCTCGCAGAACTCAACGACGGTGGGAAGCTTGTCGCCCGGTTTAAGAGCGCCATCCTCGATACTTCGACGAATATCTGCAGCTATCGCCTCGTATTTGGGAATCAAGGAACCTCCTTTCCAACTTGATTGAGAATAAAAGAAAGTATAGTCAACGCCTAAGTATCTCTATTGAGTTATTGAAAAGTTCGAGAACGATAAAATCAAAAGACGCCCCGCTTGTAAAATCAGAGCGTTTTAAATGATAAACATCTGAGTAGTGTCGTGTTGAGGAATGATCGGTCCGAGGACAGGACCGAACCGATATAGCGGCCAGCGAACCGAATCTCGTACTCTGCGTTTCCCCAGATAAAACCTGCCAAAACAAACCTGTCCCTTTTTGGTAGGTTTTTGCCTTGGGAGCGGTACCATACAGGCAATGTTTAAACGAGAAAGGTGGGCTCCCATGGAACCTAAGCAGTA
>DAWEIC010000101.1:0-5110 GCA_052364855.1 Collinsella sp.
TAGGGGTTTGCGTCGCTTTGTCGCTTCCTGTTGCGATTCAAATTTTGATACGGTGGCGATGTCATTTGGGGCTACACTCGCTGATATTCAAAAAAAGGAGGTTGGCCTTTGGCGCACACGAAGAAAATAATCGGATGGACCGCGATTGTTCTGTTCGCTGCAACGCTGGCGGGCATCTGGGTGCTGACGGAGCAAAATGCGGTGGAGACGTCGTTGCTGAGCGAGTCCGCCGCGCGTGTGGTGGAGGGCCGGGCTACGGGCGTTCAGGCTGCCGATGCCACGGGTGAAGCCCAGACGGAGAACGGAATGACCGGGGGCACCGATTCGGCTGCCTCGAATGTCCGGTCTGGCCGACTTGCTTCCATTCGCATGTGGGTGGGCACGAACGTCCGTCGCGTTGCCCATACCGTAGAGTTTTTCTTCGTCGGATTGTTCGCCTCGGTGGTCGTGGTTTGCTTTTCCAGGCGTCCGTGGAGCGTATGCTCCCGTTGCGTGCCCGTGTTTCTCTTTTGCGCTGCCTGCTCCGTTGGCGATCAGGTACATAAGATCTTTGTTCCCGGCAGGCATTTCGACGTTATCGATTTAGGATTCGATGCTGCGGGCTATGTCACCGCCATGCTGTTGGTATTGTTGACGGCGGCGTTGGTGCGCCATGCGACTCGGCCGATCGGCGCCCATGCGAGGCGCTAGCCGGTAACAAACCCGTTTCTGATAATGCGACCTTGTTGAATTATTTTGTGTCGCGCGTATTTCCGAGCGGTCGGATTTGAGGGGCGAGCGGTAGAACGCTCGCCCTTTGTGCGCCACGATGCGGCACAATGTACCGTAAAAGCTGTTTATATCCGGTACGAATCGTTCGTTGGTCTTTAATTCTTCTCAACGGAGGTGTTTGGGATGGCAAACGGATTGCTTTTGCGGCTTCGCGAGCGTGAGCTCAGCGCGAGCCCGGCGGAACGCAATGTCATCGCATATGTAAGCGCTCATCCGTACGAGGTGGTCGGGCTGTCCGTCCGTGGTCTTGCCGATGCCACGTTCTCCTCGCCCTCGAGCATTTTGCGCTTTTGCAAGCGCTTGAGTTTTGCGGGCTACAAGGAGTTCCAGCGCGAACTGATTGCCGAGCTGGCGCTCTTGGGTGACAAGAAAGACGTTGCCCTCGAGGACATCTCCATGGATGACAGCGTCGAACGTATCGTGGGGAAGGTGATGAAAAGCAACGTGCGCACGATCGAAGCGACGGCGCGAACGCTCGATTACACCGTCTTGGAGCGATGTGCGGCCTATCTTAAGCGGGCACGCGCGGTCAATCTGTTCGGTATCGGTGCCTCTCGTTTGGTCGCGCACGATCTGGCGCAAAAGCTCATGCGTGTCGACAAAGAGTGCCATCTGTACGACGACTGGCATGATCAGCTCTTGTGTGCCAAGAACATGCATGAGGGCGATATGGCAATCGCCTTTAGCTACTCGGGCTTGACGCAAGAGGTGCTGGACTGCACCGCCGAGGCCCAACGTCACAACTGTCCCGTTGTGGCCGTGACCAAAGTAGATGGATCATCCAAGCTTGCCACCATGGCCGATGCCGTGCTCGGCGTCGCTGCGAGTGAGCCCTTGGTCCGCAGCGGTGCCATGGCTTCGCGTATGGCTCAGCTTATGGTTGTCGATGCCCTGTACGCTGCTTACGTTGCCAGCGACTACGAACGAGCGACGCATGTCATTAAGCAAAACTACATCGAGAAACAGGAAAGATGAGGTGAATGAAATGCTCGATTTAACAAAATTCACGACCGAACAGCGTAATCAAAGGTCAATGGACCTCGATACGATGACATCGCTGCAAATCGTCACGACGATGAACGATGAGGATCTTCGTGCCGTCCAGTCGGTCACAAAAGTGTTGCCCCAGGTTGCCACAGCAATCGACTGGGCTGCTGAGGCACTCGAGCGCGGCGGGCGCGTCTTTTACATGGGCGCAGGCACCAGCGGTCGTCTGGGCGTACTCGACGCTTCGGAGTGTCCGCCCACGTTTGGCGTGTCACCCGATCTGATTGTCGGGCTCATTGCCGGAGGCGAGACGGCGTTTATCAAGGCTGTCGAAGGTGCCGAAGACAGCGAGGAGCTTGGCGCGAGCGACCTGCGGGGGCGTGGACTCTCGGACAAGGATCTTGTCGTTGGCCTGGCGGCAAGCGGTCGTACTCCCTATGTGGTGGGCGGCCTTGTGTACGCCAAGGCAACTGGGTGCAAGACGATCGCAATTGCCTGCAACCAAGGGTCGAAGATCGGGGAGAGCGCAGATCTTGCCATTGAACCCGTGCCCGGTCCCGAGGTACTGACCGGCTCAACGAGGCTCAAGGCGGGAACTGTTCAAAAGCTCATTCTCAACATGATTTCGACCGGTGCCATGGTCAAGATCGGCAAGGTATACCAAAACCTGATGGTCGATGTGCAGCAGACGAACGAGAAGTTGGTGGTGCGCGGCCAGAACATCGTGATGGAGGCGACCGGCTGCACGCGCGAGTGCGCTATTCAGGCGCTTGCAGATGCCGGCGGCCACGTAAAAACCGCTATTGTCTCGGTACTGCTGGACTGCGATGCCGAGCAGGCTGCGGTAGCTCTTGAGCGAGCGCGAGGCCATGTCCGTGCTGCGGTGAGTGGCCATGAGAAGAGCAATGCCGATGCCCAATAGGTGCGCGGCGTGAGCTGATATGACATCCAGACGAGATACCCAATACAAGGAGGAGTTATGACGAACAAAGAGCTGGCTCAAAAGCTGCTGGACCTTTTGGGCGGTAAAGACAACGTGCTGGCAAACGCGGCGTGCATGACGCGCCTGCGCGTGACCGTCAAAGACACGGGCAGCGTCGACACGGAGGGCATTAAGGCACTCGACGGCGTGATGGGCCTGGTCGAGGACGACACGATGCAGATCGTGCTGGGGCCGGGCAAGGTGAATAAGGTGCTCGAGGAGTTCTCCAAGCTCACCGGCCTTGCGAAAGGCGTTGCTGACGAGAGCGTGGTCGACGCTGCGGCCACAAACAAGGCCGCGCAGAAGGCCAAGTACGAGTCCAAGCCGGTTCAGGCTTTCCTCAAGAAGATTTCCAATGTCTTCGTCGCCCTGCTTCCCGGCATCATTGCGGCTGGCCTTATCAACGGTATCTGCAACGTCATTAACGTCTCGACGGCAGGTGCGCTTGCGGGCGAATGGTGGTACCAGGGCATTCGTTCCATGGGCTGGGCCCTGTTTGCCTATCTGCCCATCTTGGTGGGCTATAACGCGGCACGTGAGTTTGGTGGCTCCGCTGCGCTGGGCGGCATCGCCGGCATGATGTGTATCGCCAACAGTGCCATGCCCCTGCTTGCGCCTGGCGCGGCTGATCCTGCCACTGCCATCCTGCTGCCGCTCACCAATGCGCAGTACAACCCCGCAGCGGGCGGTATGATCGCGGCTCTTATCGCTGGCGCATTTTTTGCCTGGATGGAGCGTCAGATTCGCAAGGTTATGCCCAACGCACTCGACACGTTCTTGTCCCCGCTGCTGGTGCTCATCATCGGCGCCTTTGCTCTGATGCTCGTCATCCAGCCGGTCGGCGCATGGCTGACGACTGCCATCTTTAGCGTTTTGACCTTTATCTTCGAGAAGCTGGGCGTCCTGGGCGGCTATATCCTGTCGGCAGGCTTCTTGCCGCTGGTTTCCGTCGGCCTGCATCAGGCGCTCACGCCGATCCACGCTATGCTCAACGATCCCGACGGCGCTACCAAGGGCATCAATTATCTGCTTCCCATCCTTATGATGGCTGGCGGCGGTCAGGTCGGTGCTGGTCTGGCGCTGTACTTTAAGACCAAGAACGCCAAGCTCAAGAAGTACGTCGCAGAATCCATTCCCGTTGGCATCCTGGGTGTGGGCGAGCCTCTGATGTATGCCGTTACGCTGCCGCTCGTTCGTCCGTTTGTGACGGCCTGCCTGGGTGCCGGATTTGGCGGCGCGCTCGCGGCGCTGCTTCACATCGGCACGGTTTCTCAGGGCGTTTCCGGTCTGTTTGGCCTGCTGATCGTCGTTCCTGGCCAGCAGCTCGGCTACGTTGCCGCTATGCTGCTTGCCTATGCCGCCGGCTTTGTCCTGACGTGGTTCTTTGGCGTCGACGAGCAGAAGATCAACGAGTTCTTTGGCGAATAGTTTGATATCGCGAGCCGTGTTGCTCAGGGCTCGCGGCGCGCGGAAGATTTCTTGATGCTATGGTTTTGCCGGCGGGGCTAACTGCTCCGCCGGCCTTTTTTAAAGGAGCGTTGAAACGTGAAAACGGGTATTTCGATTTATCTTTCCAGCCCTCTGCAGGATATTGAGCGGACGATTGGGCACGGTGCCGCGGCGGGTACGCGCTATGCGTTTACCTCACTGCATATTCCCGAGGATGGGGGAGCGGCGTATGCCGATAAGATCCGTCATGTGCTGTCGCTGCTTTCCGCCCGCGGCATTGCGCTCATTGCCGATGTGGGACCGCGCACGTGCGATTTGCTCGGGCTTGAGCGCATCGAGGACCTGCGCGATCTGGGGTTGGAATACCTTCGTTTGGACTATGGCTTTAGCGCCCAGCGGGTCGCGGAGCTGTCCGGTGTATTTCGCATTGTGGTCAATGCATCGACGGTGAGTTCTGATGAAATCGCATCGTGGCGTGAGGCCGGTGCCGATGTGACTCGTTTTGCTGCCTGCCACAATTTTTACCCCAAGCCTTATACCGGTTTAGCTCTGGAGGACATTGCTCGGACGAATCTTCGTCTTGCGGCGCTTGGCTTCGAAATCATGGCTTTTGTGCCGGGTGATGCCAACGTTCGCGGGCCGGTATTCGAGGGGCTGCCGACGGTCGAGGCACAGCGCGGTCGCGCGTCAAAGGTTGCCCTCAACATGCTTGAGCTCGCACATGGCGCCGATTGCGACATTGTGTTGGTCGGCGACCCCGATCTTTCCGATGCGGGCTGGGCGCAGTTTGCTCAAGTTTCCGCCGGATACGTGGACCTGCAATGCGAGCTTGAGTCTGGTTATGCCTATGTACGTGGGCAGATTCATCACGACCGGCCCGATTCGAGCACCCTCATCTTTAGGTCTCAGGAGTCGCGCACG
>DAWEIC010000101.1:5120-5549 GCA_052364855.1 Collinsella sp.
GCCGGCCTGTCGCGAAAGATGGGGTCGATCGCTGTGAGCAATAGCGGCTATGGGCGCTACGAAGGCGAGCTTGAGATTGCGCGGGTCGATCTTCCCGGTGACGAGCGCATGAACGTTGCGGGTCATATCACGCCCGAGGCAATGGAGCTGCTGCCGTTCATCAAACGCGGATTCGGGGTACGGTTCGTTTAGTGTGTGACCCGTGGGCTACAATTGGCCCATCATGCGAAGGCGCCTCGTATGGCGTGTGCCTGCGTTGGCCGATCTATATTCGGAGGATTCCCATGACCGTACTGTTTGTTGAATATCCCAAGTGCTCGACCTGTAAGAAGGCCAAGGCATGGCTGGACGAACACGGGGTAGAGTATATCGACCGCGATATCGTTTTGGACAATCCCACGGCTGATGAGCTTGCGACCTGGATTGCTC
>DAWEIC010000102.1:0-5526 GCA_052364855.1 Collinsella sp.
TTGGTGCGGCGTATAGGATTCGAACCTATGACGTTCTGATTCGTAGTCAGACCCTCTATCCAGCTGAGGTAACGCCGCAGCGCAGAACATATAAAACCACTTTAGCTTATTGGAGTCAAGCACAATCTCAAACTTTTTTGTGGAACGCAGTTTTGTCATGCTGCTCCGCATATACCGTCGTTCCCCGTACGATCGATTGGCTTTTCGATCACGTCAAACTTAGCATCAAGTTCCCTCAGGAGCGATCTCACCCGCTGGGCACAATCATAATCGGCAAACGAGATGCTCAACATGCGAGCAACCTGGTTAGATGTCCGGACCCCATAGAAGTGCTCCAGGGCCACAAGCCCTTCGTGCGCCACAAAGGTCTCGACCACATGCGGCGACTCCTCAAAGCACCATTGCGTCAACGGCCCCTCGCTCGTCTGTCGAACCACCAGGCCACCCGTGCCAGACGGCTCACACGTCACAAGCAGGTACTCCCCGCCCTCGTCGCTCTCAAACAAAACCACCCGATCATCAAACAGCTCCATCGCGTCCCCTTTCTCTCACTCTTATTTAGCAAAAGCATAGCAGGTAGATGGCTGTATACAGAACAGTTGTTCGTGTGTTTTCTATTGAGCTGTCCGCACGGCATGGTATGGACCTGCGCACGAAATAGGGCGCCCCCGAAGGAGCGCCCTTGCATATCGCCTATGCAGCCAAGTTACGCGACCGGCTCAATCTTCTCGAGGCCGCCCATGTAGGAACGCAGGACCTCGGGGATCGTGATGGTGCCGTCGGCGTTCTGGTAGTTCTCCAGAATGGCAGCCATGGTGCGGCCAGCCGGCAGGCCGGAACCGTTAAGGGTGTGCAGGTAGCGCGAACCCTTGAAGTTCTCGGGGTCGCGATACTTGATGTTGGCGCGGCGAGCCTGGAAGTCGCCGCAGTTGGAGCAGGAGCTGATCTCCTTGTAGGCGTTGTAGCTCGGCAGCCAGACCTCGACGTCATAGGTCTGACGGGCAGAGAAGCCCAGGTCGCCGGTGCACAGGCTAATCACGCGATACGGAAGACCCAGCTGCTGCAGCAGGTACTCGGCCTCGGCGGTCATGCTCTCGAGCTCCTCGTCGGACTCCTCCGGCTTGGCAAACTTGACCATCTCGACCTTGTCGAACTCGTGCTGACGGATGATGCCGCGGGTGTCACGGCCGGCGGAACCGGCCTCCTCGCGGAAGCAGGGGGTGAAGGCGGTGTAGCGGCGCGGCAGGGTGTCGGCGTCGAGAACCTCGCCGGCGTGCAGGTTGGTGAGCACGACCTCGGCGGTGGGGATCAGGAAGTTGTCGCCCGAGACGTGATAGGCGTCGTCCTCGAACTTGGGCAGCTGGCCCGTACCGAACATGGTCTGACGCTTGACGACGATAGGCGGCCACCACTCCTTGAAGCCACGGCTCGTGTGCGTGTCCAGGAAGAAGTTGATAAGGGCGCGCTCCAGGCGGGCGCCGGCGCCACCGAGAACGGTGAAGCGGCTGCCGGAGAGCTTGTTGCCGCGCTCGAAGTCAAGGATGTCGAGGTCGGTGCCCAGATCCCAGTGCGGCTTAAAGTCGAAGTCGAACTCGCGCGGGGTGCCCCAACGACGGCGCTCGATGTTCTCATCCTCGTCCTTGCCGTACGGCGTGGCCTCGCAAGGAATGTTGGGCAGGTGAGCCATGAAGTCGTACTGCTCCTGCTCGAGAGCAGTACGGCGCTCGGCCAGACCGTCAATCTTCTCGTTGACGGCGCGCACGGCCTCCTTGGCGGCCTCGGCCTCGTCCTTCTTGCCCTCCTTCATCAGGGCGCCGATCTTCTTGGACTCGGCGTTGCGCGTAGCCTGGAGCTCCTCGACCTCGGTGATGACGGCACGGCGCTCGTCGTCGAGCTCAAAGAACTTCTCGCGATCCCAAGACGTCTGGCGGTTAGCCATGGCGACATCGATGGCATCGGGGTTCTCGCGAACAAACTTGATATCAAGCATTAGATCCTCCGGCGATATACATTCCATTTAGGTTGCAACCTTGTACATGTATGGGCAAGTATATACTTATGAGCGTTTACGACCCAACTCAACTACGCAAGAAGGCACCCAATGGACGCAGTTTTTTCCTTTTTGTTTGGCACCCGCACCGGTTTTGCCATCCTTTTCGCCGGCGGCATCCTGTTATTTGCGATTCTTGCCTTTGTAATGGAGAAGCGTACCCATAAGATGTACGTCGACCGCGGACCCAAGTCCGAGGATGAGGAAGACAGCTTCTGGGACTAACCTGCCAAAAAGGGACAGGTTTATTTTGGTCTGTTTTATCTGGGCAAACGCAAGCGCCCCGCAACTGGAATTGAGCCAGTTGCGGGGCGCTTTTCGCTAAAAGGACAAAACCGCAGAAAATACCTGCCAAAAATAAACCCGTCCTTTTTTTGGTCGGTTTTACTGGAGAGTTGCGTCGATTGCCTTGACCAGGGCGCTGCGCATGCCAGCGTCCTCGAGCGCAACGACGCCCTTGATGGTGGCACCACCGGGCGAGCATACGGCATCCTTCATCGCCGCAGGATGCTGGCCAGTTGCAAGCTGCAGCTTTGCCGTACCCAGCACCATCTGGCTCACAATGCGATAGGCATCGGCACGCGGGATACCGTGCTTGACCGCCGCATCGCCCAGGGCCTCGATTGCCATGGCGACAAATGCCGGAGCGCAACCACCCACCGTGCCGCCCACAAACAGCAGGCTCGTATCGAGCTCGACCACCGCACCGAGTTTGCCAAGCAGATCAAGCACCACGGCGCTCTGCTCATCACTAAGCGTGGAAGCCTTCTCGCAAGCGATGACGCCCTCGCCCACCGAAACCGGTGTGTTGGGCACCGTCGAGATATGCGCGACGCCCGGCAGGACCTGCTCCCACTTGGCACTGTCCCAGGTCCAGGCAACCGACAGAACGACCTTTTTGGCAAGAGCATCCTTGAGCGGGGCGAATACCTTCTCGATCATGTACGGTTTGACCGCAGCGACCACGATATCGGATGCGGCGACAACCTCGGCGGCATCGTGGCAGGCGACCATGCCGCGCGCCTCGCAGCGCTCAACCAGTGCGTCGTAGCGACCCGCGCAGGCGCACATGTCGCTCGCAGCTACACCGGCAGCGATCCAGCCATCGGCCATAGCGCTCGCCATATTGCCAAAACCGACAAATCCAATCTTCATATCTCATAGTCCTCTCAGACACGCTCTTCAAAACGAAAGCTATTGTCCCACGCCATTGTTTCGTATTGCCGACCTATTTGTGATACGGCTCGCCACGGCTGATCTTGCAGGCGCGGTAGATTTGCTCCAGCAGCACCACGCGCGCCAAGTTATGCGGCAAGGTAATGCGTCCAAAGCTGAGCATCTCGTCGGCGCGGGCGCGCACCTCATCGCTCACGCCGTCCGAACCGCCAATCACAAAGGCGATGTCGCTGCTGCCTCGCAGCATAAGATCGTCGAGCCTCGCCGAGAGCTCCTCACTCGAACGCTCCTTGCCCTCGATAGCCAGCAGGATCACATGCGCTCGAGACGGCAATGCAGCAAGAATTGCCGCCCCCTCCTTGTCGCGCGCGGCATCCACGCCGCCCGCCTTAGCCGGGTCGATATCGGCCACCTCGCGGATATCCACCTTGGCATAGGCGCCTAGGCGCTTGGTGTACTCAGCGCACGCGTCCTTCCAAAAGCGCTCCTTGAGCTTACCGACGCAAACGACGGTGTATTTCACGCGCGTCTACTCCTTCGAATCGTTTTGAACTTTGCCGGCGGTCAGCATCTGCTCGAACATAGAGGCCGACTGCGAGAAGTCGCTCGGCAGCACGACCGTCGAGGTTTTACCCGTGCGAGCGAACTCCGTCATCATCTCGGACCACTGCGTAAACATGAACAGTTGGTTGGCCTCGTCATTGCCGACACCCGTCTCCTGGATGATCTCGAGCGAATCCTTGATGCCCAGCGCGATGGCCTTGCGCTGGTTGGCGATGCCCTCGCCCGCCTTTTCCATTGCCTCGGCCTCGGCGGTCGCCTCGGTGACGCGCTTGATGCGGTCTGCCTCGGCGAGCTCCTGTGCCGCAGCGCGCTTGCGCTGGGCGGCGTTGATGTCGTTCATGGAGTTCTCTACCTCGGTCGGCAGTGCGATTTTGGTGATGAGCGTCGACACGAGGGTGAAGCCGTAGGCGGCCATCTGCTCGGAAACGGTAGCGTTGACATCCTTGGCGATGTCGTCCTTCTTGGCAAAGATCTCATCGAGTGTGTAGACGGGAATCGAAGAGCGCAGGGCGTCGGTGATGAAGTCACGCATCTGGTCGACGGGCTCCTGCAGCATGTAGTAGCTCTTGTAGATGCCCGAATCTGCCGGGCCGGCGCCCATGTCGTAGCTCACGTGGTACTGAGCGGAGACCTCAAGGCCGATGGTCACGTTGTCCTGGGTCTTAACGTCGATGTCAAAACCGTTTTTCATGGTGCGCAGACTCACCGTAGCGGCCTTGCGGTCGATCACGGGCACCTTCATGTGGAAGCCCGCGTTGACGATGCGGTTAAACTTGCCCAGACGTTCGATGATCACGGCATGCTGTTGTTCAACGACATAGCAGGCGTTGGGAAGCAGCAGCAACAGAATGATGATGGGAATCAAAAGGCTGGTAAGGGCGGCGATGATACCGGACAACAGCATGGTCTCTCCTCTGATAGGCACACGTTGGCATTAGGATACCCGCACGAAGCAGCTGTGTGACACCAACAAGAGGACCCGTGGTCAAAAAAGGCCAAATATGAGTACTGTTACCAGTTTAGTAACAGCGTATTTGGGTCAAAATCGCCTCGTTGAACCCGAGGTCTATCGAAATTACTTCATTTTGTCTCAAGGTTGAGCCAAATTAGCGTACATCTGTTGCGCAAAATGAGCAAAAATAGCTTCATGAAATGTCTCTATTTTCATGTCAGTACTCATATTTGCCACTTTTTGACCACAGGGACATCTACCGCGCGAAATCGATATGTCAAATCTGCCAAAACGGCCCATAACAAAAAAGCTCCCATTGCTGGGAGCTCTTTCAATCAATGGTGCGGGCGAAAGGACTTGAACCTTCATGGGGTTGCCCCCATACGGACCTGAACCGTACGCGTCTGCCAATTCCGCCACGCCCGCGTGCAGGAATTAGAATAACGGAGCGCCACCACGAACGCAAGAACTATTTTTGAAAAAGTTTGCAGGCATTTTCCCAAGCTGCTCGCGCGATTGCCTCAGCATCCTCGCCGGTACGATCGACACGGTCGTTGACCAGCGTGTTTGCCGTAATGGAGATCATTGCGGGCTCGCATTCAAGACCGCGGATGGGCTCCGGAGCCATATACGGGCAATCCGTCTCGAACAAAATTCGATCGAGTGGGGTTGCCGCAAATGCCTCGCGCACATCGTCGTTGCGCTTAAAGGTAGCCGCGCCTCCATAAGCGATATAGCAGCCCAGCTCCACAAAGCGCTCCATCGTGGCGCGGTCCTCGCCAAA
>DAWEIC010000103.1:0-5520 GCA_052364855.1 Collinsella sp.
TTCGGCGCTTCGAAAGAAGCTGGGACGCTGTTTGTCGGCGACAGCGTGTCGCCCGCACCTGCTTCTTTGTCCGCGCTCTCTTCTTGTATGGTTGCGTTGATGGGTTCGTCGTTTGGGGGGAGCGTCTTGGCGTCAAACGCGGAGGGGAGAATTCCGATGGCTCCGGATCCGTTCCACTCCATTTCGAGAAGCGCCGGGTCGGCAAGAATGCGTTGCCTGCTTTGCGCGCGGGCATCGATTTCAATAGGGCCTGCCTCTATCCCTCGTGTAAGGCTGAGTGATCCGGCTGGCTTCTCGAAATGAGCGTCTGTGTCTTTGGTACTGACGGCGTAGAACAGCAGGGACGCTTCTCCCGCCGCGATGGCATCGGTACCGGCTTTGGTCAGCCGCAACGATGCCGTGAATGAGAGGGTGGGCTGCGTGTCGTCTGCATTCGCGGCGGCGCAGCCCAGACATATACCGCCTCCTTTCTCAAAAAACGTACCGTCGAAGGCGACCTTCGCTCCGTTCGCCGAGTCATCGACCGAAGCGATGTCGATGCGCAGCTCTAAATTGCATGGATCGCCATCTGCATCGAGCACAACCGAGCGCCACGTGCAGACGGCGCACCCCGCCTGGGAGCCGTTTGCCTTGTTCGAACGATTGATATCCACGACTATCGAGCCGTCCGTATTACGACGAAGGCATCCCGAGGTTGAGATTGCGGCCTGTGCGATCGAAAAACGCTTGCACGCAATGGCGCTCGACGGATTTGGTGCGGAGCTTAGGGCCGCTGGTAAGGAGTCTGCCATGACAGGAGTCGCCCAAGCGGCGACAGGCGTTCCGGTTGCGAGCGCGCCGCAGAGTGCGACGACGGGCAAAAGGTTCTTCGATGCCATAGGGTCCCCTTAGCTAATTTAGTGCGGCCTGTCCGTGTTTTGTTTCTGGCTGCGTTTGATGTGCAGACCGAGGCCGGCGGTCCCCGCGCCTGCTGCTGTGGCGCCTGCTGCCAAGAGCCATCGTTTGTCGCCTGTCTGCGCCAACGGTTCCTCGCGGTCGCTGCGGTCGAGCTCCGAGAGGTCGACCGTCACTTGCGTGGCGGCCTGCGCCTGTTCTTGCTGGGCAAAGGCCATGGCTGGCCCAAACGCTAGGATGCTGACGGCGGCGGCCAGGGCGACGGCCTTATGCCGTGTGCGCACCGGGCTCGACCGTCCAGGTGATCGTTGCAACCTGATCGCCTTCGCCGGTTACGCGGAAGATGTCGCGCGTGACGCGGGCGACGTTTCCGCTTGTCTTGAGCTTAATTTTGTCCGTGCCACCGGCAATGCCCTGGTAGCCCATGTCGAAGGCTGCATTCTTGGAAAGATCGAGGCCCGTTCCCTGCATTGCGGCGCTGGCGTTCTGGAGCGCGCCGTCGGGGCCGACCTTAAAGTCGATGGAGTTCTGCGCGGTTCCGGCCTTGGCGTCGGCGGCAATGGTCCAGGTGTTCATGGCGTCGATCTTCATGTTGGTGACATGGATGCCGTAGGCCGAATGATTGTCGATGGTGGTCGCGTCTTCTGAGGGGCCCTGAAGCGTGCCGTCGGCCTTGGCGACGAAGGGAATAACCGTCGGAACTTTGAACTCAACGTTGTCGATCTCGGTCCTGACCATTACCTTCGTGGTCCCAACGCGCCCGGCTGCCATAGCTGGCGTCGGGGCGGCGCCCATTGCGAGTGCGAGCGCGAGCCCTGCGCCCACGACGAGCGCTCTGGCTCCGTTCATGTTCCTGGTGATGTCCATGGTCGTTCCTTTCTATTCGCCGCGGGCCGTCCCCGCGATGATTGGACGAATGCTGGTGAATTGCGTGCGGTGCCGCGTCGGCCGGAAAAGCTAGTTCTCGGCTTGCTCAACCCGTACCTTGACACGTGTCGGATTGCCGTGGCTGTCGAGGGTCTTGGCATCGAGTGCCTGGATCTCGATGTACGCCTCGCCTTCTTTGATGTCGCCGGCGGGGCACGTTTCGATTGTCTTGCCGGTCTCGACCACACCGGATTCGTACATGGTCTCGTCGTTTTGGATGACGCGGAATCGCTGGGGAAATTTATTGTCTTGGACGTTTTGCACGTTGACGCGCAGCTTGCCGTCCTCCTGCAGCTGAGCGACCGGTGCGACCGAAATCGTCATCATGTTGTCGCGGACGATGGCGTCGAGCTCATCTTGGATTTCCTGACGCGTTTTGCCCTCGGCCGTCGTAACCGAAGCGCCCGCCTCGGGTACGGGCTGCGACTGCCAAGCGTATAGTCCTACGGCGACAAGGGCACAGACGATGGCCAAGCAGGCAACGATGAGCTTCTTGCGACGACCCGGGCCTGCAAAGTGGGGTGGCTTCTTCGCGCTCATGCGGCATCCTTGGCGGTATAGATGCGCGCAAAGGTGGACGGGTTCGCTCCAAAGAGCATGTGAAGCATCAGGCGGCGTGAGTAGACAAGCTCGTCGAAGTCGGGAGGGAGCTCGATGTCGTGGATATGCGCGATGCGGTGGGCGAGCGCCGAGAACGACTCGGGGTCGCAGATCACATCGGTGGTAACGTGGTAGACCGTCGTATCGGGGAATGCCTCTTCGTCGAAAGGCAGGAGATGGGGATCGTCGTCGACTTCGATGGCGATGCCGTACTGGGGCCAGTAATATGCCATGGGAACCTCCCTGCTTCTGGGGCCAAAACTTCTGTCGGTTTTGGCTGTCGATGCCGACCGTATCAGCCGTTACTTGACCAATTGCTGACCAAATGCTTGACGGATTGGCGTCTCCGCAGGTAAAAGGCGGCAAAAAATACTCCAACTTTTTTCGAGCGGCAATCGCGCGGTCGGCGACGGCGGGGCCATATGTGTTAAAAGCATCGTCTGCCGAGGAAATCAAGCCGCTCGCCGAATTGCACGAACGTAAAAATCGCCAATTATGGAGACGGTCTCGAACACGTCGACGAAACGATGCGGTAACATCTCCCTGCAAACACTGTAGTTAGCTAAAGGGGGAGTTCGCGTGTCTGTAACCATCAAACCCTTCACCGACGAGTTCGAAGAGTATGGTCGCGATGAGTCTCGCGCATCGGGCGAGGCATCGAGCATCTCGTTTCCGACAACGGAAGACGAGGTCCGTGCCATTTTGGAAAAGCTCCATGCCGAGCGTGTCCCGGTAACGGTTCAGGGCGCCCGAACCGGCCTTGCCGCCGGTGCCGTGCCCCACGGCGGGCATATCCTCAATACTTCCCGTATGAATCGCTACTTGGGCCTTCGCCGCGATGAACAAGGCCAATTTTTGCTGCGCGTGGAGCCGGGCGTTGTGCTCTCGGAGCTGCGCAAGCAGCTGAGCAAGAAGGTGCTGCCGACTGCTGGTTGGGACCAGGCATCGCTTGAGGCCTACGAGGAGTTCCAAGAGGCCCCCGAGCAGTTCTTTCCCACCGATCCCACCGAGGCGTCTGCCTGTCTGGGCGGCATGGCGGCATGTAACGCCTCTGGTGCCCGCAGCTACGCCTACGGCCCCATGCGCCCGCATATCACGGGACTCCACGTCGCGCTGGCTGATGGCGATTTGCTTGAGCTTCAGCGCGGCGAGGCTTTTGCCCAGGGCCGCCACCTGTCGCTCGTGACGGCAGTGGGCCGTGCACTCGAGCTTGACCTTCCCGACTACACCATGCCCAAGACCAAAAATGCTTCGGGCTATTTCGTTGCTGACGATATGGATGCCATCGAATTGTTTATCGGTGCGTGTGGCACAATCGGCGTCATCACCGAGCTCGAGATTGCCCTGCAGGCGGCGCCTGCGGTCATTTGGGGTGTGAGCTGCTTTTTCAATAGCGAAGACAAGGCCGTGTCCTTTACCGATTCCATGCGTCCCGTCCTGTCCCATGCGGCTGCCATCGAGTACTTCGACGCTGGCGCCCTGGATATTCTACGTCGCCAGCGCGAGCAGTCGACGGCGTTTGCCTCGCTGCCGGCGCTCGACAAAGAGGCCAAGGTCTGTGTCTACGTGGAGCTCGACTGCGATGACGAGGCCCAGGCGACCGAGGAACTGTACCACCTGGGATGGGTGCTCGAGTTTGCGGGTGGCCGCGACGATGCGACATGGGTCGCGCGCACCGAGGTTGATCGCGAGTGCCAGCGGTTCTTCCGCCATGCGGTCCCCGAGAGCGTCAATATGCTTATCGACGAGCGTCGCCGCACGGATCCCACCATCACCAAACTGGGTTCGGACATGTCGGTGCCCAATGCACGCCTTGCCGATGTCGTGGCCCTCTATCGCCGCACACTGGCCGAAAGCGGGCTTGAATCTGCTGCCTGGGGGCACATCGGTAACAACCATCTGCATGTGAACATCCTGCCGCGCGATGCGCAGGACTACCGTCGCGGTGGCGAGCTGTTTGCCCAGTGGGCTGCGGAGGTAACGGCTATGGGCGGTGCCGTTTCTGCCGAGCACGGCGTCGGCAAGATCAAGGCGGGCTTCTTAGAGACGATGTACGGTCACGAGGCCATGGTCGAGTCGGCGCGGCTCAAGCTCCAGCTCGATCCCGACGGGCAGCTGGGTCGCGGCAACCTGTTTTCGGAGAAGCTCTTGGATGAGCTTGTCCAGAAAGGGGGCGCGTGAAGATGAGCGATTTCCATATGGTGGTGTGCGTCAAGGCCGTGCCGGGCAGCACCGAGGTCAAGATGGACCCCAAGACCAATACCATCGTGCGCGATGGCAAGCAGGCGGTCATTAATCCCTTTGATGCGAGCGCTTTGGAATGCGCGCTGGCGCTGAAGGACGACTTTATCGGCTTTGGCATGGATGTGCGCGTGACGGTGGTGTCGATGGGCATCCCCGCGACCGAGTCGCTGCTGCGCGACTGCATCGCCCGAGGCGCCGACGACGCGCTGCTGCTGACCGATCGCGCCTTTGCAGGTGCCGATACCCTGGCGACCACCTACGCCCTCAAGTGCGGCATCGAGGCGCTCGACGAGGACTTCGACCTGCTCATCTGCGGCAAGATGGCGGTGGATGGCGATACGGCCCAGATTGGTCCCGAGCTTGCCGGTGCCTTTGAGATTCCCTGCGTGACCGACGTGAGCTGCGTGCAAAGCGCGGGCTTTACGACGTGTGACTCGCTGGCGCTCGTTCACGGATGCGATGCCGGCGAGGAGACGGTGTACCTTGAGATGCCGTGCGCGATGACGACTGCCAAGGAGATTGGCCAGTTGCGTATGCCGAGTATTGCCGGTATTCGCGCGGCGGAGGAGGCGGACGTGCGCGTGGTCAGTGCCGCCGACGTGAACGCCGACCCCGCGCGTTGCGGCCTTGCCGGGTCGCCGACACAGGTCGTGCGCTCGTTTGTGCCCGACCGTGACCAAACGTGCGAGACCGTTGAGGGGACGGCGTCCGAGCAGGCGGCAAAGCTTGCCAAGATTATCGAGGGGATGGCATAGATGAGCGGACTGATTATCGATAGCGAAGCCTGTATCGGCTGCGGTCGCTGCGTTCGTGCCTGTGCCTCGGGCGGCATCGTAGTGGAAGGCGAGCGACCCA
>DAWEIC010000104.1:0-5487 GCA_052364855.1 Collinsella sp.
ACGCCGCAAATAATGGTCCGAAGTGATGTTCTGGCCATTGGCTATTTCCCTTCGGGCATGGCTTGGCTAGATGCGTTTGTGGCAATCGAGACTCCGAGATTGGACATGGCGAAATCGGCGAAGACCTCGTCGTAGAGTGCGGATGTAAAGGGGGCATCTGCAAGAGCCGGAATGGTTGTGCTGCGACGGTTGCGATGATGAAGACGTTGGGCGTGATGGCGTCTGGAGGTGCTGCAAGGTTGATCAGCATGCGGGGCGTCGACTGGTTGCTCATTTTTCGTTTCGCCTATATCCCCTTGAGCGGCGAGCGCCAGTCCAAGAGCACCGAAAACTGCCAGCAGCTTGTCGAGCCGAATGCCCGTGGCATCTCCCAGCTCGAGCGATGCGAGCAGGCGTTCCGAAACACCGGCTTTTTTAGCGAGGGCGGCACGGGTGATCCCCTGCGCCTCGCGCGCCTGACGCACGTAGATGCCGGCTTGGCGCGGCGTGGTGATGGGAAGGGTATCCATGGCAATCTCCTAACGTGCAGACTTTTGCATCCTAGTATGACATGCAAAAGTCTGCATGAAAAGGCCCATGCAAAACTCTGCATGAGACCTCATACGGACGTTTAGTTTTGAAGGGTGTTTTACAGCACCAAAAAACCCAAGTGTTCCAGCAGGATCTTGAGGCCGATAAGGATGAGCACGACGCCACCCACGATGGTGGCGGGTTTTTCGTAGCGCGCGCCAAAGGTGTGGCCGATCGCTACGCCGGCGACGGAGAAGATAAACGTTGTGACGCCGATAAGCGATACAGCGGGCACGATGTCAACCGAGAGCGCGGCAAATGAGATGCCCACGGCTAGGGCGTCGATTGAGGTGGCGATGGCGAGGATCAGGTACTCGCCCAGGTCAATCTTTTCGGCATCCTTGCCGTCGCCTTCATCCTCGTCCTCGGTAAAGGCCTCCCACAGCATTTTGCCGCCGATGAAGGCCAAAAGGATAAAGGCGATCCAATGGTCGATCGGTCCGATGATGCCCATGAATTGACTGCCGAGCGCCCATCCGATTACGGGCATGCCGGCCTGGAAGCCGCCAAAGAACAGGCCGAGCACCACGGCGACTTTAAGGTTGATCTTTTTCATGCCGAGACCCTTGCAGATGGAAACGGCAAAAGCGTCCATCGAAAGGCCAACGGCGAGCAGCACGAGCTCTGCGAGTCCCATAGTCTGGCTCCCTCTCTGCGGGCGGGCCCGCGTGTACCTCTTGGGGGAGTAACAAAAAAGACTCGTGGCGTACGCGTTGCGCGCACAGCCACGAGTCTCGTTCATTAAGGCAAGCCAGGCCGCATCGGCCAGTGTGTTGACTTGCCGCGCCACCGGAGGCGAACCCGATCACGCGACTACTCCCTCATTTATGCGAATCCCGATGCTACCACATAAGCGGCTCATTTGGATTGGGGCTCTCAGCTGTGTTCGCTCATTCTGTAAGCATCGGATTTTGCGGGCGTCACAGGGGCAAACCGTGAGAAACTTATTGACGTTTATGGAGCGCATACGATGGGAGCGATGCCTTGGATAAGAACGAGCTGCAAAAGCGTATGGAACAGGCCATCCGCCTGACTGCCCCCGGTCAGCCGATCCGCACCGCCCTCGACATGATCATTGCCGGTCACCTGGGCGCCCTTATCTGCGTCGGCGACACCGAAAACGTGCTCGCCGCCGGTAACGACGGCTTCCCGCTCAACATTTCGTTTACCTCGAACCGCCTGTTCGAGCTCTCCAAGATGGACGGTGCCATCGTTATCGATGGCGACCTCACCCAGATCCTGCGCGCCAACTTCCACCTCAATCCCGATCCCTCGCTTGCCACGAGCGAGACGGGCATGCGTCACCGCACCGCCGCTCGCATGTCGGTGCTCACCGATGCCATCGTGATCTCGGTCTCGGCTCGTCGTGCCGTCGTCAACGTGTACGTTCACGGCAAGAGCTACGAGATCCAGCCCGTCACCACCATCATGAGCTCGGTCAACCAGCTCGTCGCCACGCTCCAGACTACCCGTCAGTCGCTCGATCGCTCCCTGCTGCGCCTGACGGCCCTTGAGCTCGACGACTACGTCACGCTCGCCGACATCACCGGCATCTTCTCGAGTTTCGAGATCATGCAACAGGCAAAGACCGAGCTTAAGGATTGCATCGTCAAGCTGGGTAACCAGGGCAAGCTCGTGCAGATGCAGCTCGAGCAGCTCGCGGGCTCCAGCATGGATACCGAATACGACTTGATGATCCGCGACTACGCAAGCGATTCCTCTGAGGCCAACGCCGAGAAGATTCGCGCTGAGCTTGCCCGTATGACGCCTAAGGACCTGTCCGACCCGCAGCACGTGGCGGCAGTTCTGGGCTATGACGACTTGGACGAGGACTCCGTCATGACGCCGCTGGGCCTGCGCACGCTTTCTCGCGTGTCCGTCGTGCGCGACGGCGTGGCCGAGAAGATCGTCGACGAGTACGGCTCGCTGCAGGAGCTCATGGACGACATCAGCGAGGATCCGGAGCGCCTGGGCGACTTTGGCGTTAACAACCCTGCCATTCTTGCGGACTCGCTGTACCGCATGAAGGGCACCAAACAGGGGAACGCATAATGGCGCCCGTATGCGCCGTGGTCGTTGCCGGCGGCAGCGGCCAGCGCTTTGGAAATCCCGGCGGCAAGCAGCTCGTTAACGTGGCGGGCCGTCCGCTTATGAGCTGGTCCATCCGCGCGTTCGATCGGAGCGATAAGGTCGGCCACATCGTCGTGGTTTGCCCTGCCGAGCGCCGTGCCGAGATGCGCCGCCTGGCCATCGACCCGTTTGACTATGACACGCCCATCAGCTTTGCCGATGCCGGCGATACCCGCCAGGATTCCACCCGTGCCGGCGTGCATGCGGTTCCGGCGGGCTTTGAATACGTCGCCATTCACGACGGCGCTCGTCCGCTCATTACCACCGAGGCCATCGATCACGCTATCGACGTGCTTGTGGGCGACCGTTCGCTCGACGGTGTCGTGTGCGGTCAGCCCGCGATCGACACGCTCAAGATCGTCGATGGCGACAACATCGTCGAGACGCCGCCGCGCGAGCTGTACTGGGCTGCGCAGACGCCGCAGATCTTTAGCGTCGATGCTATGAAGCGCGCCCATGCTGCAGCCATTGCCGAGGGCTTTATCGGCACCGATGATTCGTCGCTGGTCGAGCGCATGGGCGGGCGCGTCCGCTGTGTCCAGAGCCCGCGCGATAACCTTAAGGTGACGGTGCCCGAGGACCTGCGTCCCGTAACCGCGATTCTGCTTGGCCGCATGGCCGAGGGAGAGGACCTTCCCCATGTTCAGTAACCTGCGCATTGGCCATGGCTACGACGTCCACCGTCTGGTGGAGGGGCGTCGATGTATCATCGGCGGTGTCGACATTCCCTACGAGCGCGGCCTGCTGGGCCACTCGGATGCCGATGTGCTCGCGCACGCCTTGGCCGACGCCATTCTGGGCGCCTGCCGCGGGGGAGACATCGGCAAGCTATTCCCCGATACCGACCCCGCCTACGAGGGTGCTGATTCGATGGTGCTGCTCGCTCGCGTGATGGGCTATGCGCGCGAGCTGGGCTTCGAGTTTGTCGATGCCGATTGCACCATTGCCTGTCAACAACCCAAGATCACCCCGCACCGCGATGCCATGCGCGCCAACCTTGCCCATGCCCTGGGCGTTGACGTCGAAAACGTGGGCGTCGCCGCCACTACGACCGAAAAGCTCGGTTGGGAAGGCCAGGGCGAGGGAATCGGCGCCTGGGCCGTCTGCCTGCTACAGAAAACCGTTAAGGAGTAACGAATGCGTATCTATAACAGCGCTACCCATAAAAAGGAAGAGTTCCAGCCCATCGAGTCCGGCAAGGTCCGCATGTACGTGTGCGGCCCCACGGTCTACGACAACATCCACATCGGCAATGCCCGCACGTTCATCAGCTTTGACGTGATTCGTCGCTGGCTCATCGCGAGCGGCTACGAGGTCACGTTCGCCCAGAACCTCACCGATGTCGACGACAAGATCATCAAGCGCGCCAACGAGCAGGGCCGTACGGCTGCCGAGGTCGCGACGGAGTTCTCCGACAAGTTCATCGGCGTCATGCGCGCCGCCAACGTGCTCGATCCCGATGTGCGCCCCCGCGCCACCAAGGAGATCGGCCCCATGATCGCCATGATCAAGACGCTTATCGAGCAGGGCCACGCTTACGCAGCCGATAACGGCGATGTGTACTTTGCCGTGCGCAGCGATCCCAACTATGGTCAGGTCTCGGGCCGCAACATCGACGACCTTATGGTTGGCGCGCGCATCGAGGAGAACGAGGACAAGAACGACCCGCTCGACTTTGCCCTGTGGAAGGCCGCCAAGCCCGGCGAGCCCAGCTGGCCGAGCCCCTGGGGCGAGGGCCGTCCCGGTTGGCACACCGAGTGCGCCGCCATGGTGCATCGCTACCTGGGCACTCCGATCGACATCCACGGCGGCGGCTCCGACCTTGCCTTCCCGCATCACGAGAACGAGTGCGCTCAGGCCACCTGCGCCTGGCACCAGGGCTTCTCCAACACCTGGATGCACACGGGCATGCTGCTGGTAGGCGGCGAGAAGATGTCCAAGTCGCTCGGCAACTTCTTTACGCTGGCCGAGGTCCTCGAACAGCACTCCGCTGCCGCCCTGCGCCTGCTGATGCTGCAGACGAGCTATCGCTCGCCGCTCGACTTTTCTTGGGAGCGCCTGGAGGGTGCCGAGAACTCGCTCACGCGTATCGCCGGTACGGTCGAGAACCTGCGCTGGGCCGCGAACCATGCGACGGCCGATGCCGATGAGGCAGCATCCGAGGCGTTTGCCGCCAAGGCCGCCGAGACCCGTGCCACCTTTAAGGAGTGCATGGACGACGACTTTAACACCGCCGGTGCCATGGGTGCTGTCTTTGGCTTTGTGACCGAGTGCAACCAGTACCTGGAGCAGGCGGGCGATGCTGCCGACAAGGCCGCAGTCCTGGCTGCCGCCGATACGCTGGCCGAGCTGCTCGATACGTTTGGCGTTGAGCTTCCCGAGCCCAAGGTCGAGCTGCCGCTGGGTCTGCTGGGCGTTGCCGCCGGTCTGGTTGCCTATACGGGCGACGACGTGGACGAGGCTGCTGCCAAGATTCTCGAGGCCCGCGCCGAGGCCCGTGCCGCCAAGAACTGGGATCTGGCCGACGCCATCCGCGACCAGCTCAAGGACCTGGGCCTCACCATTGAGGATACGGCCGCGGGCACTCGTATTAAGAGTCTCTAGTATTTGTCGACCGTTCGAGGTGCGGCAGATTGCCTTGAAAGAGGAGGGCATAGACCTGGTGGTCATGCCCGACGATTGAAAGGCAAGGTGCCGTGGCTCGGACGGTCGATTCTTGTTCGTTATCTATTTAAGGAGGCCGTCCTATGGCCGACAATCGCAAGCGTGCGCCTCGTGGCGGCAAGC
>DAWEIC010000105.1:0-5427 GCA_052364855.1 Collinsella sp.
CTTCGCCCGAGAAGCTCTGCGAGCGTCTGGGCTTTACGACGCAGCAGCTCTGGAGCCGCATCGGCGATCTTTCGGGCGGCCAGCGCCGTCGCCTGTCGCTGTTGCTGACGATTCTGGACGAGCCCAACGTGCTCATCCTGGACGAGCCGGGCAACGACCTGGATACCGACATGCTCGCGATTGTCGAGGACCTGCTGGACGGCTGGCCCGGCACGCTGATCCTGGTGACACACGATCGCTTTTTGATGGAGCGCGTGACCGACCAACAGTGGGCACTGCTCGATGGCCATCTGACGCATATGCCCGGCGGCGTGGACCAGTACCTGCGCCTGTGCAACGCTACCGCCGAGGGCGAGCCCGTGGGCGCGCCGAGCGCTAAGACCGGCACGTTCGACACCGGTGCGGCGGCTGCTGCCGACAAGCCCAAGTCGAGCGGTCAGCCCAACGGCCTTTCCAACGCCGAGCGTCAGAAGCTCCGCCGCGAGGTGAGCTCGCTCGAGCGCAAGATGGAGACGCAGCGCGCCCGCGTGGAGGAGGCCGAGGCCGCCATGGCCCAGGTCGATCCCACCAACTACACGGCGCTCGGCGAGCAGCAGGCAAAGATCGACGAGGCTCACGCCGCCATGGACGAGCTGGAGATGGCGTGGCTCGAGGCGAGCGAAAAGCTCGAGGGCGAGGAGTAGGCGAGAATGATCAAAGCCGCGTTTTTCGATATCGACGGTACGCTGCTGAGCTTTAAGACCCACCGGATTCCGGCGTCGGCGCAGCAGGTGCTCGACAGCTTTCGCGAGCAGGGGATTGCGTGCGTGATCGCCACGGGCCGTCCGACCTACCAGATGCCGGACTGGCTGTTCGACCTGGGCTGGGATGCGTACATTACGCTTTCGGGCCAGCACTGTTTTGATGCCAAGGGCGTCTACCGCAGCTGCCCGATCGATTCGGACGACGTCGCGGTGATTGTGGACCAGGTGGCGCAGGGGCGCTATGACTCGCTGTGCATGCAGGGCGAGAACTCGTTTGTGAACCGCCTGTCCGAGCGCGTGGTGACGGCTGGCAGCAACGCGGGAATCGTCTACCACGAGGAGCCGTTTGAGCATGCCTTTGACGCGCCGGTCTATCAGTTCTGTGCCTTTGTTGACCCAGTTGACGAGCATATCGTGACCGATGCCGTGTCGCATTCGCTCACCACGCGCTGGTGCGACCTGTTCTGCGACATTATTCCGGCCAACGGCGGCAAGGACCTGGGTGTGGCGGCGACGCTGGAGCGGCTTGGTATCGACGCGAGCGAGGCGATTGCCTTTGGCGACGGCGAGAACGACCTGTCGATGTTTGCCGCCGTGGGCACGAGCGTGGCCATGGGCAACGCACAGGACACGGTGAAAGCTGCGGCGACCTATGTGACGACAGCCGTGGACGACGATGGCATCTACAACGCCGCGAAGCACTTTGGATTGATGTAACTGCGGGGCGGCACCCGGCGTCTGGGGACACTCCTTGCGGGGCGTCCCTATTTTGTTTTCGTCCCGCACGTTTTGTGAAACACGGCTAACTTTTAGGCAAAGTAGTAAGACATGGGCAACTTTTGCGGTAAAGTAAGCCGTGGAAAGTATCCAAAGGCTAACTAGCAATCATCGCGAAAGGCGGCCCATGGCCCTACGTGAATCCGGAGAAGACTATCTCGAATCGATCTACGTTCTGTCGGAACGCCAGGGCATCGTGCGCTCGATCGACGTTGCGGAGTACCTCGGCGTAACCAAGGCGAGCGTTTCCAAGGCCATGGCGACGCTGGAAAGCAACGGCTATGTCGAAATGGGCAAACGAGATGTTCATCTGACAAAGCGGGGGCTGGAGGTCGCTCGTCAAATGTGGGAGCGTCACTGCTTTTTCGTGGGGCTGCTAGAGGACGCGGGTGTTTCGGCTGAGGTCGCGTCGCAAGAGGGCTGCCACATGGAGCATTGCCTGAGCGAGGAGAGCTTTGAGAAGCTGAAATCGATGCTGGGGCGGGACGGCGACCGGGATCAGTAACCCCACCAACCAAGTCCAACTCAGACAAGGAACCCCGCCAGCAAGCGATGCCCAAGAACCACCAGCAACGTCACCGTAGGCCGGGACTGGGCTTGGTTTTGAAAACATTCCGCAGGCCAGAATCGCCCCCGTTCGTAGCTCCGAAGGAGCAGAACGGGGGCGATTCATTGGTCGAGGACGTTTTCAAAACCAAGCCCGGTCCCGGCCGGAGGGACCACAGGCGCTACAGGTTCTTGACACCCATCGCGCGCATGGCATTCAGGATGGCGATAATCGCCACGCCCACGTCGCCGAACACAGCAAGCCACATGTTAGCGATGCCCAGCGCTGCCAGCACAAGTATCAGCAGCTTAACGCCCAGCGCAAAGATGATGTTCTGCCAGACAATCGCCATGGTCTTGCGTGCCACGCGGATCGCGTGGGCGATGTTGGACGGCTTGTCATCCATGAGCACGACGTCGGCGGCCTCGATCGCAGCGTCGGAACCCATAGCGCCCATGGCAATGCCAACATCGGCGCGCGTAAGCACAGGCGCATCGTTGATGCCGTCGCCGACAAAGGCGAGCTTGCCCTTGCCCGATTCGGCTGCCAGCAATGCCTCGACGCGCTCGACCTTGTCGCCCGGCAGCAGCTGCGCGTGGAACTCGTCGAGACTGAGTTGCTTGGCCACAGACGCCGCAACCTCCTCGCGGTCGCCCGTGAGCATGACGGTGCGCTTGACGCCGGCGGCGTGCAGGTCGCTGATCGTCTGCTCGGCATCGGCCTTGACGGTGTCTGCAATCACGATGTGACCAGCGTACGTGTCATCGACCAGTACATGGAGGATCGTGCCGACGACCTCGCAATTGGGCGCTTCGACGCCGGTCGCGGCGAGCATCTTTGCGTTGCCAACGACGACGTGCTTGCCGTCGATGGTTGCCGTCACGCCATGGCCCGCGTCGTTGGTGGAGTCGCTTACGCGCTTGGGGTCGACCTCGCCCTGGTAGGCGACACGCACAGACTGCGCGATGGGGTGATCGGAGAACGACTCCGCAAGGGCTGCAACCTCAAGCAGCGATTGCTCGGTATAGCCGGCTTCGGGGTGTACTGCCACGACCGAGAACGTGCCGTTGGTGAGCGTGCCGGTCTTGTCGAAGACGACGGTGTCCACGTCGGCGAGCGTCTCGAGGTAGTTAGAACCCTTGATGAGAACGCCCAGCTTGGAGGCGCCGCCGATGCCGCCAAAGAAGCTCAGCGGGACGCTGATCACGAGCGCGCACGGGCAGCTGACGACCAAGAAGGTCAGGCCGCGCAGGATCCAGTCGGACCAGGCGCCGGTGATCAAGCCGCCGCCGAGCGCGAGTACCGCGGCCGCGCCGGTGACGGCGGGCGTGTAGACGCGGGCGAAGCGCGTGATGAAGTTTTCGGTGCGCGCCTTCTTTTCGCTGGCGTTTTCTACGAGCTCCAAGACGCGCGCGACGGTGGACTCGCCAAAGGGCTTGGTGGTGCGCACGTGGATGAGGCCCGTCATGTTGATGCAACCGCTGATGATATCGTCGCCGGACTTGGCGGGGCGGGGGACTGACTCGCCCGTGAGCGCGGCGGTATCGAGCTGTGTCTCGCCTTCGACGATGACGCCGTCGATAGGCACGCGCTCGCCGGGCTTGACGACGATGACGGTGCCCACGGCGATGTCATCGGGAAAGACCTGTTCGAGCGTGCCGTCGGGCTGCTCGACGTTGGCATAGTCGGGTGCGATGTCCATCATGGCGCTGATCGATTTACGGCTCTTGCCCACGGCGTATGCCTGGAACAGCTCGCCGACCTGGTAGAACAGCATGACGGCGGCGCCTTCGGCCATGTGCGGGTCGGTATCGGGGAAGAGCACCATGGCAAACGCGCCGATGGTCGCGACGGCCATGAGGAAGCTCTCGTCGAACGCCTTGCCGCGGCGGATGTTGTTGTATGCCTTTTGGAGCACGTCGTAGCCGGCAATCAAAAACGGCACGAGGAACAGCACAAAGCTGGCGTAGATGTCGCCCGGGGTGCCGAATGCGGCAGTGAGGGTGCCGAGCTCATCGAGGGCGTACACCACGGCAAAAATGCCCAGCGCTACCAGGATGCGGTTGCGCTTATGCTCGAGTGACTCTTTTTTCTTGCGCTTCTTCTTTTTCTTCTTGGGGTCGGCGGTGGCCATGACTCGTATCCTTCCATTTGAATGTATGAACACTCGCTCATATAATTTCGCGAGCAAAGGCCGCGGCAAGCGCGGCCTTGCGGGTTGGCGTAAACCTGGGCTAGAGAATGATCTCGCAGTCCGGCTCGGCGTCGGCCGTAAACTCCACAACGCGGTCAAGGACCTCGTCGAACTCGGCGTCATCGGCCTCGAGCGTCAGCTTCTGGGTCATAAAGTTGACGGACACGGATTTGACGCCCTCGAGCTTGGCCAGCTCGTCCTGAAGCTCACGCGCGCAGTTGGCGCAGTCGATCTCGTCGAGCTTGAACTGCTTTTTCATGGTGGATTCCTTTCCCCGTATTTGCGGCTTGGGTGCAGGCCGCGCTGGTACCGTGGTTGGTTGCTATTCGCAGATATGGCTCATGCCCTGGTTGAGCATGGTGTAGACGTGGTCGTCGGCGAGCGAGTATAGGATATTGCGCCCGTCGCGCCGGAATTTAACCAGGTGCGACTGCTTGAGTGTGCGCAGCTGGTGCGACACCGCGGACTGCGAGGTTTCGGTCGCTTCGGCGATGTCTGCCACGCAGAGCTCGCGGCCCATGAGGGCGTAAAGGATCTTGATGCGCGTGGTGTCGCTGAAGACCTTGAACAGGTCGGCGAGGTCGTAGAGAAGCTCCTCGTCGGGAAGGTCCTCGGGCGAGCAGGTGGTGGGGATCGCGGGTTCGGTGGCCTCGATGTCGGGTTTCGTTTCATCAACGCGGATGCTCATTGCAATATCCTTTCATATGAACATGCGCTCATATAACTTGCTTTCGATTATATGAGTGTATGTTCATATGTCAATACAATTTGCGTTAATTTCGATGACTGCTTGCCGCCTCTGCGATTTTCTGTGGGTTGGGAGACATCGACGCAATGTTCGCCAACATATTTCGAGATGTTCGGCCAGCATGCTAAGAAAGCCACCTTGAGAAGCATTAGAACTGTTCATATTTGTACTTTATCGTGTTAAATACCGCGAGAATCAGTTCTTCCTCTACGGGAGTTCCTGCAGAATCAGTTTTATCTAAAGTTATATCGAGCATTGCTTCAGCCAATCTGGTACATCGGTGGCCGAATAAGTCGAAAAATGTAGGTGGACATCCGCAGAGATCGCCTTTAGAAGAGCGAATTCTCAATTAGATCAATAATCGTGTCGTCTTCCGTGCGGTTTTCATCGATTTTTGCGAACATGTCGCATTCCCAAG
>DAWEIC010000106.1:0-5420 GCA_052364855.1 Collinsella sp.
AGCCCGTGGGTTATACCCTAAGAGCAAACCACCCTTTTTAAGGGTGGTTCTGATTATGGGGACTGGTTGGGACGGCACCGTTCATGGGTGGGGTACACTGGGTGGCGACTTTTAGTTTATCTACTACCTGATGGGGTGTTTTTGTATGGGTAAGAAGTCTCGGGCTCGGGTTGCTGCGGCGGGAACTCGCAAGGATCCTGGTCGTCGGGTTGCCGAGGGTGAAAAGGCCAATCGTGCTGAGAAGGGCAAGAAGGTCGGTGCGCATGCTCATCCTGAGTGGGCGCCCCATTTGAATTCGGCTAGTGAGGACTTGACCGCCAAGCTGTTTACGATGGTCGAGGTCATCTTGGGCGTGGTGCCTGTGGTGGTCATTGGCCTGTTCCTGGCCTCTAAGGATGCCACGAGCGTGGATAAGCTCACCGAGGTCTTTTCGCAGGAGCCCTCGATGGTGGTCACGTTTATTTCTGCGTGCCTGCAGCCGTTTGTGGCGTACATGCTGTACATGATTTATCGCAAATACTGCGAGGGCGATGCGGGCTTTGCCGCCGGCAACCTGATCGGTCTTTTGTGCTCCGAGATCCTACTGCTCAATATCCCGGGCGTCATCGGTATGGGCATCTTGCTGTGGCGTGTTTGGCGCAACGTTGCCCCGCACTTTGAGAGTTGGCTGTTTGAGCGCCGCGTAATGGGCGTGCTGGCAGACATAGCCGGGTCGCTCGTGATTCTCGTCTTGGCATTTATGTGCGCCACCGCCGCCCGCGGTCTCGCGGGCATGTAGTCTGTTCTCACCGACCACGGGGCGCAGGGCGGGGAAACCTTCCCCTCTCGCTCACGGCTTCGCAGGGTCGCGCGAGGCAAAGGTTTCCCCGCCCTGCGCCCCGGCGTTGAGTCGTCGCATGCTCGTTACAGAAAAGCTGATAATAAGTTTGTGTGCCGCCCCTTTGGGGCGGCACTTTTTGTGTGGGGTCCCGGTCTCCACAATTTTCGTCAAGCTATTGGTTAGATTTTGGTCAGTTGGCGTAAGGGTGGAAGGCCAAAAGATTGTTGGCGAAAAAAGCTCAGAGAAAGTGCTGGTAGGGGAGTTGTTGAGCTTTTCGACAGCTTTTGAGCAGAAGAAACTTTGTGGCTATTGCCGGCGATTGCGTTGTCGCGGTCATGGCGGTGCGGGATGCTGGTCGTAAGCGTCGAATGCTCCGATTTTGGAGGCCAGCATGGATCTGTTTCTTGAGACTCCGCAGCAACAAGCCGAGCGCATGTTGCGCCAACAGCAACGGCTTATAGAGATGCAAATGCAAGGGGCGGCAGCCCAGCCCTTTGCGCAAAATGTCGTGCCCGCTGCTGTACCTGCAGCTGTGCCCGGGTGTAAATCGGCGCCAGAGGCCTATTCCGTACAGCAAGATTCATATGCGCAGGAGCTCGCGTTCGACAAGCGTCGTGCGCGTCGTCGCCGTGTGGGCCAGCGCTTGCGCATATTGGCGATGATCGTGCTCATCCCGTTAGGGCTTGCGGCCATCTTTCTGGCGTCGTATGCCCTCACGTGCATCCTCAACGGCGCATCGCCCAACGAGGTGCTCCAACATCTGTCAGCCCTCGGCCAGCGCCTAGGCGATGTCATAACAACAATCCGCGCCGGCTGGGAGAGTTAGCGTTTGTCACATTAGGACTTCTAGGGTGTAGGGATTATCGCCATGAGTAGAATCCTCGCATCCTGTGGGTCCTGTCATGCGACTTAATAGTATTATTGAAGATGAATAATAATAGGATTTGTTATGTATAAGCAGGATTTAGAACAGACTCTTTTGGGCATTGACGAAGAGGCGGAGCTGGAAATAGGTCCAAGAGACGACAGGCCGAACGTTGTATTGGTGGGAGGAAGCGCCTTCATGCTAAACGATGTGACGAATCGTTCGGTTACACATGACATTGATGTGTTTGAGGCAGATAGGTGCCTCCGCGAGATCATAGCTCGATACCCCGAGGTGAATGGTATGGCGGTGGCATATTGTAATCAGATGCCGTTCAATTACGAAGATCGTTTGATTCCCTTGGATATTGGGGCGCGTTTTATCAGGTACTTTACGCCATCCTTGGAGGACCTGGCGGTAATGAAGCTCTATGCCTGTCGTCCGAACGACATCATCGATCTTCATAGTCAGGCATTCGTCGACCGACTTGATTGGGGGTTGCTCGAACGGCTTATATTCGACGAGGGAGAGGCGCTGGCGTCGTCGCCTTCGGAGCGGAGTTATCAAGAGATGGTCTGTGCATACAGGCAATACAAAAAGGAGGTGCTCGGTTGAATCTGACCTTTGAGGGATTCTTAAAAGGCTATTGCCGAGAGCTATCCGGACAGCGGTCGCTGAGTTTTAGAAAATTGGTTGAGCAGGCGACGACGGATGCGCCGCGCGTGGCGGAGCCTCTGTTTTTGCTCGCTTTGGCGCAAGGAAAAGCCGAATACGTTCTGGGCTTATCCGAGGGCTCGTGGATGGAACGGGATTACCGAGACGTTTTATCCTTGTACGGTCAAGCGGGTAGCATGGCGTCTCTATGCGCCAAAAGTGAGCTCCCAAATCGTTATGCCAACGTTTGGCGTGCGTATAGAGCGGTGAAGGAAAAGCCGGCGGCCGATAGAAGGGTGAACGCCCTGATGAGAAAGAAAACGCTGGAAGCATTGGAGGAATCGGGTGTAACGCGCTATGGCCTCTGCCGTGCTCTGCACCTGAATAAAGGAAACGTATACGCATACTTGGCCGGCGATGACTCAAAGGTGAGCAGGAAAACGGCGCGCCGCATTATGGAATATGCGGAGGAGAGGGGCACCCAAGAAGGGGCCGGGCGCCCGGTGTGTGTGGCGGGGTAAGATTGATCGCGGTTTTGATTGGTGCTCGATTGGGTTTGTTGGGCGGAGATTATGTCTGCTATTGATATTGTGCTTGTTGCGATCGCCTTGGTGGCGGTGGGGGTTGCTGCGGCTTGCGCCCTTCAGCTCAAGAGCCTGCGTGCCGAGTTGCGGGAGCGTGGCGACGGTGGCGCGGAAACGCTGGCAGCACTCGAGCAGGCCAACAACGCGCTCGATGCCCTGAACGTCGCGCTGGCCGAAACCCGCCGCACGGCCAATGCCATCGCGCAGCAGCAGACGACCGATGCGGCCGTGGAACAGCAACGTTACCTGACCATCGCACGCGAGTTCTCGCAAGCTGGTGACCGGATGGATGACCTGCGCCGCGAGACGGCCCAACAGCTCGGCGCCAATCGCGAGGGCATCGAGCATCGCCTGGACAAGGTGCGCGAGACGGTCGATGCTCAGCTGGGCGCCATCCGCAAAGACAACAACGTGCAGCTCGATCAGATGCGCGCGACGGTGGACGAGAAGCTCTCCCGCACGCTCAACGACCGACTGTCGGCATCGTTTAAGCAGGTGAGCGACCAGCTCGAGGCCGTGTATAAGGGCCTGGGCGATATGCAATCTATCGCCACCGGCGTAGGCGACCTCAAGCGTGTGCTGGGCAATGTAAAAGCGCGCGGCATTTTGGGCGAGGTGCAGCTGGGTGCAATTCTGGCGGACATCCTTACACCCGACCAGTATCTGGAAAACGTCGCCACCAAGCCAGGTGCCTCGGAGCGCGTTGAGTTTGCCGTCAAGCTGCCGGTAGACGAGGGCGATCCCGTGCTGCTGCCGATCGATTCCAAATTCCCGGGCGACGCGTACGAGCATCTGATCGACGCCCAGGAGTCGGGCGATGCGGAGGCCGTTGCCGCAGCGCGCAAGACGCTCGATATGATGGTGAAACGCGAGGCAAAGGACATCTGCGAAAAGTACCTGAGTGTGCCGGCAACGACCAACTTTGGCATCATGTTCGTGCCGTTTGAAGGACTGTACGCCGAGGTCGTCAGCCGCCCCGGGCTTATCGAGACCCTGGGCCGCGACTATCACGTCAACGTAGCCGGTCCCAGCACCATGGCGGCCATCCTCAACAGTCTGCAGATGAGCTATCAGACGTTTAAGTTGCAAAAACGTACCGACGACGTGCTGCGCGTGCTCTCCGCCGTCAAGGCCGAGCTGCCGCGCTATCAAAAGGCGCTGCGCCGCGCCCAGCAGCAGATCGAGACCGCGGGCAAAACGGTCGAGGGCATCATCACCACGCGCACCAACGTCATGGAGCGCAAGCTCAAGGACATTGACGTGCTGGAAGATGCCGAGGAGGCCGACGAGATTTTGGGGCTTACGTCCGTGGAGCTGCTCGCAGACCAAAAAGACGAGGACTAATTGCAACAAGACGGTGGGGCGCCGGCGTAAACGCGGGTGCCCCGCTGCTTTTCGCATCGCGCTTGCCTGAAGTGCGCTTTAGTGTGCAACAATGGCGTTTCGCCCTATCAGACGCGAAAGGAAGCCCATGTCCCAGAGAAGCACCAGCCCGCTCAGCCGCTCCACCGTGCGTCGCACGCTGCAGCGTTTTTGGGACGTCACGCGCACGCAGCCGCTGATTGTCTTTCTCTCGGTGCTCTCGTCGGCGGGCTACATCTTTTTGCTGACGTTTGCCAATACCTATGTGATGGCCCTTATTGTCGACCGCGTTCAAGCCGCTCCCGTGGTGGGCGACCAGGTGTTTGAGGTCTTCGGCCCCTATATCCTAGCGCTCGTACTCGTTAACCTGGTGGGTCAGATCCTCTCCAAACTGCAAGACTACACCGTCTACAAGCTTGAGATTGCGGGCAACTATCACCTGGCGCGTCTATGCTTCGACACGCTCTCCAACCAATCCATGACATTCCATACTAGCCGCTTTGGCGGATCGCTTGTGAGCCAGACGAGCCGTTTTATGAGCGGCTACACGGGTCTGGTCGACGTGACGGTGTATTCGCTCATCCCCACCATCACCTCGGTCATCTGCACCGTGGCCGCACTCGCCCCGGTGGTGCCGACGTTTACCGTGATCCTAGTGTGCATCATGGTCGTCTACATCGCGTTTGTCTGGCTTATGTACAAGCGCATCATGCCGCTTTCAGCCGCGACGTCCGCCGCGCAGAACAAGCTGTCGGGCGTGCTCTCCGACGCGGTCACGAACATCTTGGCCGTCAAGACCTGCGGGCGCGAGGACTTTGAACGCGATCTGTTCGACGCCGCCGATCGTGCCGCGCGCGATGCTGAAACGGTTTCGATGCACGCCATGATGCAGCGCAACTTTACGACCTCGGGCCTTATCGTCATCACCATGGCCGTGGTGAGTGTGTTCGTCGCGGGTGGCAACGCGTGGTTTGGCATCTCGGCCGGCGCGCTCGTCATGATCTTTACCTATACGTACAACCTCACCATGCGTCTGAACTACGTGAGCTCCATGATGCAACGCATCAACCGCGCGCTGGGCGATGCGGCCGAGATGACGCGCGTGCTGGACGAGCCGCGTCTGGTGGCAGACGAC
>DAWEIC010000107.1:0-5287 GCA_052364855.1 Collinsella sp.
ACGAAGGGATTTATCCTATGTGCGGAATCGTCGGCTACACCGGCTCTGATATTGCAAAGAACATCCTGGTCACGGGTCTTAAGCGTATGGAGTATCGCGGCTATGACTCCTCGGGTGTCGCGCTCGAGGTGGGCGAGGGCGCCGCGGCGCACCTCGATGTTATTCGCCGCGTGGGCAAAGTTGCGGGCCTGGAGAGCGAGCTTTCCAACATCGACAGCGACGCTACCTGCGGTATCGGCCACACCCGTTGGGCCACCCACGGCAAGCCCTCCGTCGTTAACGCCCATCCCCACACCAGCTGCGACGGTCGTATCGCCATCGTCCACAACGGCATCATCGAGAACTTCGCCGAGCTGCGCGAGGAGCTGGAGGGCCGCGGCCATCACTTTAAGAGCGAGACCGACACCGAGGTCTTCGCACATCTGATCGAAGAGGCCTATAGCGAGACACATGACCTGATGGCCTCTGTGCGCGAGGCCTGCACCCACGTGGTGGGCGCCTATGGTTTGGGCGCCGTTTCCGCCGATGAGCCTGGCGTGATTGCCGTGGCCCGCAAGGATTCCCCGATCGTAGTCGGCGTGGGCGAAACCGGCTCCTATGTTGCTTCCGATGTCATCGCGCTCATCGACGCAACCCGCGACGTCGTGGTGCTCGAGGACGGCCAGTTTGCCAAGCTCACGCCCGCAGGCGTCGAGTATACCGACGAGGCCGGCAATGTGATTGAGCCCAAGGTTACCCATATCGACTGGGATCTGGACATGGCCGAAAAGGGTGGCTATCCCGACTTTATGCTCAAGGAGATCCATGAGCAGCCGCGCGTCGTGCGCGATACCCTGGTGGGCCGCATGACCCCCGCCGGTGAGCTCGATATCGATGAGCTGGGCCTTTCGCTCGAGGAGCTCAACGATATCGACCGCGTCTACGTGATTGCCTGCGGCACCAGCTACCATGCCGGACTCATCGCCAAGAACCTTATCGAGGGCTGGGCTCGCATCCCCACCGAGGTTGAGGCGGCCAGCGAGTTCCGCTATCGCAATCCCATCATTACGCCGACGACGCTTGTCGTTGCCGTGTCCCAGTCGGGCGAGACGGCCGATACCCTTGCCGCCATTCGCGACGCGCGCATCAAGGGTGCCAAGGTCTTCGGCATCACCAACGTGGTGGGCAGCCCCGTGGCGCGTGAGAGCGACGGCGTCATCTACACCAAGGCCAACAAGGAGATCGCAGTCGCCTCGACCAAGAGCTTCATCGGTCAGGTCGTGAGCCTCACACTTTTGGCTTTGCTGTTGGCGCAGGTTAAGTACCGTCTGACCACCAAGCAGGCACGCATGCTGTTCCGCGAACTTTCCGATACGGCCGAGCAGATCCAGTGGATCCTGGATACGCAGACCGAGGCCGTGCATGAGGCCGCCCTGCTGTGCAAGGACGCGCAGTCCGCACTGTTCGTGGGCCGTGGCATGGGTGCCGCTATCTCCTACGAGGGCGCGCTCAAGCTCAAGGAGGTCAGCTACCTGCATGCCGAGGCCTATGCCGCCGGCGAGATGAAGCACGGCCCCATCGCCCTGATCGACCCGGGCTTCCCTGTCATCGCCGTGGCCACCAAGAGTGCCACCTATGACAAGACCGTGTCGAACCTCATGGAGTGCAAGGCACGCGGCGCCAAGGTCATCGTCGTTGCCACCGAGGGCGACGAGGAAATCAACAAGATCGCTGACTGCATTATTCGCGTGCCGGCCGTCCGCGACGTGTTCAGCCCCATCACGGCGAGCGTCCCGCTGCAGTTGCTTGCTCGTGAGGTAGCCATCCTGCGCGGTTGCGATGTTGACCAGCCCCGCAACCTCGCCAAGAGCGTCACGGTAGAGTAGTTGGTTCTGTCGTTCTAGCGACCAAGGCCCGGCTCCACATCAAGCGGAGCAGGGCCTTGTTGCATTTGCCCAGATAAAACCTGCCAAAATAAACCTGTCCCTATTTGGCAGGTTAGCGGAGCTTGCTGGTCTCGAAGTACTCGGGGAACTGGTCCAGGACCTCGGTCTGGTTGCGAAACATCATATGCAGGTGCTTGCTGACCAAAAAGCTCGCCTCGATAGGATCGCGACCGGCGATGGCGCGGCGGATTTGCTTGTGCTCGTTAACGGTCTCCTGATTGTCGAGCGTCTGCGTGGCGGCGCGCAGCCAGCGGAAGCGCTCCAAGTCGGCATTGGTCTCTTCGAGCCATGACCACACGGTGCTGCGGCACGCGATGCTAAAGATCATGCGGTGCATGAGGTTGTCGCTTAAAAAGAATCCGATGCGATCCTCTTCGGCCATGGCCTTTTCCTGCAGCGCGATGGCTCGGTCGAGCTGCTCGATGCCTGCCGAGGTAGCGCGGGCGCAGCACTCCACAATCACCTGCTTTTCAAGGTGTTCGCGAATATAGCAGGCGCTTTCGGCAAGGGTGAGGTTGATGGGCGAAACATAGGTGCCGCTTTGGGGCACGGTGCGCACCAGGCCCTCTTGCGCCAGACGCACCAGTGCCTCGCGCACAGGGGTGCGCCCCATATCCAAGTCGTCGCAAAGCTGCTTGACGCCCAGTTTTTCGCCCGGCTTGTAGTCCAGGTAAACGATTTTGCGTCGAATGGTGTGGTAGGACTGGTCCTGTAGGCTCATTTCCTGCTCGCCAACGTGCATCGATTCTTCCATAGCGCCTCGCAACTGTTCTATCACACTCATATGTCAGTTGTTAATTATGCCGCGAATCAGCTTTCCGCGGTGGGTAATTCGGCTGTTGCCTGAGAACCATTGCGGCATCTTAGTTTGTGTTTACGCAAGGCTGTGCTCAATGTTGCCGTATCATAAGCCGTCGCAAACGTGAAATAGAAAGAAGGAATCCCATATGCAACTGGCAAATATCGTTCGCGAGCGCTGGAAAGGCGTCTTGTTCTGCCTGATCATTGCCATTCCCGCGACGTTGCTCGGCAAACAAATTGAGGTGGTCGGCGGTCCGGTATTTGCCATCCTCTTTGGCATGGTCCTGGCGCTCGTCTTTCCCAGGAAGCGTCGCGAACAGCTCGCCGCCGGCGTCACCTATACGTCCAAAAAAGTCTTGCAGTACGCGGTTATCCTGCTTGGCTTTGGCATGAACCTCTCCCAGATTCTGTCCAAGGGCGCCCAGTCGCTGCCGATTATCGTGGCGACGATCTCGACCTCGCTTGTCATCGCCTTTGTGCTCTGCCGCGTCATGAACGTACCGGGTAAGATCGCGACGCTTGTGGGTGTGGGTTCGTCGATTTGCGGCGGTTCGGCCATCGCTGCGACCGCGCCCGTCATCGATGCCGACGATCGCGAGATTGCCCAGGCCATTTCGGTCATCTTCCTGTTTAACGTTATCGCGGCGCTCGTGTTTCCGACGCTCGGCGGCATGCTCGGGCTGACCAACGAGGGCTTTGGCCTGTTTGCCGGCACCGCCATCAACGACACCTCGTCGGTAACGGCTGCGGCGAGCGCCTGGGACAGCATGCATCCCGGCGCCAATGTGCTCGAGAGCGCCACAGTGGTCAAGCTCACCAGGACGCTGGCCATTATTCCCATCACGCTGGTCCTCGCATGCTGGCAGATGCATCTGGCACGCAAGGCCGGCGGTGACGCCAAAAGCACGTTCTCGCTTAAACGTGCGTTTCCCATGTTTGTGCTGTTCTTTGTGCTGGCGAGCGTGATCACCACGGTGCTTCAGCTTCCCGCGTCCATCACGGCGCCCATCAAGGAGCTGTCGAAGTTCTTTATTGTGATGGCCATGGCGGCTATTGGTTTTAATACCGATATCGTCGAGCTGGTCAAAAAGGGCGGCAAGCCCATCGCGTTGGGCTTTTGCTGCTGGATTGGCATTGCGTGCATGAGTTTGGGAATGCAGCACGTGCTGGGAATCTGGTAGAGAAGTAGCTTATTCGCGTGCTGGCTGCCGGTGAGCGCAAGCCTTCGGTGGAGCGATAGGAGCTCTTGCGGGTATGGCTTGTCCGCAGGTTTATAAGTCCCGAAGAGCTCTTATCGCCCCGCCAGGATGGCGATGCGGGGCAACACCTATACTCGCAGGACGGCGCTTTCTGCCCTATAGTGTTTGGTGAGCAATATCGTTCAATTTTGAAACACTCGGTCGTGCGACCGTCGGCGGTTGCACGTCGCCGCGGACAGGGGCAAATCATGGATAGCAATGCCAAGCTGAACATCTTGACCGATGCCCTAGCTGCTGCCGGGGCCTCGGCATTGGCAATCGATGCGCGTGGGGACGTCGCGATCTCGACCATGAATGACGCGGCGCTTGAGCGGGATGTGGCGGCTTTTGTCGCTGAGCGTCTCGACCGTATAGGAGACGGCGCGCGTCTGGTTATGGGGCGTGAGGGTACGCGCCTGAGCCTGACCGTTCGCCCCACCGACAAAGAGGGCGGGAGGCTTTGGGTCGTTGTGGTCCGCGAGGTGCGCGGTGCCGCGGCGCATGCGGGCATCGAGTGGCTCAACGCCGACGAAGTTGAGGTCCGCTATGAATCGAGCGCGTACGGCATCGTTGAGGGGGCGGCCTCGGTGGCTGTACCGGTTACCGAGAGCTATGCGCGCGGCGCGCCCCTTGTGCTCGAGGGCGAGCTGGGAGCGGGTCAGGTCGAGATTGCCAAGCGCCTCTATCTGGATGGCCCTTTTGTCGATCAGCCCTTTGTTTCCGTCGCGCTCGATGAACTCACCGATCGCGGTTGGCGCCATGTGCTCAAAAGCTCCGAATCGCCGCTGTTCCAAACGGGGCTGACCCTTTGCATTGAGGGCTGGAATGCGGTTGGCCCCCAGCGCCTCCGCGAGCTGGTCTCCACGATGACCGACACCGCGTTGGCGACGCGCTGCCATGTGGTGCTGACGGCGAATGACATGCCGGGCGGCGGCGAAAGTGATCAAGCCGCCTTTGTGACCGAACGCTTCGCCTGTGCGGTGAGCGTCGCGCCGGCAATCGCCGAGCAGGGAGCCGCGTCGACGAAGGTCGCGCGCTATTTGGAATATCTCGCTGATGCATTTGGGACGGCAGCGCCCACGCTGTCTGCCGCGGCGACGAAGACGCTCGATGCTTACCGCTGGCCGCGCAACTATCTGCAGCTCCGCGAGGTCTCGGAACGACTGTATATATTGGTGGGGACGGGCACGGTGGACCGCGCTGTGGCGGAGGAAGTGCTCGCCCAAGAGGACGTGATTAAGACCGCAACCTTTGGCGCCCCGACGCTTGAAAGTGACCTGTATATCCTGCGACCGCTGGCCGATACCGAGCGAGATATCGCGC
>DAWEIC010000108.1:0-3585 GCA_052364855.1 Collinsella sp.
CGTGCTGCGCTGGAAAACGCTTCGCGTTTCCTCAGCTCCGCACCCTGTCGGGTTCGAATCCCATGCGCTGGGCCCAAAAAAGAAAGGCTTCCATTGCTGGGAGCCTATCAAATCAGTGGTGGGCGATGAGGGATTCGAACCCCCAGCCTTGTGCGTGTAAAGCACCTGCGCTAACCGTTGCGCCAATCGCCCGTGCGGAGAGAGTATAGCAAAACAATCGCCTCATTCATCTCATATCCATTAAAGGTAACTGGCACGTGTCGCAGCGGAGCTGATTCAGTTGAGATTGCCTGAACATTCCGCCCCTCTTTACGCCCTCGGGTATACTCAAAAGCTACTGATTCGATTTGATGCCCAGCAACAGCAGAGGGGATAGTATATGTGCGGTTTTGTCGGTTTTGTCGGTGGGACGGATAACCAATCCGAGGTGCTCACCAAGATGATGGACCGCATCGTCCATCGCGGTCCCGACATGGGCGGTCAGTTTATCGACGGCCGCGTTGCCCTCGGCTTCCGCCGCTTGTCGATCCTCGACCTGACCGAGGCCGGCGCTCAGCCCATGGCCAATGAGGACGGCAGCGTCGTCATTGTCTTCAACGGCGAGATCTACAACTTCCAAGAACTCCGTTCCGAGCTCGAAGCCAAGGGCTACAAGTTCCATTGCGGCGCCGACACCGAGAGCCTCCTGCACGGCTACGAGGAGTGGGGCGAGGCTGTCCTCGATCGCCTGCGCGGTATGTACGCCTTCGTCATCTGGGACAAAAAGAAGAACAAGCTTTTTGGCGCCCGTGACATCTTTGGCATCAAGCCGCTTTACTACTATCCCATGGCCGATGCGGGCGACGGCGCTCCGGGCGTGCTCTTTGGTTCCGAGATCAAGAGCTTCCTGGACTACCCGCACTTCCACAAGGCGGTCAACAAAAAGGCCCTGCGTCCGTACATGACGCTGCAGTATTCGGCAACCGAGGAGACCTTCTTCGAGGGTGTCTACAAGCTGCCGCCGGCGCACTACTTTACCGTCGATATCCCGACCGGCAAGATGAACATCGAGCGCTACTGGGATTGCGATTACTCTGCCGTCGAGAAGCCGTTCGAAGAGTATGTCGACGAGCTGGACGAGGTCGTGCACGAGAGCGTCGAGGCCCATCGCATCGCCGACGTCAAGGTCGCGTCGTTCCTCTCCGGTGGCGTCGACTCCAGCTACATCGCCGCTTGCCTCATGCCCGACAAGACCTTCTCGGTGGGCTTTGACTACAAGAACTTCAACGAGACCAACTACGCCAAGGAGCTTTCCGATAAGCTCGGCGTCGAGAACGTTCGCAAGATGATTACCGCCGACGAGTTCTTCGGTGCGCTCGAGGACATCCAGTATCACATGGACGAGCCGCAGTCCAACCTGTCTTCCGTGCCGCTGTGGTTCTTGGCCGAGATGGCCCGCAAGGACGTTACCGTCGTGCTTTCGGGCGAAGGCGCCGACGAACTCTTTGGCGGCTACGCCTACTACGAGGATACGGTCCCGGTGCGCAAGTACAAAAAGATGGTGCCGCTGCCCATCCGTCGCGCGCTCGGTAACCTGGCGCTGCATATGCCGTACTTCAAGGGACATAACTTCCTGGTCAAGGGTGCCGAGATCCCCGAGAAGTCGTTCCTGGGACAGGCTCTGGTATGGCCGGAGCGCGAGGTCGACGGCGTGCTCAAGCCCGAGTACAACACCGGCGACGGCGCCTTTGAGCTCGCTGCACCCATCTACGCACGCGTGAAGGGTCAGCCCGAACTGGTCAAGAAGCAGTACCTGGACATGAACATGTGGCTCCCGGGCGACATTCTGCTCAAGGCCGACAAGATGTGCATGGCGCACTCGCTGGAGCTGCGCGTGCCCTTCCTGGACCGCAAAGTCATGGAGTTCGCCGAGCACATTCCCGATCGCTACCGCATCAACGAGAACGGCAACAAGCAGGTACTCCGCCACGCTGCCAACAAGTCGCTGCCCGATGAGTGGGCCACCCGTCCCAAGGTGGGCTTCCCGGTGCCGATTGTCTACTGGCTGCGCGAGCAAAAGTGGTACGACTATGTCAAGGAGTACTTCACCGCGCCGTGGGCAAGCGAGTTCTTCAATACCGACGAGCTCATGCACCTGCTCGATCTGCACTTTGCGGGCAAGGGCGATTTCCAGCGCAAGATCTATACGCCGCTCGTGTTCCTAGTGTGGTACAAGCGCTTCTTTATCGACGAGGACCAGCCCGCTGTTCAGGCTGCCTAGCCTCGGCTTACGAACGCCTGCGCGTAACGGCTCCTCCGGGAGCCGTTTTTGCGTGGGTGCGTTTCAGTTACTATAAAACCGTCCCTGCCAAATGGCTGAGAAAGGTGAAAGATGCACCATTCGGATTCCGCGACCGTGACCACGGTCGATACGCTTGCCAAGCTTCTCGACGTGTGCGGCGAGCTGTGCGCATCAGAGCAGGTTGACGAGCGTGCCGTGACCGGCTGCTCGTTTGATTCGCGCGCGGTCTCGGCAGGTGACGTATTCTTTTGCAAAGGTGCTGCCTTTAAGCCCGCGTTTTTGAGCATGGCGCTCGATGCGGGCGCCGTCGCATTTGTGTGCGAGGAGTCGCTGGTCGAGTCTCTGGAGCCGCTGGCGAAGGAGAGCGGTGCTGCGATGCTGGTTGTTGATAGTGTTCGCACGGCCATGGCCCTGTTGCCGCCGGAGGTCTACGACCGTCCCGACCACGACGTCAAGATCGTGGGCATCACCGGCACCAAGGGAAAGACCACGGCCGCTTTTATGCTCCAGTCGATTATCAAAGCGGCGGGCGAGTCCTGCGGCATGATCGGCTCGGTGAGTACCGACGATGGTATCGAGTGCTACGAGAGCACCAACACCACGCCCGAGGCCCCCGAGGTTTGGCGCCATATCGCCAACAGCCGCACGTCCGGTCGCCAGTCCATGGTCATGGAGGTTTCGAGCCAGGCGCTCAAGTACCAACGCGTCGAGAATCTGCCGTTTGACGTGGCGTGCTTCCTCAACATCGGCCGCGACCACATCTCGCCGATCGAACACCCCACGTTTGAGGATTATTTTGAGAGCAAGCTTAGGATCTTTGACCAGGCAAAGACCGCCGTGGTGAATCTGGGCACCGATGAGGTTGACCGTGTGCTAGAGGCAGCGTCGACGGCCGAGCGCTTGGTGACCGTTGGCGTCGAGCATCCCGAGGCAAGCCTGTGGGCGAGCGATGTCCGCATGCTCGGCTTTAACATCGAGTTCAACTTGCACGGCATGAGCGCCGACGAGCCCGAGGCGGGGGAGAAGGTCCTGCTGGGTATCGCGGGCGACTTTAACGTGGAAAACGCGCTGGTCGCTATCGCCGCTGCGCGCGAGATCGGCATCGGTATCGAGGCTATCAAGAAGGGCCTCTCCAAACTGCGTGTGCCGGGCCGCATGGAGGTCGTGGAGTCGAAGGACGGCCGCGTGATCTGCGTCGTTGACTATGCGCACAACCAGCTTTCGTTCCGTTCGCTTTTCTCGTCGGTCAAGCGCGCGTTTCCCGCCAGCCCGGTCATCGCAGTGTTTGGCGCTGCCGGCGGCAA
>DAWEIC010000108.1:3595-5277 GCA_052364855.1 Collinsella sp.
ACCTGATGATCTTTGCCAATGAGGACCCGGCTCACGAGGACCCGATGAAGGTCTGTCGCGAGCTTGCCGAACATGTTCCCGACGATACGCCGAACAAGATCATCCTCGACCGCGAAGCCGCTGTGCATGCGGCGTTCAAGGCGGCGCGCGAGGAGTACGTCAACCCCGATGCTCCTACCATTGTCTTGCTGCTGGCAAAGGGTGACGAGGAGCTCATGCACGTGGGTGACGAGTTCGTGCCCATCGAGAGCGACCTTTCGTTGGCCAATCGCCTGATCGATGTTACCCAGTTTGACTAATGAACCATGATGGCGGCGGCGCCCTGAGTGCGCTGTCGCCATAAGCGTGTTCCCTCAATCAAAACATGCCGTCCAAGTCCAAACCCTTCTACGTAAACGGAGTAACCATGTCCCACAATACCCTGCCGACCGTTGCCGAGCTTTCGGGCGAGATGCGCGAGCGCTTGGCCAAGGTCAAGTACGTCTTTACCGACCTGGATGCCACGATGCTTGCACCCGGCTCGTGCGTGCTACGCGACAACGACGGCAACCCCTCGACCAAACTCGTCGAGGCCGTCGTGGCGCTCGCTCGCGCTGGTATTCAGGTGGTTCCCACCTCGGGCCGCAACCGTACCATGATCCACGAGGACGCGCGCGTGCTCGGTCTCAACTCCTACATCGGCGAGATGGGCGGCCTGGTCATGTACGACCTCAAAGCCAACGATTGGGAGTATCTGACCGGCGACATGCCTTACGACCCCGTCTGCGGCCTTACTCCGCACCAGGTGATCGAGCAGACCGGCGTGTGCGAGAAGATCCTTGCCCGCTGGCCGCACAAGATCGAGTATCACAACGACATGTCGACCGGCTACAAGTACCGCGAGGTCACCGTCGGCATGCGCGGCGATGTGCCCGACAATGAGGTCCAGGCCATCCTGGACGAGGCCGGCTGCGGCCTGGTGTGGGCCTGTAACGGTCACCTGACGCATCTGTCCAAGCCGACGACGCTCGAGCTCGATCGCGTCGAGGACGGTCGCGCATTCAACATCAACCCCGCGGGCCTCAACAAAGGCGTCGCCATTGCGCGCTTCTGCGAGCACCTGGGGATCGAGCGCGAGGAGACGCTCGCGCTCGGCGACTCCGAGTCCGACTTCTACATGGCCGATCACGTGGGCACGTTCTGCCTGGTCGAGAATGGCCTGACGAGCGCCGGCGCGCCCGAGTTCCTGGCTGCTTGCGAGAACGCTTTCGTTACGCGTGGCAAAATTGTCGACGGTTGGGCGGCGACGGCAGAGCTGCTGGTCGCGGCGCGTTCGTAGCGCGCCGCCGCCGCACTTGGACATGTCTTTTCGAGAGAGACTGGTGAGGTAATGTCCGATATCGAGAATCCGGCAGGCGACACGCGCCCGATTGGCGTGTTCGATTCTGGTTTGGGCGGTCTGACGGTTGCGCGCGCCATCGCGACGGCGCTGCCGCACGAGTCCGTCTACTACTTTGGCGACACCAAACGCTGCCCCTACGGCACGCGCACCGAGGATGAGGTGCGCTCGTTTGCGTTGCAGGCGGGTCGTTGGCTTTCGAAGCACGACGTCAAGATTATGGTCATCGCCTGCAACACGGCGACCGCTGCGGCCTTGCGTCTGGCTCAGCAGGTGCTCGACGTTCCCGTGATCGGCGTGATCG
>DAWEIC010000109.1:0-5242 GCA_052364855.1 Collinsella sp.
GCTCTGGCGCAGGCTCAGGTTTGGCCTGCTCGGCCGTGCGGGCATGCTTCATGGGAGCTTGCTCCGGTTCGGGCGAACCAAACAGCGACAGTTGCTCGGCCATGGCGCCAGCACCTCCTATCCCATACGTCTACAGAAACAAGAGCCCCGCTCGGGGTGAACGGGGCTCGGATGCATGCGTTTACGCAGCTGCTACAGCGCCATCGTGCGGGCGCGGTCGATGCGCGCCAGGCAGTCGTCGCGGCCGACGAGCGCCATGGTCTCGCCCAGCGGAGGACTCACCATGTTGCCGCAGACGGCGACGCGCACGGCCTGGAACACCACGCGCTTCTTGAGGTCCATCTGCTCGGGCAGCGGCTCAAGCGCAGCGTCGATGTTGGCGGCCGTCCACTCGTCCACGCCCTCGAGCGCGGCCTTGGCGGCATCCAGAATGGCGCCCATGCCCTCCTTGGCCAGGCCCTTGTTAACGGACTTCTCGTCATACTCGAGCGTCTCGGCCGTAGCAAAGATGGGAGCGGCGACGGTCACGGCGTCGGCCGGCATCTTGGTGCGCGGCTTGACGATGGCGGCAAGCGCGTCGATCCAATCCTCGCCGTACTCAACGTTGCCCTCGATGAGACCCGCCTCGTGCAGCTTGGGGACCATGATCTCATCGGCAAACTGGGCGTCGGACATGCCGTTAATGTACTCGGCATTGACCCAGTCGAGCTTCTTGGGATCGAAGGTCGCCGGGTTCTTGGAGATGCGGTCGAGCGAGAACTTGCTGGCCAGGACATCGCGCGGGATGATCGTGGTCTCTCCGTCGAGCGACCAGCCGAGCAGCGCCAGGTAGTTGACGAAGGCGTCGGACAGATAACCGGCGTCGCGGTACTCCTCCACCGAGGTGGCGCCATGGCGCTTGGAGAGCTTCTTGCCGTCGGCGCCCAGAATCATGGAGATGTGGGCGAATGTGGGCACGGGCGCGCCGAGGGCCTCGTAGACCATGACCTGACGCGGGGTGTTGGACAGGTGGTCGTCGCCGCGGATGACATGGGTGATCTTCATCATGGCGTCGTCGACGACGGTCGCGAAGTTATACGTGGGCGTGCCATCGGAGCGGAAGATGACAAAGTCGTCGAGCTCCTTGGCGTCGAAGGTCACCTCGCCGTGGACGGCGTCGTGGATGACGACGTCGCCGCGGTCCTCGGGCACCTTGATGCGCAGGACGTAAGACTCCCCGGCCGCGATGCGGCGGCGGGCCTCCTCGGGATCAAGATCGCGGCAACGGCGCTGATAGCCCTGGAAGGGGTCCTTGCGCTCCTGCGCGGCCTTGCGGTCGGCGTCGAGCTGCTCCTTGGTGCAGAAGCAAGGATAGGCCTTGCCCTCGTCCCAAAGCTTCTGGGCAGCCTGCTTGTACAGGTCCAGGCGTTCGGTCTGGGCGTAGGGGCCAAAATCGCCGCCCACCTCGGGACCCTCGTCCCAGTCCAGGCCCAGCCAACGCATGGCGCGCAGGATGATCTGCGTGTTCTCGTCGGTGGAGCGGGTGGGGTCGGTGTCGTCGATGCGCAGGATGAACGTGCCGCCGTTTGCGCGGGCGAAAGCCCAGTTATAGATAGCGGTGCGGGCGCCGCCGATGTGCAGCTTGCCCGTCGGTGAGGGTGCAAAGCGGACGCGAACGTCTGATGCCATGGAAATCTCCTCGATTGCAGGATGGATGTCTAACCGCACCAGTATAAAGCATCAAAGCAACCTCCGCACAAAGGGCACCGACCTACTCATTGGGGACAGACTTAAATGACCAGTCGTTGGAGACGTTCTTAGTTTAAGGCTGGTCATTTATGTCTGTCCCCAATGAGTAGGTGCGGAAAGGGTGTGAATCTTTGATTTACGCGCTATGATGTGCCCTTGCATAGAGAGCCCAGCGGAATGGTAACGGTCGCCGGGACACGTTTTTGAAAGGACAATCATGTCAGAAGAACTTCGTTCCATCCCGCCCCAACACGGGTCCTTTGTTTTTACGTCGGAGTCGGTGACCGAAGGTCATCCCGATAAGATCGCAGACCAGATCAGCGACGCCGTCCTCGACGCAATCCTCGCCAAAGAAATAGAGCTCCAGGAGCAGGGTTACATCGCCCCCAACGGCGTGCCTGCCAACGTGGAGAACGTCCGCTGCGCCTGCGAGACCCTCGTGACCACCGGCACCGTCATCGTCGCCGGCGAGATTCGCACCCAGGCCTACGTCGACGTACAGGAAATCGCCCGCGGTGTTATCCGCCGCATTGGCTACAACCGTGCCAAGTTCGGTTTTGACTGCGACACCTGCGGCGTTATGAGCCTCATCCACGAACAGTCACCCGATATCGCCCAGGGCGTTGACGAGTCCTTCGAGACCCAGATCGGCGCTACCACCGACCCGATCGACCTGATCGGTGCCGGCGACCAGGGCATGATGTTCGGTTATGCCTCCAACGAGACCAAGACCCTCATGCCCATGCCACACTACCTGGCAAGCCGCCTAGCCGAGCGCCTGGCCGCCGTGCGTCACGACGGTACCCTCGCTTATCTGCGTCCCGACGGCAAGACCCAGGTCACCGTGCGCTACGAGGAAGGCAAGCCCGTCGAGGTCACGACCATCGTCATCTCCACGCAGCACGCCGCCGAGATCGAGGACATGGGCAAGATCAAGGCCGACCTCATAGAGCACGTCATCACCCCGGTCATGGCCGCCGAGAACATGCCGTGGGACAACGCCGACATCTACGTGAACCCCACCGGTCGCTTTGTCGTGGGCGGCCCCATGGGTGACACGGGCCTCACCGGCCGCAAGATCATCGTTGACACCTACGGCGGCTACGGCCGTCACGGCGGCGGTGCCTTTAGCGGCAAGGACTGCACCAAGGTCGACCGCTCCGCCGCGTATGCCGCGCGCTGGGTCGCCAAGAACGTGGTCGCCGCCGGCCTGGCCGACCGCTGCGAAGTCGAGCTTGCCTACGCCATCGGCGTTTCCAAGCCCCTCTCAATCATGGTCGACACCTTCGGTACCGCGCATGTTGCCGAGGACAAGATCGTTGAAGCCGTAGAGAAGACCTTCGACCTGCGCCCGGGCGCAATCATCCGCGACCTAGACCTGCGTCGCCCCATCTACGAGAAAACAGCAGCCTACGGTCACTTCGGCCGCGAAGACGCCGACTTCACCTGGGAGAAAACCGATCGAGTCGAAGAACTCAAAGCAGCCTGCGGCCTGTAAGCTAACTCGAAAAGCTACAGCCAAATAACAACGCACCAAAAGAAGTACCGGCCCCAACCGGTACTTCTTTTTTATTTAAAGGTTGTGAAGATGAGCCTACCTGGGACATGGAATAAATCACAGGCCGATAAATTTTGCAGCAGAGCAACTCCAGCCATGTATCCTAAGTTCCGAGGGCTTTGGTATTTGGTCGGTCGCGAGTTCCGCACGAGCCGGAGGCCACTTAATGTGGCCTCCGTGCGAGCCAGGACTGTAGAGCAGGCGACCAAATACCAAAGCCCTCGGAACGACGGGACAAGTATGCCCCGCCCCTCGGAACGACGGGATAGAACAGGAGCACCCATGGCAGGCAAGCCGCAAACACTAGCTACGACCTCGGCATTCGAAATCTTGGGCCCCGTCATGGTCGGCCCCAGCTCATCGCACACCGCCGGCGCCCTGCGGTGCGCCCAAGTTGCTGCCAGCCTGCTGGAAGGCCGCATCACCAAAGTCACCTTTGGCCTGTGGAACTCCTTCGCCCACACCTACCGCGGCCACGGCACCGACCGTGCGCTCGTCGCGGGCATCCTGGGCCTCGACACCGATGACGAGAACATCAAGCAGGCCTTCGACCTCGCGCGCGAGCAGGGCCTCGAATATCACTTTGACATCAAGGGCGACGACGCCTCCATCCACCCCAACACCGTCGACATCGACATGGTCGACGACACGGGCGCCACGGCACAGGTCCGCGGCGAGAGCCTGGGCGGCGGCAAGATGCGCATCAGCCGCATTAACGGCGTCGGCGTCGACATCTCGGGCATGTATTCCACGCTCTTCGTGGCGCACAAGGACGTTCCCGGCGTGCTCGCCGCGCTCACCAACCTGCTCGCCTACGCCCACGTAAACATCGCTTTCTGCCGCACCTACCGCACCGAAGTGGGCGGCCAGGCTTACTCCGTCTTTGAGACCGACGGTGCGCCCGACGACACCGTCGTCCCCATGCTCCGCAAGCTCGACAATGTCGATTACGCGACCTTTATCGAGCTCCCCGGTTCTGCCTCGTCACTCTCCCCCGGCGTCTCGGCCAAGGAGATCTTCGACGACGGCGAGCAGCTGCTCGATGCGTGCGAGGAACTGGGACTCAGCATCGGTGCCGTCATGGCCGTTCGCGAGGCACGTCTGACCGGCGAGGCCCACGCCGTCGCCGCCATGCGCCGCGTGCTCGACGTCATGCGCGAGGAGACCACGGCCCCCATCGCCAATCCGCAGCGCTCGCTCGGCGGGCTTATCGGCGGCGAGGCCAAGCTCGTCGAAGCAACCCGCTGCAACGATTTGAGTGCAAGCCTGATGGGCACCGTCCAGACCGACGCCGTTGCCCGCGCCATGGCCGTGCTCGAGCGCTCAGCTACCATGGGCGTGATCGTCGCCGCCCCCACGGCCGGCTCCGCGGGTGTTGTGCCCGGCTGCGTGCTGGCGCTCGCCGATCGCCTGCAGCTCGACGACGAGCAAGTCATGGACGCGCTCTACTGCGCAGCCGCCATCGGCCTCAACCTCACCACAAGCGCCTGCGTTGCCGGCGCCGAGGGCGGCTGCCAGGCCGAGGTGGGAAGCGCCGCTGCCATGGCAGCCGCCGCGCTGGTGCAGATGCTCGGCGGCACGCCCGAGCAGGCGCTCGACGCCAGTTCCATCGCGCTGAGTAATCTGCTGGGCCTCGTTTGTGACCCCGTCGGTGGCCTCGTGGAGGTGCCCTGCCAAAACCGCAACGCCATCGGCGTGGCAGCCGCCTTTAGCTCCGCACAACTCGCCCTCGCCGGCATTAAGAGCCTGGTGCCGTTTGACCAGATGGCACACGTCATGCTCTCGGTGGGCCACGCGTTGCCGGCCACGCTGCGCGAGACGGCCAAGGGCGGCATCGCGCAGGCTCCGGCCGCGCTTTCGGCCTGTGCAAAATGCGGTGTGTGCGGATAGCGACAAAGAACGAATCAGAACCACCCTTAAAAAGGGTGGTTTGCTCTTAGGGTATAACCCACGGGC
>DAWEIC010000110.1:0-5185 GCA_052364855.1 Collinsella sp.
GCGGTGCAGTTGGAAGACGTCACGTACGGATAGGTGCCGTGGTCGATGTCGAGCAACGTCGCCTGGGCGCCCTCAAACAGCAGGTCCTTGCCCTCATCGATCATGTTGTTGAGCAGCAGGCTCGTCTCGGTGATGTAGGGACGCAGGCGCTCGGCCATGGGCAGGTACTCGTCGCAAATCTGGTCCACGGTGTAGGTGGGCAGGTTGTAGATGAGCTCAAGCTCGGGGTTCACGCGGGCGAGAGCGGTCTCCAGCTTGTCGCGGAACAGCGCCTCGTCCAGCATATCCTGCATGCGCAGGCCAATGCGGGCCATCTTGTCCTGATAGCACGGACCGATACCGCGCTTGGTGGTACCGATGTTCTTCTTGCCGAGCTTCTGCTCAAAGGCGCCATCCAGGTCGATGTGGTACGGCATGATGACATGCGCGTTGCCGCTAATCTTGAGGTTCTTGGTGGTGATGCCGTCGGCCTCGAACATGTCGATCTCCTCAAGGACAACCTTGGGGTTGACGACGCAGCCGTTACCGATCACCGACACATGGTCGGAATACATGATGCCGGAGGGCACCTGGTGCAGGCCGTACTTCTTGCCGTTGACGACGATGGTGTGGCCGGCGTTGTTGCCGCCCGAGTAGCGCACGACGGCATCGAAGTCGCCGGCGACCAGGTCGCAGATCTTACCCTTGCCCTCATCGCCCCACTGGGCACCGACCAAAACGGTTGACGGCATGTTTACTCCTTACATTCATGGACTGTCTACGCGCCACGCCGGCACGCAGAAGCACAAAACATTCCCAGTATACCCGTGCAACGGGTGCCTGTCCTACTCCTCGGCATGTGCCCCATCAAGCTCATAGAACTTGGTGGATGCCGGCAGGAACATCAGGTCGACGTCGCCGATCGGGCCCGAACGGTTCTTGGCCACGACGATACGCGTAACGCCCTCGTCGGGTCGATCGTCGCGCGAGGCCTCGGCCTCGTCGGCGGAGCGGTCCAAGAACATAACGATATCGGCGTCCTGTTCGATGGAGCCCGATTCACGAAGGTCGGAAAGCTGTGGGCGCTTGCCGGTACGGGATTCGACCTGACGCGAGAGCTGCGACAGCGCGATGAGCGGGATCTTGAGCTCCTTGGCCATGATCTTCAGACCACGCGACATCTCCGAAACCTCGACGGTACGGCTCTCGGAGCGGCGTCCCGGCGGAGGACTCACCAGCTGCAGGTAGTCCAGGATGATGATGGCCTTCTCCTTGTTGTGGAGCATGCGGCGGCTCTTGGCGCGAATCTCGGTCACTGTGGTGCCAGGCGTATCGTCAATCAGAATATCGAGCTTGGACAAGGTCTGCGTGGCCTCGTTGATATTGGCCCACTGCTCGGGGCTAATGCGGCCCATGCGGAAGTCACTGATCGAGATCATGGCGTAGGCGCAAATCAGGCGCTGGGCAATTTCCTTGCCCGACATCTCCAGCGAGAAGAAGCCGACGGTATAACCGGCAGCGGCAGCGTTGAGCGCCAGATTCAGAGCGAACGACGTCTTACCCACAGCAGGGCGGGCGCCGATGATGATGAGCTGGCCCTCGCGAAAACCCATGAGCATGCGGTCGAGCGACGGGAAGCCCGTGGGCACGCCCGCAGCCTGGCCACCGGCCTGGCACACTTCCTCGGCCTCGTTATAGGCCTCGACCATAAACTCGGTCAGCGTCTTGTAGCTCGACTTGACCTCGCGTGCCGTGACCTTGAGCAGCTTACTCTCGGCCAGCTCGACAACCTCTTTGGTATCGGTGGGGGCGTTATATGCCAGCGCGTTGATCTCGTTGGTGGCGCCGATCAGCTCACGCAGCATCGAATCGCGGCGAACGATGGCGGCATGATGCTGCCAGTTGACGAGCGACAGGGTCTGACCCATCAACTCCAAAATGTACGCTTCGCCGCCCACGGCATCGAGCTTGTTGACGCTTCGTAGGTAATCGATCAGCGAGATGGAGTCGATGGGAATGCGGCTGTTGTACATATCGACCATCGCGGTATAGATGGTCTTATGAATGGGCCGGTAGAAGTCATCGGGCTGCAGCTCGACCTGGGCTTCTTCGACCACCTCGGGCGATAGCAGCATAGCGGCCAGTACATTGGCCTCTGCATCTTGGTTTTGGGGAAGACCCAACTTTGAGCCGCGGTCCTCAACCGTCAGCCCGGTCTCCCTATCGTCATATGCCATGAGCATCCTCATTCATATCGCTTGCGAGCATCCATAGTATCAGCCACGGTCCCAAAACGCGCCGCGCGCCGCCAATCATCACCGAACCAAACGGATGAACGGTCCTGTATATAGGACTTCGACGCAACGTTCACCATGACACTCACTCAGCGCAAAAAACAAAAGGGCACCCTGGTTTCCCAGAGCGCCCTTCTTAGAACAAGATTGTTGCGTTGCAGCAAATGCTACTCGGCAGCAGCCTCAGTCTCGACCTCGGCGGTCTCGGCCTCGGCGACCTCAGCGGCCTCCTCGACCTCAGCCTCGGCAGCGAGCTCCTCGGCGGTAACGCCGACGAGAACGACAACCTCGGCCTTGATCTCGCGGTACAGCGAGATGGCAACGGTGTGGGCACCGGCAACCTTGATGGGCTTACCGAGCTCGACGCGCTTGCGGTCGATGTCCATACCGAGCTGAGCCTTGATGGCGTCAGCGATCATAGCGGCGGTAACGGAGCCAAAGAGGATGCCCTCGTCGCCGACCTTGACGTCAACGGTGACCGTCTTGCCCTCGAAGGCAGCCTTGGTCTCGTTGGCGGTAGCCAGACGGACGGCCTCGCGCTTAGCGATGTTGTTGCGACGCTCGTCAAGCTGCTTGAGGTTGCCCTTGGTGGCGGCAACAGCGAGCTTCTTGGGGAACAGGAAGTTCTCAGCGTAACCCTGAGCGACCTCTACGACGTCACCCTCGCCGCCCTTGCCCTTGATCTCATCGAGAAGAATAACCTTCATGATGCGTCTCCCTTCTTAGCCGCGGTCGCGGTTGCCACGAGAGGAAACCACGGGGACGGTGTACGGCAGGAGAGCCATCTCGCGGGCGCGCTTGATGGCGTTGGCGATGTCATGCTGATGCTGCGTGCAAGCGCCAGTGACGCGACGGGGCTTGATCTTGCCACGATCGGTCATGTACTTACGGAGAAGCTGAGTGTCCTTATAGTCGATGAACTCAGTATTCTCCTTGCAGAACTGGCAGTACTTACGACGCGGCTGACGTGCAGAAAAATCATTAGCCATGTCAAAATACCTTTCATTTGGCAACTTCGGCGAACCGAAGCCGCCTCTCACTCAAAAATAGGTGAACAACCCTTAGAACGGGATGTCCTCATCGTAGACGTCGACCGCGGGCGGCGTAGCCACCGGTGCGGCAGGACGTGCTGCGGGCGCGGGAGCTGCGGGGGCGTAACCGCCCTGATCGTAGCCACCCTGGCCACCACGGGAGCTCATAAACTCGATCTCATCGACGATGACCTCAAGCTTGCTCCGGCGCTGGCCGTCGCGCTCCCAAGAGCTGTAGCGCAGCTTGCCCTCGATCGCGACCTTATTTCCCTTTGCCAGGAAACGGCTCACGGCCTCGGCGCGGGTGCCGAACATGGTGCAGTCGACAAAGTTGGGATAGTCCTCCCACTCGCCAGTCTGCGCATTGCGGCGACGATCGTTCACGGCGACGCCAAAGGACAGAACCTGGGTTCCGCCGGCGGTGGCGCGCAGCTCGGGATCGCGGGTGAGGTTACCGGTGATGTTCACTCGATTGATGCTCATAACTCACTACTTCCTCTTGGGGCACAAGCCCAGTCCAAAACGACAGTCTTACTCCTGGTCGTCGCGACGGACGATCATGTGGCGGACCACAGCGTCGGTGATGCGCAGGACGCGATCAAGCTCGGCGATCTGGGTAGGATCTGCATGGAAGTTGATGAGGGTGTAGTCACCATCGGTGAGGTCGTTGATCTCGTAGGCGAGCTTGCGCTTGCCCCACTCGTCAACGGAGTCGACCTTGCCAGCGCCCTCAGCGATCGTGGTATCGATACGCTTCATAACAGCGAGACGAGTCTCGGGGTCGAGCGACGGGTCAACAAAGAACAGCAGTTCATAAGCCTTCATATTGTCACCTCCTCTGGGCAAATGTGGCTTCAGGTCGTGAAGGTGCGCCTGAAGCAGGAAAAGACTTGGTAATAATATCTTTCAACCTCCCAGGCCGCAAGAATATGCAGCTACAACCTCATGACCTCCACATATGTCCATACTCGCACGACGTTTCATGCGCATTCCAACCAAATGCCGACCAAGAGCTTGACGGATTTGTGGACAAGATACGACGCCGCGGGGACAAGCTGAGTCAAGCCGCAGGTCAACGGGCACAAGGCCGTGGTCGCAAAATGCATACCAGTGGTCCACAGCACCACCCAAAGATTTTTTAAATTCATTGCCAAGTCGCTTATGAATACCCCTTTTGAACAATTGAGTTAATCAACCACGCTGGTCGGAAGCCGTTTTTTGGCACCTCAAACCCCACTGCAACGACAAGCGCAGCCAAGCGTTTTAAAAAATGCCAACTTTTCTGTTTGCACTTTGCGATTCCTCGTGTATACTGACTTTCGCATTTAACGGAGAGTTGTCCGAGTGGCCGAAGGAGCACGATTGGAAATCGTGTAGGCGTCAAAAGCGTCTCCAGGGTTCAAATCCCTGACTCTCCGCCAGCTAATTCCAAAGCAGGCCTTTGAGCCTGCTTTGTTTTTACCCCACGCGGAGGGGTGGCAGAGTGGTTGAATGCGGCGGTCTCGAAAACCGTTTGGCCTGTATAAGGTCACGAGGGTTCGAATCCCTCCTCCTCCGCCATTTTGGTTGAGAAAGCTCCCAAGAATGGGAGCTTTTTTGTTTTGAGTCTCTAACAAGCAAATACGGCGGAGGAGGAGGGATTCGAACCCGCCAGGGCGCGACGCGTAAAGAAAACGCGCCCGTGGCGCGTTTTTAGCGCAGCGCGGTCGGCGTAAGCCGACCGGATAAATTTTGAGCAAAGCTCAAAATTTGAACATCCCTCCTATTCAGCCACGCCCCCATCGCGTTCGGCATCAGTCCGGATCCCCAAACATGGGACCTACGCCCCCACCCGATCCCAACCGTTTACCGAGCAATAGGGTCGCCACGCCCACCAACCAT
>DAWEIC010000111.1:0-5184 GCA_052364855.1 Collinsella sp.
CCCTCGTTATGGGTGACATGGGTGCCGAGGTCGCCATTCAGGTCTCCGATGACCTACGCGATGCCGCGGCCAAGAAGAACCTCAAGACCGCTCCGCAGCTTCGCCGTGCCCTGGCCGAGCAGCTCGAGCAGCACTTTGTGCCCATCGAGCGCGATCCGTTTTCCGATACGCCGAGCTGCGTGCTGTTTGTGGGCATTAACGGTGCCGGCAAGACCACGACGGTCGGTAAGATCGCGAGCGCCATGGCCGCCCGCGGCAAGAACGTGGTGATCGGTTCGGCCGACACCTTCCGCGCCGCCGCCATCGAGCAGCTCGATGTGTGGGGGCAGCGTGCCGGCGTACCGGTTATCAAGCGCGAGCGCGGCTCCGACCCGGCAAGTGTTTGCTACGACGTGCTCGACGAGGCCGACAAGCGCGGCAGCGACCTGGTGCTTATCGATACCGCCGGCCGTCTGCACACGAGCCCTGAGCTCATGCGCGAGCTTGCCAAGGTGGTCAATGTGACCCGTAAGCGCGCCGCCAATATGGCCGCCGGTCCCATGCCGGTTTCGGTCGTGCTTGTGATCGACGCCGCGACGGGCCAAAACGGTCTGAACCAGGCGCTCGAGTTTAACGAGGCGCTGGGCCTGGACGGTATTATCATGACTAAGCTCGACGGCACGGCTAAGGGCGGTATCGCCATGGCCGTGGCCGAGAAACTCAAGCTCCCGATCCTGCGCGTGGGCGTGGGCGAGCAGGTCGATGATCTGCAGGAGTTCAATGCCAAAGATTTCTGCCGCGCCCTGGTGGGCGAGTCCAATTAAGGAGTGACTAGTGTTTGATTCCCTGAGCGATCGCCTCAACGACACATTTGACCGCCTGCGCGGCAAGGGCAAGCTGACCGAGGCCGATATTACTTCGGCCATGCGCGATATTCGCATGGCGCTGCTCGAGGCCGACGTCAACTTTAAGGTCGTCAAGGAGTTCGTCGCCAAGACCAAGGAGCGCTGCATGACCGCCGAGGTCATGGAGTCGCTGTCGCCGGCGCAAAACGTCGTCAAGATCGTGCTCGATGAGCTCACCGAGATGCTTGGCTCAACCGAGAGCAAGCTCGTCTTTAGCAACCGCATTCCCAATGTCATCATGCTTGTGGGTCTGCAGGGCTCCGGTAAGACCACGGCTGCCGTAAAGCTGGCCTACCTGCTCAAGAAGCAGGGCCGCTCGCCGTTGCTCGCCGCGTGCGACGTCTACCGTCCCGCTGCTGCCGACCAGCTGGCCACGCTCGGTGGCGAGATCGGCGTACCGGTCTTCCGCGGCGACGGTGCGCACCCGGTCGATATCGCCAAGGGCGCCATCCAGGAGGCCGTCGACCACCTGCGCGACGTGGTCATCGTCGATACCGCCGGACGTCTTCAGATCGATGAGCAGATGATGCAGGAGGCCGTGGACATCAAGAAGGCCGTCAAGCCCGATCAGGTGCTGATGGTCGTCGATGCCATGACCGGTCAGGATATCGTCAACGTCGTCTCGACCTTCGCCGAGCGCACCGACTTTGACGGCGTGATTATCTCTAAGCTCGACGGCGACGCCCGTGGCGGCGGCGCGCTTTCCGTGCGCCAGGTGACCGGCAAGCCCATCAAGTTTGTGAGCATGGGCGAGAAGCCCGATTCGCTGGAGCCGTTCTACCCCGATCGTATGGCCAAGCGCATTCTGGGTATGGGCGACGTTGTCGGCATTATCGAGAAGGCCCAGGAGGCGGCCGACGCCGAGCAGCTCGAGGCCGCCGAGCGCATGCTGCGCGAGGGCTTTACCATGAACGACATGCTCGACCAGATGAAGGCCGTCAAGAAGATGGGCGGCATGAAGGGCATTCTGGGCATGCTCCCCGGTGGCCAGCGTGCGCTCAACCAGATGGGTGGTAACCTGGACGAAGGCATCTTCGATAAGAACGAGGCCATCATCATGTCGATGACCAAGGAGGAGCGCCTTCGCCCCTCCATCATCAACGGCCAGCGCCGTGCCCGCATTGCCAAGGGCGCCGGCGTGACCCCCACCGAGGTCAATAGCCTTATGAAGCAGTGGGGCGAGATGAATAAGATGATGGGCCGCATGCGCACGATGGCCAATCAGGCGCAGGCCGGCGGCAAGAAGGGCAAGAAGGGTAAGAAGGGCAAAAAGATGCGCATGCCCAATATTCCCGGTCTGGATGCCATGGGGCTGGGCGGCATGGGCGGCCTGGGAACGGGCGGCCCCAAGTCCGATATGGACCTGCTGCGCCAGATGGAAGCGCAGATGCGCAACAAGAAGTAACGACTAGTTGAGTCGTGTATGGCGAAGGCCGCCTGGATGGTATTCCAGGCGGCCTTCGCCGTTTGTTCGCTGGTTGTCGCACGCGTGGAAGCGCGTTCTCGACGAGGTGCTTGTCGTTAGTGGCAGCTGCAGCCCTCGTGGCCCTCGTGCTCGTGATGGCCGTGGCAGCCGCAGGACTCGCCATGCTCGCGGGTGTGCTCGTGGTCGTGACCATGGCAGTCGCAGGTGGCCTCGCCGGTCTGAGCGAGCGTGCCGGCAATGAGGGCCTCGACGCAGGCATCGCAGCTGCCCTGGGCGCCCGCATAGACCGTGATGCCAGCCTGGGTGAGCGCGTTGATGGCGCCGCCGCCGATACCGCCGCAGATGAGCGTGTCAACGCCACCGTTGGCAAGCAGACCCGCCAGGGCGCCGTGGCCGGTGCCGCCGGTGCCTACGACCTGCTCGTTGAGCACCTTGCCATCCTGGATGTCGTAGATCTTGAACTGCTCGCTGCGGCCAAAGTGCATAAAGATGTTGCCGTTGTCGTACGTCGTTGCCACCCTCATGGTGTCGACCTCCTTTGCTGGCCATGCGGCCGTTGTCGTGGTGATGGGGGAGTATGCGATATTGCCGCCCTCGATAACGAGCGCCCGTCCGTTGACCAGCGCATCGGCCACCTTGCGATGCGCGCGGCTGCAAATGGCCGCCACCGTTGCGCGGGCGATGCCCATCTGCTGGGCGACCGCCTCTTGGTTGAGACCCTCCAGGTCGCACAGGCGCAGCACCTCAAGCTCGTCGACGGTCATGTCGATGGCATCACCGCTGGCCAGGCCATCGGGGGTAAAGCCGCGGTATTCGGGGATGATCCCGACGCGGCGCAGTTTTTCGCGTCTTCCTGCCATGCACACTCCAAATCTGACATATGTCAACAATAGAATAGCGAACGTGCGGATTTGCGCAAGGAATTTCTGGCATATGTCAGAAAATGAGGGCTTATGTTTGGGCTGTGGGGCCGCGCGCGCCTGGGCTACAATAAATCTCGCTTATAGGCGACTGACAGGAGGGTCAATGAGCAAAGCTGATCAACAGTTTGTAACCATGTGCCGCGATGTCTTGGACCATGGCACCACCACCGAGGGCCAAAAGGTCCGCCCGGTGTGGGAGGACGGCACCCCTGCCTATACCATTAAAAACTTTGGTGTCACGGCGCGCTATGATCTGCGCGAGGAGTTCCCCGCGCTCACCCTGCGTCGTACGGCGCTTAAGTCTGCCATGGACGAGATTCTGTGGATCTATCAAAAGAAGTCCAATAACGTGCATGACCTCAACAGCCATATCTGGGATGAGTGGGCCGATGAGACCGGTTCCATCGGTAAAGCCTACGGCTATCAGATTGGTCAGAAGAGCCATTACGCCGAGGGCGACTTCGACCAGATGGACCGTGTACTGTACGACCTTAAGCACACGCCGTATAGTCGCCGCATTATGACCAATACGTACGTGTTTAGCGATCTGTCCGAGATGCACCTTTATCCATGCGCCTATAGCGTGACCTATAACGTGACGCAGCGTCCTCAGGACGACAAGCCGACGCTCAACATGATTCTCAACCAGCGCAGCCAGGACATTTTGGCCGCGAACAACTGGAACGTGTGCCAGTACGCCATTTTGCTGATGATGGTCGCGCAGTCGGTCGATATGATTCCCGGTGAGCTGCTGCACGTGATCGCCGACGCCCATATCTATGATCGTCATGTCGATATCGTCCGCGAGCTTATCGAGCGTCCGCAGTTTGCGGCACCCAAGGTAACGCTCAACCCCGATGTGCATGACTTCTATGCGTTTACGACCGATGACCTGATCGTCGAGGGCTATGAGCACGGCCCTCAGGTCAAGAACATCCCCATTGCGGTGTAGGTGACGCGCATGACGTGTAAGCTTTCTGCCATCGTCGCCGTGTGTGACGACTGGGGTATTGGCTGCGAGGGCGATATGGTGGTGTCCAATCGCGCCGATATGCGCCATTTTGTGGCCTGCACCAAGGGCTGCCCGGTTATCATGGGACGCAAAACGCTGCTGAGTTTTCCCGGCGGGCGTCCGCTCAAGAACCGCCGCAATATCGTGCTTACGCGCGATATAGGCTTTACCCGCGAGGGCGTCGACGTGGTGCATAGCGTTGACGAAGCGCTCGCTGCGGTTGCCGATGAGCCCGTTGCCTGGGTGATCGGTGGCGGCGATGTCTATCGGCAGTTTTTGCCGTACTGCGTGGAGGCCGAGGTCACTCATAACCACTGCGTCCATCCCGTGGACACGTACTTTCCCGACTTGGACGCCGATCCCGCGTGGGAGATTGCGCAGCGTAGCGAGGTCGCGACGATTGCCGCCGGTGAGGGTGACGAGGGCGTCGATTATGAGTTCGTGACGTATCATCGCGTTGAGGCGTAAATCGTCTGGCGTGAACGGTATCATCGGGTTGATTGAATGCATGGGGCGGCGCTTAGCGTCGCCTCGTTTGGTATAGATGTGCTGTAAAGAAGGGTGCGGGCTGGCTGCTATGACTGATGCCGTTGAGGTTCTGCGAATTGATTCGCTCGATGACGAGCGGCTCGATGCCTACGTGCGACTGACCGAGCGTGAGCTTCGCTGCGTGCTGGAGCCGCAGAAGGGCATTTTTATCGCCGAGAGTGCCAAGGTCATCGAGCGTGCCGTGCGCGCCGGATACGAGCCGGTGAGCTTTCTTTTGGGCGAACGCTGGCTCGACCAGATGATGCCGCTGTTTGAGCGCCTGGCGGTACGCGAAGGTGCGGGTCCGGTTCCCGTGTTCGTGGCCTCCATGGAGCTCATGGAGCAGTTGACGGGCTTTAACGTGACGCGTGGTGCGCTCGCGGCGTTCCGTCGCCCGCGTCAGATTCCGGT
>DAWEIC010000112.1:0-5130 GCA_052364855.1 Collinsella sp.
CGCCATATATCGAACGGCCGATGTTTCGCTTGCTGCCGCCCGTTTCCTCGAATACCTCTAAACGCGTGCGTGTCATTGTCCGCTTTGGGCAAATCTCAGAGTCCGGCGCATTTTCTTATGAAATTGAACTTCCCGATAATGCGCCGCGCTATACTGCTTGCTAAATTGAACCTTGGTTCAATTCGTGTTCTATAAATTGAACTTTGCCAGCAAGGAGGTTCCTGTGGCCCAAGAGACGTTTTGCGATCGCCTGCGACAGACTATGTCCAATCGCGACGTTCGCCAATCGGACGTAATCCGCGCATCGGAGATGCTCGGCAAAAAACTCGGCAAGAGTCAGATGAGCCAATATGTGAGCGGCAAGACGATCCCGCGGCGCGATGTGGCTGAGCTGCTCGCCCGTATTTTGGAGGTCGATGTTACCTGGCTGCTTGCCGGCGACGCCGATCAAGGCGAGGCATCATCACCCCGCAACGATTCCAAGCCCGAACCCCATCCCTCAGCTCAAATTGCAAGGAGCACCACCATGCGTACTTTTTCTAAATCCACCAAGCTCGATAACGTCCTGTATGACGTGCGCGGTCCCGTCGTCGACGAGGCCGCCCGTATGGAGGACGAGGGCGAGCGCATCCTCAAGCTCAATATCGGCAACCCGGCGCCCTTCGGTTTCCGCACGCCCGATGAGGTCATCAAGGACATGCGCCAGCAGCTGCCCGACTGCGAAGGCTATTCCAACTCGCGTGGCCTGTTCTCCGCGCGCAAGGCGATCATGCAGTATTCGCAGATCAAGGGCCTGCCCAACGTTCAGATGGAGCATATCTACACGGGCAACGGCGTGTCCGAGCTCATTCAGCTTTCGATGAACGCGCTGCTCGACAATGGCGACGAGATTCTGATCCCCAGCCCCGACTATCCGCTCTGGACGGCGTGCGCAACCCTTGCTGGCGGTCATCCCGTACATTATCTGTGCGATGAGCAGGCGGATTGGTATCCCGACCTGGAGGATATGGAGTCCAAGATCACGAGCGCGACCAAAGCCCTCGTCATCATCAACCCCAACAACCCCACGGGTTCTGTCTATCCGCGCGAGGTGCTCGAGGGCATCGTCGAGATTGCACGCAGGCATCAGCTGATGATCTTTGCCGATGAGATCTACGACCGCCTGTGCATGGACGGCTACGAGCACGTCTCGATTGCCTCGCTCGCCCCCGATCTGCCCTGTGTCACCTTTAGCGGTCTGTCCAAGTCGCACATGATCGCGGGCTATCGCATTGGCTGGATGGTGCTTTCGGGCAACCAGCGCTGCATGAGCGACTTCATCATGGGCATCAACATGCTCTCCAACATGCGCCTGTGCTCCAACGTGCCGGCTCAGTCGATCGTCCAGACGGCGCTCGGCGGCCATCAGTCCGTTAACGACTACATCCGTCCCGGCGGCCGTGTCTACGAGCAGCGCAACTTTGTGTATGAGGCGCTCAACAAGATCGACGGCATCTCGGTGGTCAAGCCGCGCGCGGCGTTCTACATCTTCCCCAAGATGGATGTTAAGAAGTTCAACATCACCGATGACGAGCAGTTTGCCCTCGACCTGCTGCACGAGAAGAAGATTCTGATCACGCGCGGCGGCGGCTTTAACTGGGCCGAGCCCGATCACTTCCGCATCGTGTACCTGCCGCGCATGGAAGTGCTCAAAGAGTCCCTCGAAGACCTCGCCGACTTCTTTGACCATTACCGTCAGGCGTAACGGCAAAGGTAGCCTGTAATGAAACGGTCGGCCCGCAACGGATGCGGGCCGACCGTTTTCTGTCTAAGCCCGTGCTGTTAGCGCTTGTCTCGTTGAGCGAGCGAGGTTCGCGTGTGAGCGGTAAGTTCTATTCCAAAATGGAATACAGTTGGCTTAAGCTGGAATTGATGTCCGGGTACCTGCTTTTCTAGAATGTTTTCAACAAGATGAAAGGCGGTTCCAACCAATGATTATCGATGCAAATTCCTACTGGTTCGACGAGCGCATCTTTCATGACGAGACGCTCTGCGAACAGTTTTTGGCCGAGGTACCCCGCGCCTATGACACCGAAGGCTATCTGACCATGAATTCCGCCGGCAAACGACAGATCGTGATCGAGATGCCCGCCGGTTCTCCGGGTCTTAACTACATTGAGGGCGACTACACCCTCGAGAAGCGCTTGGCCGATATGGATGAGGCGGGGGTCGACAAGGCGATCCTCAAGCTCCCCGGCTGTCACGAGTGGATGTCGCTCGAGATGTGCCGGCGTTTCAACGACGGTATGGCTGCTGACGCGAAGGCGTCAAGTGGCCGTCTGATTCCGCTTGTCGCCGTGCCGCCCTTTGGCACCAAAGCGAATTTGGAGGAGCTCGACCGCAGGCTCGACGATGGTTTTGCGGGTGTGCAACTCTGCGCTCACTACGGCAAGCGCTATCTCGACGACCAGGTCTTCTCGAGCTTTTTCGAGCACCTGAACGAACGCCATGTCACCGTTTACGTGCACCATGTTCCCGTGCCGGTCGAGAACGAATCGCTTCTCGCGTACGACAACCTTCGCCGCTCTTATGGCCGCTGCGTCGACCAAACTACGGCGATCGGCCGAGAGATCTTTGGCGATTTCTTTGAGCGCTACCCCAATATCAAGATGGTCCACTCCATGCTCGGCGGCGCATACTTTGCGTTCAAGGAGATGCTGCTGCCTCATGGTCCCAAGCGCCCTGATGCTTCTGGCCGTTTTCAGGTCGATACCGAGACCGTTTCCAGGCGCCTCGAGAACAACATCTATTTCGACATGTCCCATGCTCAGCCTTGGGGCAAGACACTCCTTGCCTGCGCGGTTGACGTGCTGGGTGCAGACCATATTGTTTTTGGCACGAGCTATCCCGTTAAACGCGAGTGGCTCACCGAGGGTGTCGCCTGCGTTCGCGCTGCAAATCTGAGCGATACAGACAGCGACCTTGTGCTTGGCGGTACGGCGCAGCAACTGTACGGTGTCGAGTGAGCGGCAATCAGAGGGGAGTATCTGCCATGGACGAAGGAGAGATGAGAGCTGGGGCCGCTCGTGTGGCCATCGATCTTGGGGACGTGTTGCCGTTCGACGGTTTCGACGAACTCCGTCATGAGGTCTTCGCCCGTGCCCTTATCATCGAGGGGACGGGGCGACGCGCCTGCGTCCTTTCGCTTGAGGTCACCTCGATCGCTCCGGCTCTACTCGCCGATCTGCGTGAGGTTGTTGAGGATGCCGCCAATTGCAGCGGTGCTTATTCTTGGGTGGTTCCTACCCACACGTTTTCCATGCCTCACGTCCGCACTCCCGGGCATCTTGCCGACGATGCTGCCCGCAATCGCAACGAGCGCTATCGCGCAGCGCTCGTCGCTGCCGCCCGCACGGCTGTCGAGCGCGCTGTTGCGGGCATTCGCTCTGCCACGCTCGCCATTGTGGAGGGCGAATGCCCCGTGAACGTTAATCGCGACATTGAGACGCCTGCCGGCTGGTGGTTGGGCTCGAATCCCAGGGGGTTTGCCGACCACACGATGCCCGTACTCGCCATAAGGGATGCCGGGGGCGAGTATGTTGCCGTGCTCGCGACGGCGGACGTTCAGTCCTCCGTGCTCGACGGGTCGCGCGACTCCGAGGGGAGGCGCATGGCGAGCGGAGACCTCTTTGGTTTTGCCGCCATGTCACTCGAGCGCGAGCTGGGCGGCGTTGCCCTGTTGCTGCCAGGGGCCGCGGGCGACCAAGGTCCGGCGGAGCACGCCATGAACGTCATGTTCGATGCGGCCGGCGTTAAGCAGACGGTCGATGCCCATGAGGACGGATACCGCATGCTGCACCAGCAGGGGCAGGCCTTGGGCGATGCTTTAATCGAGGCCGCTCGCATGGCGCGTGAGGATGACGCTACCGGCATCGATGCCCGCACGGTCGACGTTCTCCTGCCCGCTCAGACACGCGCCGATTTTCACTCTTTGGCCCCGCACCGAACGTATGAGTTTCATGCCGCTGGCGAGCAGCGCACGAGGGTCTATCTGCTCCGGCTGGGAAACGTCGAGCTTGTCGGCGTACAACCCGAGGTCTCGAGTGCATTCGGCGCCACTGTGCGCGCCGCTCGGTCCGGCTCTGTGTTCTTTGCCACGCTCGTCAACGGCGGACAGAAGTACCTACCGGCTCCCGACGCGTACGAAAAGATCACCTATGAGGCCATGAACTCCGGTTTTGCCGCCGGATCCCATGAGCGCCTCGTCGAAATCATCATTGCCGCCTTGAATGCGGCGTGACACAGAAGGAGAACGTGCATGAACATTGGACACGCGCGCCGCAAAATCACCCCACAGGGCGACATCTACCTGATTGGCTACCGCAATCTTCCCAACCGTCTTGAACCTGCGACGGGCGTCCATGACGACGTCTTCGCCAACGCCATCCTCTTCCAGCAAGGCGAACGTGAAGTGTTTCTCTTTAATGCCGATGTCCTCGAGTTCGAGGAAAGCATGGCCGAGGAGGTCAAGACAATGCTCGCCGAGCGCTACGGCATTGACCGTGATTGCGTTCTGCTCTCGGCGACGCACGACCATACTTCAATCGTCGCTTACCACCGCAGCTGGTGGACGGGAAAATTCGACGAGAACTACTACCGCTGGTTCCTCGATACCATTTGCCAATGCTTTGAGGAGTGCCGTGCCAACGCACAGCCCGCGATTTGTCGCTTGGGCAAGCAGGTCATCACCGGTTTCTACGACAACCGCATCATCCCAGGTGAACTCGCCGACAATGAGGTCATTGTCGTATCGTTCTTCGATACCGAAGGCAAGCCATTTGCGGGCTTTGTGAACTGGGCGGTGCATTCCGCTTGCGTCGGACCCGACTGCACGGAGCTCACGAGCGAACTCGCCGGTCTTACCGGCAAAAAGCTCGCTCAGAGTCTTGGTTACTATCCGGCCATGGTCGTCGGTGCTGCTGGCGACTGTAGCGACCGCAATTTTCGACAGGGACGCGGCATTCCCGAGGTTGAGCGTGTTTCGACCGGTCTTGCCGAGGCGATTTCCCAGATCAAGCTCGATTGCGAGGTCGTTCTTGACCGCATCGAGCCTCAGACGTTCTATCACACCGTTGCCCATGACGACTTTTC
>DAWEIC010000113.1:0-5127 GCA_052364855.1 Collinsella sp.
CTGCCTATGGCATGACCGTGCCGTCCATGATGCAGGCGCATGCCGCACGCGAACCGCGCGTGGGGCATGAGGTCAAAAGTGATCTGGGTACCACGACTGGATATGCTTGGGCAAGTGTGGTCGCGCATATTGTGTTTGGCACCGACGATGCGGACGGCGCCGAGGCCCCGGACAACGAAGTCACGCTTGCCAATGGCAAAACCATCGTGCTCACCAACACCAAGATCATCGATCGGTTGTCCAACAATAGCGTGGCGGCAACGGTGAATAAGGTCGAGCAGCAGAAGGAGCAGGACGCCCAGCAGTCCGGAAAGCCCGGTAGCTCGGATACTTCTGGCTCCGGCTCGAATTCGTCGAGTTCGGGTGGCGGCTCTGGGTCGGGTTCCTCTACCGGAGGGTCTGGAAACGGCGGCTCGACGGGCGGCAACACTGACAACGATGCAAACTCCGGTGGCCTTTCCGCTGCTGAGGAAGAGAGCATTCACAGTTGGCTTGTGACCAAGTACAACATGCTCGACAGTTACGTTTCTCGTGCCAATGACGTGGTCTCGACCTATAACTCTACGGGAGATCCCAGGCCGTGCGACAGCCTGGTCGGGGAGATGTTTGTCATTCGAGCCGAGTTCGGTCGTCAGACATTCTCGCCCCGGTCAAAGTGGTATCAGCAGTATGCCAATCTGTGGGGCTGTTACACCGACCTATGTCAATGGGTCGGCCATTACGGCGATGATGACGTCGCGCTCGGTAACTTCAACAATAACGTGGCGGCGCTTGCCCTATGATGACCGATCTTGCATCCACCACACCACAATCGCTCGGTCGCGATCCCATGGTCGGCCTGCGCCTGGCGCGTGTCGACGGGTTTGAGCCGGCCATTGCGCTCGGTCAGGACGAACTGCCTGCCTATCTGCGTCGTTTTACGATGCTGTTTGCCGACGATGCCACCATGCGCCGTGGCGGTATCGGCCGCGTGACGCGTGCCGTCAACGCCCAAGGCGAGGCCGTGGCACTCAAGCAGCTCATCTTGCCGACGCGCGATGAGTTTGACGACGATGCCGCCCATGAGGCGCTGGTCGCCAAGTTCAAAGCGGCATTTCGCGAGGAATATGAATGCCATCGCGCCCTTTCGGGCCTTAAGGGCTTTCCCCGCCTCTATGGCTGGGGCGAGGTCGACGGTGTGCCTGCAATTGTCATGGAATGGGTCGAGGGCGAGACGCTCGCCCGCTTGCGCTCGCGACTCGCCGTGGACGATGCCGGACGCCTATCGCCGCTTGTGGCGGCGCGCTTGGGGCGCGACCTGTTCGACCTGCTCTGCCGCATGAGCCTGGTGGGCGAGGGCTTTGTCCATCGCGATATCTCGCCCGCTAATATTATGGTGCGTACGGCGCGCCTGCCGCTTGACCGGCAGCTTGCCGAGGGCGCCTTTGACCTGTGCCTGATCGACTTTGGCTCGTCGCTGGCGCTCGAGCCTGCGTCGGCCGTGGCCGGTACCGGCGGCAAGGCATCCTTTACCGAGCGCTATGCCACGCTGCGTCGCGCGACGGTGGCCTACGCTCCGCCCGAGATGCTCACCGACGATATTCCCGACCTGCGCGCTTTGCGTATGTCGCCGGCGATCGACGTCTATGCCGCGGCAAGCACGGTTTACGAGCTCATTGCCGGCGTCGCGCCATACGAAGCTGCGCCGAGCACTTCGGGCGCCTCGGGTTCGCGCAAAAGGACGCGCGACATCGCGAGCCCCTACCGTCTCAAAATGGACACACGGCCCGACTATCCCATTGGTGCCCATGCGCCCGGTTGTGATTTGACTCAGCTGCTTCGTCGTGAGCCCGATGTGGCGCTCGCCGCGGCCGAGCAGGCCCAGCAGCTAGGGCTTGAGCCGGATTCCGAAGAGCTACGCGATGCGCTGGCGTTTGTCGATGCCCAGCTGTTCGACGTGGTGATGGCCTGTCTGTCCAGCCATCAAAAAGATCGTCCCGAGCCGGCGGCGGTCGAGGCGGCGCTCTCGGCGTTTTGTGACCACTATGCGCAAAATGTCGGTCGTTCGCTCCGCGGCGAGCCGCTCACGCCGTGCCCCATGGATGCGTCTGGCCGCGCGGTGCGTCGCGCGCTGATGGTCGGCGCGGCGGTCGTCTGTGGCGTGGTTTGGGCTGTGGTCGTGGTTTCGGCCGCGCTGCTGGCGTCGGGCGCTCGCGTGACGGCGACTTTGGGATCGCTCGTGTGGTCTGGGTCGCTACCGGGTATTATTGCCGCACTGGCGTTGGCGCTGCCAGGCATAGCCGGCGTTGCCGCGGGGGCACTTGCGCGCGATCGGCGCTCGGGCTTCCTGCAGGGTGTGCTTGCGCTTTCTGCCTGCGAGGTTCCGGTGCTGGTTGTGGCTGCATGTAGCGTATTTTCCCAACGCGCCGTGATGGGTGGCCTTGTTGCCGCTCTGGTTGCAACCTATACGCTTACGTGGTTTTTGCTTGCGATGGGCTTTGCCTTTGAACTTCCCGTTTCGGCACCACGACGCACAAAAGCCCAGATGGCGACTCCGCTTGCCGGTGGAGCCGCAGCTGCCCGTACTTTTGGCGGACCTGTCGAAGTATCGTCCGATTCTATTTCTACGACCAAGGAGGCCTAGGTCATGGCATCTCAAGTTGAGCTCACCCCATGCGGGGCCATGTTTGACATCTTTAAGCGCGCGGCGCATCTGAGCCATATCGAGCTGTGCGGCTTGGTGCTTTCGTCCCGTCCGCTCGCCGACGGCCGCAGCCCGCAGAGCCGAGCCGCCGATCGCTCTTGGGTTTCCCGCTTTATCGTTCGCGCGCCGGTCGGCACGCTTCAGCAGCGCTACTTTGCCGAATACGGTACCTCGGCTGCGCGTATTATGTCGCAACTGGCCCTGCGCCAGCGCAATCCCATGGACTCCACGGCTGTGATCAATATGGTGTGCGGTCCTGCAGGTGAACCGATGGTACGCGCGCTCGAAGAGTGCCACCAGGACACGAATCTCTATCGCAACGCGCTCGATCGCCTGTCCCAGGCGGCGGAACTCATGCCCGCCGAGCGCGCCGAGGCCGTGCTGGTGCTGTTTGTCGCCGTCGGTTGTTCGGCGGATGTGCGGTCCTCGGTGAACTATGCCATCGACTACGCGCACGCGACCTGTGGCGGAGGCACATCCACGCCGCGTTCGCTTGGCATGTCGCTGACTGCGGGCGAACGCGAACCCGCCCCGGCGCACCCCTTGGGCTTGCTGCGCGTGCAAAACAGTTTTGTCGTGAGCGCCCCGCGCTGGATTCAGCCGAGTGAGCAGGGTGTTGAGATTGGCGCGCTGGCCACTGGTGAGGGCGATATTACCGACGTCGGCGACGATGTCTCGGCCCGCCATGCCCATATCTGGTGCGATGCTCAAAATATCTGGCACGTCGAGGACTTGTCGTCCACCAACGGAACCGTGGTGGTAAACGGGGCCACGCGCGTCTGCATTCAGGTCGAGCCCGGCCGTTCCGCCCAACTCAATCCCGGCGACGAGCTCAAGCTCGGCGAATCCACTACCTACGCCATCCTCTTCGGTGCTCTCTAGCCGGCAGATAGGGACGTTCCTTTTCTGCCGGCACTTGGGGACACTCCTCGGCGCGCCAGAGCCGGTCGCCTGGGGATGGAGAGGCCATTTTGGCCCTTGGCAGTCACCCAAGGTAAACCTTTACCGCCCGCCTATATTTGCCGAAATTACACTTGAAGGCGGGGTACAATAAACCCGCATGCGGATTTCCGTTGCGGGCGCTTCCCATCGCCGGGGCGTGCCCGGGAGCATCCGGCATGCGGCCTTTGCGGCGCTCGGTCATGTGCAAGACGGGCGGTCGGGCCTGTAGGGCGCATCAGCTGCCCCTCGCCTCGGCATGTCTTCTCTCCACGCCATGTACCTGCTGCTGAGCCTGCCTGCCAGATGATTGGAAGCAACAGCGTAAATCCCATCACGCCAACATCCCGGCGATCGCCGGGGCCTGTATACCTATATGAGAGGAGAGGGGTATATGGCGCGTAAGTTTAAGTCTATGGACGGCAACGAGGCGGCCGCATATGTTTCGTATGCGTACACCGAGGTAGCGGGAATCTATCCCATTACGCCGTCCAGCCCGATGGCCGACCATGTCGACCAGTGGGCGGCCCAGGGTCGCAAGAACATCTTCGGCACCCCGGTCAAGGTCGTCGAGATGGAGTCCGAGGCAGGTGCAGCCGGTACCGTTCACGGTTCGCTGGGCGCCGGTGCTCTGACCACCACCTACACGGCTTCCCAGGGCCTGCTCCTGATGATCCCGAACATGTACAAGATCGCGGGCGAGCAGCTCCCGGGCGTCTTCCACGTCTCCGCGCGTTGCGTCGCTTCGCACGCCCTGAACATCTTCGGTGATCACTCCGACGTCATGGCCTGCCGCCAGACCGGTTTCGCCATGCTCGCCGAGGGCAACGTCCAGGAGGTCATGGACCTCTCGCCGGTGGCTCACCTTGCCGCCATCGAGGGCAAGACCCCGTTCCTTAACTTCTTCGACGGCTTCCGCACCAGCCACGAGATCCAGAAGGTCGCCATGTGGGACTACAAGGATCTGGCCGAGATGTGCGACATGGACGCCGTCCAGGCTTTCCGCGACCACGCGCTCAACCCTGAGCACCCGCATACCCGCGGCAGCCACGAGAACGGCGACATCTTCTTCCAGAACCGCGAGGCCTGCAACAAGGTCTACGACGAGCTTCCCGCCGTCGTCGAGGGCTACATGAAGAAGATCAACGAGAAGCTCGGCACCGATTACGGCCTGTTCAACTACTACGGCGCTCCCGATGCCGACCGCGTCGTCGTGTGCATGGGCTCCTTCTGCGACGTGCTCGAGGAAGTCATCGACTACCTCAACGCTCACGGCGAGAAGGTCGGCCTGGTTAAGGTTCGCCTGTTCCGTCCGTTCTCCATCAAGCACTTTGTCGACGTTCTCCCCGAGACCGTCCAGAAGATCGCCGTCATGGACCGTACCAAGGAGCCGGGTTCCATCGGCGAGCCGCTCTACCAGGACGTCGTCTCCGCTCTCTACGAGGCCGGCAAGACGGGCATCAAGGTCGTCGGCGGCCGTTACGGCCTGGGCAGCAAGGATACGC
>DAWEIC010000114.1:0-5098 GCA_052364855.1 Collinsella sp.
GTCGCCATCATCATGTTCGTCGTTATCGTCAACTCGGTGCTGGGCGTGGTCCAGGAAGCCAAGAGCGAGGAGGCCCTCGAGGCCCTGCAGGAAATGAGCGCGGCGCAGTCCAAGGTGCTGCGCGACGGCAAGCTCGTGCACCTGCCGAGCGCCGAGCTCGTGCCCGGTGACGTGATCATGCTCGAGGCGGGCGACTCGGTCCCGGCCGACTGCCGCGTCCTCGAGAGCGCCACGATGAAGATCGAAGAGGCCGCACTGACCGGCGAGTCCGTGCCGGTCGAGAAGCACGCCAACGTGATTGAGCTTGCCGCGGGCACCGACGACGTGCCGCTCGGCGACCGCAAGAACATGTGCTACATGGGCTCCACGGTGGTGTACGGCCGCGGCCGCGCCGTCGTGGTCGGCACCGGCATGGATACCGAGATGGGCAAGATCGCTGGCGCCCTGGCCGAGGCCAAGGAAGAGCTCACGCCGCTGCAGGTGAAGCTTGCCGAGCTCAGCCGCATCCTTACCATTATGGTTATCGTCATCTGCGTCGTCATCTTTGGCGTCGACATCATCCGTCACGGCGTGGGCAACGTCCTTACCGACCCGACTGCCTTGCTCGATACCTTTATGGTCGCCGTCTCGCTCGCCGTCGCCGCCATCCCCGAGGGTCTGGTCGCCGTCGTGACCATCGTGCTGTCGCTCGGCGTGACCAAGATGGCCAAGCGCCAGGCAATCATCCGCAAGCTCTCTGCCGTCGAGACCCTCGGCTGCACACAGACCATCTGCTCCGACAAGACCGGCACCCTTACCCAAAACAAGATGACCGTCGTCAAGCACGAGCTCGCTGCGCCCAAGGAGAAGTTCTTGGCCGGCATGGCGCTGTGCTCCGATGCTCAGTGGGACGAGGAGCTGGGCGAGGCCGTGGGCGAGCCGACCGAGTGTGCACTCGTCAACGATGCCGGCAAGGCTGGTCTTACTGGCCTGACTGCCGAGCACCCGCGCGTGGGCGAGGCCCCGTTCGACTCGGGCCGCAAGATGATGTCCGTGGTCGTCGAGACCCTGGACGGCGAGTACGAGCAGTACACCAAGGGCGCGCCCGACGTGGTGATCGGCCTGTGCACCCATATCTACGAGGGCGATAAGGTCGTCCCCCTGACCGAGGAGCGCCGCGCCGAGCTCGTGGCAGCCAACAAGGCCATGGCCGACGAGGCCCTGCGCGTGCTGGCGCTGGCGAGCCGCACCTACACCGAGGTTCCCGTCGACTGCAGCCCCGCTGCGCTCGAGCACGACCTGGTCTTCTGCGGCCTGTCCGGCATGATCGACCCGGTCCGCCCCGAGGTGGCCGACGCTATCCGCGAGGCGCACGACGCCGGTATCCGCACCGTCATGATCACGGGCGACCACATCGACACCGCCGTGGCCATCGCCAAGCAGCTGGGCATCGTCGCCGATCGCAGCCAGGCTATCACCGGTGCCGACCTCGACCGCATGAGCGACGAGGAGCTCGACGCGCACATCGAGGACTACGGCGTGTACGCCCGCGTCCAGCCCGAGCACAAGACGCGCATCGTCGAGGCTTGGAAGTCGCGCGACCAGATTGTGGCCATGACGGGCGACGGCGTCAACGATGCCCCGTCCATCAAGCGCGCCGACATCGGCGTGGGCATGGGCATCACCGGCACCGACGTTACCAAGAACGTCGCCGACATGGTGCTTGCCGACGATAACTTCGCCACCATCATCGGTGCCTGCGAAGAGGGCCGTCGCATCTACGACAACATCCGCAAGGTCATCCAGTTCCTGCTTTCGGCCAACCTTGCCGAGGTCTTCTCGGTGTTCATCGCCACGCTCATCGGCTTTACCATCTTCCAGCCGGTGCAGCTGCTGTGGGTGAACCTGGTCACCGACTGCTTCCCCGCGCTCGCGCTGGGCATGGAGGACGCCGAGGGCGACATCATGAAGCGCAAGCCGCGCAACGCCAAGGACGGCGTCTTTGCCGGTCACATGGGCCTGGACTGCGTGGTCCAGGGCCTGATCATCACCGTGCTGGTGCTGGCGAGCTTCTTTGTGGGCGTGTACTTTGACATGGGCTACATCCACATCGCCGATATGATCGCCGGCAATGCCGACGAGGAAGGCGTGATGATGGCCTTCATCACGCTCAACATGGTCGAGATCTTCCACTGCTTCAATATGCGCAGCCGTCGTGCGTCGCTGTTTAGCATGAAGAAGCAGAACAAGTGGCTTTGGGCTTCGGCCGCGCTGGCGCTGGTGCTGACGGTGGTCGTAACCGTACAGCCGACGCTTGCCGAGATGTTCTTTGGCCCTGTGACGCTTGAGTTCAAGGGCGTTGTCGCCGCGCTGGGTCTGGCCTTCCTGATCATTCCGCTGATGGAGATCTACAAGGCGATCATGCGCGCGGTCGAGAAGGAGTAGGTCGAAAGGCTGTCCTTCCCACCGGCCCGACCGCCTGCGGGGTTTCCACGGGCACGTCCTCGCGCTTCGCGCTGCGGGATGTGCCCTTAGGAAACCCCTCTCGGCGGTCGGGCCTTCGGATAACCTTTCGGGACCGTAAGCTGAAGGAAAGTGTGTGAGCTGGTCGGGCTTTGCCCGGCCAGCTCTTTTTGATTTAAAATACCTGCTCAGTTGTGATTTATGGTGCTGGGAGGCGCTTGTGGGCAAGGCCAAGGCTAAGGCGAAGAAAAAGACGACGGGGGCGCGGGCTAAGCGTGATCGTCGTCGGAAGCTCGCGACCGAGGCTCCCGTATCTGCCGAGGAGCTGCTGGCAAGCGTGCCGGGGCTTGACGCGCTGCAGGACGTTCCGGCGTTTGATGACCTGCCAGTCGATGAAACCCAGCAGACTGCCTTTGATGATTTCTGCGCACATGCTGAGGAGCCCGAGCAGATGCAGCTTGGCGCCGTGGTGCGCTTAGATCGCGGGTTTCCGCTGGTGGTGACGGCCGACGATACCTTTCGTGCCGAGCATGCCGTGGGGTTTGCCAAGTCGCGCGGCGAGGACGAGGTGCTGCTGCCCGCCGTGGGCGACCGTGTGGCGGTGCGCCGCGCTCCCGGGCACGATATGGGCGTGATTGAGTGCGTTCTGCCGCGCCGTACGAGCTTTGAGCGTTGGCGCGGCCGTGCCCGCGGAGAGCGTCAGGTGCTCTGCTCCAACGTGGATAGCGTGCTAATCGTGCAGGCGCTCGGTGCCGGTGAGGTGCTGCTCGACCGCGTGGCGCGCTCGCTGGTGTTGGCGCTCGACTGCGATGCCGAGCCGGTGGTGGTGCTCACCAAAGCTGATCGCTGCGATGCCGAGGAGCTCGAGCGCGATCTGGACCGCGTGCGCCGCCTGGTGGGTCCGGACGTGCGCGTGATCGTGACGTCCTCTGCCGAGGGCCGCGGCCTGGACGAGGTCCGTATCTGCGTGCCTGCCGGGAGCTGCGCCATGATTCTGGGCGAGTCGGGTGCCGGCAAGTCGACGCTGCTCAATGCACTGCTGGGCCACGATACATTGGCGACCGGCGGTGTGCGCGAACGCGACGACCAGGGCCGTCACACTACCGTCGCGCGCGTGATGGTAGCGCTGCCGGGCGACGCCGGCGTGATCGCCGATGCCCCGGGCCTGCGCAGCCTACCGCTCGTGGGTCACGAGCGGGGTCTGGCGCGCGCTTTCCCCGAGATTGTCGAGGCATCGCGCGCGTGCCGGTTTGGCGACTGCACGCATACCCACGAACCGGGCTGCGCCGTTCGCGAGGCCGAGGACGCCGGGCAGATCGACAGCCTGCGTTTGGAAACGTTCCAAAACTTGGCGTCATCCATGCGCGTGAGTGCTCAAATGCTCGATCCCGATGTCCATCTGTAATTGATTTTTTCTATGACAGCCGTCTCCCAACTGTTCGGGAGACGGCTTTTTTGCTGCGGAAAAGTCTCGAAACATGCAGTTTGCTGACGTGCTGACCAAAACCTTGCCACGAGATTGACGGGCTGGTCAGCTTTTGGTCAGCGATTGGTTTGACATCGAAAACCAAGATCGCGATTGCACCGCTTTGCGCCCTGGCCGCCCAGACAATGGTGGTACGGGCATTTGCCCGGTGCTACCTTGAGAGGAGCGGCCGTGAACAAGAGCAAGCGCATCGCCATCAGTCTGGCCGCGGGCGTGCTTGCCGCGGCGCTCTGCATGGTTTACGGCTCGTCGATCCGTTCGCAAGCCGAGCAGGCCCAGGCCGAGACGTTGGCAAAATACGGCGGCGACCGCGTTGAGGTGTGCGTCGCGGCGCGCGATATCGATGCGGGTGAGACCCTCGACGAGACTAATGTCATAACTCAGGAATGGCTGGCGAGTCTGTTGCCGCGTGATGCGGCGACCGAGCTGCGTCAGGTGCGCGGCGACGTGACGACCTCGCGCATTCCCAAAAACGCCGTGATTTGCAATGTCTACACCAAGGCCGAAAGCCACAAGCTCGAGGTGCCTAAAGGCAAGGTTGCCGTTTCGGTGGCGGTCGATGCCGAGCACTCGGTCGGCGGTGCCACGGGCGTGGGCAGCTATGTGGACGTGTACGTGCAAAAAGATGGCGTGACCGATCGTTTGTGCGGCGCGTACGTGATCGATACCAGCGAAGATGCCGGCACCACGCGTGAAGGCAAGATCGAGTGGGTGACGCTGGCGGCAGACCCCGAAGATGTCAAGGAATTGCTGGGGGCCTCGGGAAAGGGAACGGTCAGCTTGACGATTCCCGCCACGGCGCGCGGCAAAAAGAGCGGAGGCGACGAGTGATGAAGGCGATCTGGCTTGCGTGCTGCGCGTGCGGCGATTACGGGCTGCTACAGCAGGAAGTCGAGGGTCGCGATGTGGGCGCACAGGTGCTTCGCGTGGGGGATCTGGACGGGCTGGTATCCATGGCGCGGGCGTTTCCCTCGCGCCGCGGTGCCGCCATCATCGCGGCATCTCTGTTCGATACCGAAGACGTGCGGAAGACCGTTGCGCGCCTGACGGCCGAGGGCCGTGTGAGTCGCGTCGTCGTGTTGATCGAGACGCTTGACCCGTCGGATATCGAAGGGCTGTTTCGCGCGGGGGCGACCGAGGTCATCGCTGCGCACAGTATATGCGGCAACG
>DAWEIC010000115.1:0-5020 GCA_052364855.1 Collinsella sp.
TCATCGAAGCGGTAATAGATTTTCTTGGCGTCGTAGGCCATGCGCGCTCCTCTCCGGGCCGCATCGGGGTGACTTGCATGGGCATGCGCGCGTCAGGCTATCCCCAGCGGCTTGCTCGCTACAGGCGGTACATAAAGTTAAAGACGTCCTCGCGCTGGATGGACACGTTGACGCCCGAAAGCTCGCCGGCCTCGGCCAGCGCCTTCTGCAGCTCGGCGAAGTCGAGCTTGGACTCGGCGGTATCGGCCAGCATGGTCATGGTGAAGATGTCCTCGATAATGGACTGCGTGATGTCGCGGATGTCGACGTTGGCCTCGCCCAGAACGCGGGTGACGCCGGCGACGATGCCGGGGCGGTTCTTGCCAAGGACGGTGATGACGATACGGGAGGACGAGATCTCGGCCATGGGAAACCCTTTCGCGTGGTTGCGGCGCGCGGGGCGCTCCGCTACGGTACAGTGTTCATCATTGTACCTGTCTGGCGCAAAAAAGGCGCGCTCGCTGCGGCGTTACATGCCTGCAACATGAGCGTAAGGGGGCAGTCCACACGGGGAAGAGCCAACTGATCGTCTTCACGTCGCGTATGACGATATTTCGGTCGTCCGGCTCGGTGATGCCGTAGCCGAACACTTGGAGCGTCTCGATGGACTCTTGAACGCGGGGACGAGTCTCGTCGCGCCCTCTAATCCTCGGCGGACCAATCGAGTCCGAACTCCTTTCGGGCATCCTCTTCGCTCATGACTTCGAGAAGGTCTCCGGGTTGGCAACGAAGGGCGAGGCATAGCTGCTCGAGTGTGTTGAAGCGAATGCCGCGAATATGCCCTTTTTTAATACGGGACAGGTTCACGGGCGTGGTTCCAATCCTTTCGGCAAGTTCGTTCGAGGAAATCTTTCGCTCGGCCATGATCTTGTCGAGGCGAACAATTACGGGCATGGCGTTTCCTTACGCAATCTCGTCGGAGTCGAGGTACAGCTCTCGGGCGTACAAGAAGAGCTGGGAAAGCATGAACAGGACGATGCCGAGAACCAGAGAGGTCCAATCGAATGATGAAGCGATCTCTTGGGCGCCGACGGCCCCCTCGCCGCCAAACATCGAAACGGAGGTTTTGAGTGAGCCGGCGTAGAGGCTGGTGGCAGCTTGAACAACGAAGAGAATGCCGAGCACCTTCAAGCATGTCGCAGACCCTTTCTTGAAGGGGTCTCCGCTCTTGATCGTCCACACGAGAACGGCGCTGAGGATGGTCGTAGCGATACCGATGACGGCAGGGACCAATGTCGAGATCGCAAGGGCTGGATACGCGGGGGAGTCTGCAATTACAGGGTTGTCGAGCACTTCGATTGCTGGCTTTAAGGAGAACGCCACTTGTGCGATGGCGGTGGCGCAAAGGGTCGCAGAGGCTATCGCACATGCGATGCGGAAGGAATGAAGCCGGGGAGTGCGATTGTCGGAACTCATAATAACCTCCGAAGAATTTAAAAAACTCAGGTTACTTTTTAACAGTTTATGTTAAATTGACTTTGCCGGCAAGTAATCACAGCATGCTGCAATCACTAGATGCGAGGCGGGGCCGAGCATTTTGTTCAGCCCCGCTGTTCCAGGTGGATGGGGTTAAGGTTGGCGATGAATATGCTCAAGATCTCGAAGGCAATCTATAGGTCGCTCCTCTCCTCCAGGTCGCTCTGTATTGCCGTTGTTGCGTTGATGGTTCTTTGTACTTTGCCCGTCTTCAGGAGCGCGGCTGGCATCGACGGACGGGTTGAATACCTCGAGTCGGGAATAACCCGTGTTGAGCAGGAATTGTCAGCATCCTATGCGGATGCGCTTGTGAATGCGGGGGAGGAGGGCGTCTATACCTCTTCATCAAGCATGCCCGCGCTTCTGTACCCTCTTGCCGCGGGGCGTCTTGTCTTGGCGCCGCTCTCTCCTCTGCTTCCGTTTCTGCAGGTATCGGATGGAGCGTACTCCTTTTATGACGGATCGAAGGAGTACTTGCTATGGGCCGCAACGGCCGTTGCCGTCTCGTTCCTTGCCGCGCGTCTTAACAAACGCGAAAAGCTCATCATCCAGGCACCGATGGGTGAGCTGGACAGGCTTGTTGCATCGAGCGTATGGGCGAGTGTTTTTGCGATGCTTGCCGTCTTTGCCATCAATCTTCCAGGGATAATCGCCGCGCTTGTGAAGAATGGCCCGGGCTCGCTGTTCTATCCGATAGGCTACATTCAATATGCGACTCCGGTTATCAAACCGGCTTGGCTGGTGTTCGCGCAGGCGGCCATCTTGCAATTCTTGGTGGCAGCGTTCATCTCGCTTGTCGTTCACCTTGCCGTGAAGATTGCCAATAACCCTACGCTTGGAATCGTGTTCGTATGTGCCCTGATGGGGGTGACGATGGTTCCCGGGTATTACGGAAGATCCATCGCTTTACGTGAGTTCGCCCTGTTGAATCCCCTTTCGTATGCGAACACCGAGTTGACCGTCGGCGCCTATAGCCCGTACCCGACAACGCAGATAGTGAATCTGCCCGGACTTTGCTTCGAGCGTGGCGCGATTACCCTCGTATGCGCAATCGGGATCGAGGTGCTGGCAATTAGCCTGCTTTGCGTTGCTGGAAAGAGCGGCTGCGCGCGCCCGATGCCCCCGATTTGTCTTGAGAGAGGTTCCTTCACCGCATCGAGAGCGGCAACTCGTTCGAGCGCTTGTGCCTCCGCCGTTGCATACGTAAGAACGATGGGGAAACTGCTCCTGCATTCTCCTGCCCTCGCCGTATGCGCGATTGCAATGTCGACGACGATGCTGGCCCCGGCTCTGGTCGAGGTGTTTCCTGACGCTGATGACGTTTCCGCTGTTCGGTATAGGGATGGGGAGCTCCGTTCAATAGATCGGTATCTAGAGCAGGACGCTGCGAATATGGATGTCGAGGGCAAAACGGCCCTGGAAGACATGCGAGATGCTCTTTCGGGTTTTGTGTACGCGCCTACGCCTGCGGAGGGGTTTCGAAGCCTTGCGACGTACGAGCGCGCTCGAGGCGAACTGGGCGCGGCAGATGCGACCCTCCTGCAATCGATCGGAATCGAGCCGGAGACTCCTTCTCGTGCGGAGGCGCGCGCCCTTCTGCTCGAGTCGATCGCGAGCTTGCCGGACCCCAAGGTTTACGAGTTAAGTACGAAGATGCCCCCATTAATCCTCCTTTCGTATTTCCAGGCAGCGCTTCCTTCCTTGTTTTGGCTGTTGCCCGTGGTTGTCACATCGCTTGCGTGCACCCACCTGCAGTGCCGTTCCCTTCTGGTTTTCCAAGTCCCCGCAACAGCGCATGTGCGTTTTCTGACGGCTGTTGCGTTGTCTCTCCTGCTTGGCTTGACGCTGCTTTTGGTGTCGATGGTTCCCGCTGCAGTTGTGTCCGCGATTAAGAACGGTGCGGGTGGATCGGAGTATCCCGTCGCTCTCATTCGAGCGGGGGCTTCGACAACGTCCATGGTGGGGGAGGCGGTGTTGCGTAGCGTTCCGTTGCTGGTCATGGCATACGGCGTGATTTCCGTCGTCGCTGCGTTGACAGCAGCGATTAGCCGCAGCCCCGTTGTCACCGGAGTGGTTTGCGCGGTTCTCTTGGTGTTGGGTTCGTTGAGCGCTCATGTTGAAAGCGCGGGCATGGGCGCCGCGCTGCTGGCTCCATTCGCCTCGTTTGATCCCGCTTCCCAGGTGGGGACGATTGGGTTCCTTGGGCGAGGGACGAACGCGATGCCTTTTGGAGAGGTCGTCGGCGCATCGGGCGCTCTGCTGGTGGTCTTGGGCGCCGTATCTCCGTTGTTGGTGCGCTTGGGTGTTCCGAAGATCGAAAGGGGATGATCTCGATGATTGACCTTCAAACGCTGACGATCTCTTATGGAAAGAAGGTGCTCGTAGATTCGGTGAACGCTGAGTTTGCCCCGGGTACGGTCTACGGTCTCGTCGCTCCGAACGGGCATGGAAAGACGACGTTGCTGCGTGCGATGGCAGGTTTGCCGGGCCCTCGCGTGGACGGGAGCATCGTTCTGGATGAGGTGCAGGGTACGGGTGCGAGAGAGGTCCGTTCTATGATCTTCTATGCACCTGGTGAGGGAACGCTGCTGTATCCCGGATTGCGTGCGGAAGATCACCTCAAGATGGTTTGCGATATGTGGCCGCATGCTCGTGATATCGAGGAGGTAGTGGAGCAAACGCAGATAGGCGAGTTCGCGAAGATGAGGATCCGCGCTCTGAGCCAGGGTATGAAGCAGCAGCTTACCTTGGCGATTGCGTATGCGACGGGTTCGCGGTACCTCCTGTTGGATGAACCCATGAACGCGCTCGATCCCAGCAGGGTGGACTTGCATTCCGGGATTCTCAGGAAGCTGGCCGATTCTGGTACGTGCATCATCATGTCATCCCACATCTTGGATTCGGTCGATAGACTGTGCGATGAGATTCTGTTTTTGAAGGATGGGAGGCTCATTAGAAGCATTCCGCAAGATGATGCTGCGCCGAAGTCTCCCGGATCCCATTTCGCAAGGCCTGCCGGACGCGCCGAGGGTGCGCTAAGCGCGTATCGGCGGCTCTACGGAGAGGGCGGGTAGAAATGCAAGTTAATAATCTATGTGGTCGATATGCCGTTAAACCCGCATATCGATACCGCTCAGCCATTCGCCTCGCCCCCGTCGCATGTACCTTCATCCGGTCTGTTACTTTTAATCTAACAATTCTTTGAGGAACGTAGGTGCTTCTGAATGTGCTGTCGACTCCTTCTCAAACTAATCCTAAGAGACAGGGCCGTATGGATCTCCACGCTCGTTCTCGCTGCAGCCTTCTCCATCCCCATTGCGTTCAATTCACCCATCTACGGGCCCTTCTTTATGAAGCAGGGCATGCAGTGCTTTGTCGACGCATTCAATACGCGCGCGCCCCAGGCCGGCGGCATAGACCTATCGCCAGAGCAGCAAGATGACGCTGAGCTTGCAAGATACGCGAACGCCGCCCTCGCCGCTCAAACCGACGCCGCCTTTCTCGA
>DAWEIC010000116.1:0-5012 GCA_052364855.1 Collinsella sp.
ATGGCCACCTGCCCCGACGAGCTCAATATGCTCAACAAGTTTGTGGACAAGGGTCTGCTCGAACGCCTAGACCATGTCGCCAACTCCGACTTCGCCCGCGTTACCTACACCGAGGCCGTCGAGATCCTGGAGCAGGCCGTCGCCGCCGGTCACAAGTTTGACTACCCCGTGAGCTGGGGCATCGACCTGCAGACCGAGCACGAGCGCTTCCTGACCGAGGAGCACTTTAAGCGCCCGACCTTCGTAACCGACTACCCGGCCGAGATCAAGGCCTTCTACATGCGCATGAACGAGGACGGCAAGACCGTCGCCGCCGCCGACTGCCTGGTTCCCGGTATCGGCGAGATCATCGGTGGCTCCCAGCGCGAGGAGCGCCTGGATCTGCTCGAGGCCCGCATCAAGGACCTGGGCATGAATCCCGAGCAGTACAAGTACTACCTTGACCTGCGCCGCTACGGTTCCTGCAAGCACGCCGGCTACGGTCTGGGCTTCGAGCGCTTGGTCATGTATCTGACCGGCGTGGGCAACATCCGCGACGTCCTGCCGCACCCGCGCACCGTGGGCAACGCCGACTTCTAATCGTCGGACGCTAGCTCGCGTCGCCACACGCCAACGCTCATCGCACAAGCGCCTCTCGACATCGGTCGAGAGACGCTTTTTTTCAACAGCATCCGTCAAGCTTTTGGCAAGTTTTTGGTCAGTTGAGCAGGGCTGTTGAAAACTCGACCCGCCGTTTGCCGACGACTACCGACCGCCCAGAGCGCCCTGCGCCCCTGGGAAAGCCCCACGTCCTAGGCTCCATACCGTCGCCACCCAAAACGGAAAGGACGTGGGCGCTATGACCGAAGCCGTTGTTGAAAACTACGAGACCACGACCAGGGGCTCCGCCTCGATGGCAGCCTATCGCGCCGTACGCATCCTGCAGCTCTTGAGCGAGAACACCGGCGAGGACAAGGCGCTGCTTTCCGACGAGCTGGTCGAGCTCCTCGCCCATCCCGACGACCCCGCCCGCATGCCCATCTCGGCGGCACGCCGCAGCATCTATACCTCGATATCCGCACTTCGTCACGCCGGATACGAAATCGACTATAAGCGCGGCGTGGGCTATCGGCTCCTCACCCGCCCGCTTGCTGACGAAGAGATCATACGGCTCCACGGCATGGTCATGCGCAACCGGTCGACGCCCATAGCCATTCGAAAGAGCATGGCGCAGCACCTGGTCGCCATGGCGAGCGCCGATGTTCGCGACTATCTCGATATGCCCGAACCGGCACCGGCCGCCAACGACGCGCCCGTCAAGACAACGCGTCCGCACGCCAAGCGTATCGACACGTGCGAGCTCATCGAACAGGCCATCGACCATGGAACAACCGTCAGCTTTGATATCACAAACGTCCTTACCCGAGGCGAAATCGAGGTGGTGCGGATGACGGTCCGGCCCTTTGCCATCAGGCAGCGCGATGGCGTCTCGTATCTGCTGGGAACGGTCTACGACACCCGAGGCGCCGACGACACCCTGCGCACCGTTGAGATCAGCCGCATGAGAAACGTCAGCACGCGTTTGCTCGACGGCAAGAAACTCTTTGCCGCGCTAGACGAAGAAGACAGCCCCGCACCCGCAGCGTAAGCCCCGTTACCGCCCGTCGTTCCTCAGCACCGCCCATCCGGTTCAGTATTAAAAAACCCGCCAGGTTATTGTAAAAATGGACATCGGCGTTACTATAGTCCCACTTGCACTTTTTCCTAGTGCAGTGTTTCCAGCCATTTTTATACTGGGGGTAATGATATGAAGGACATCACCATCAGCCGCAGGAGCCTTCTTGTCTCCGCTGGCCTGCTCGCGCTCGCTCCGCTCGCCGGATGCGGCGGCAACTCTGGTTCCGGCTCCGCTGCCGCCGGTTCCGACTACACCATCGGCGTTCTGCAGCTCACCGAGCACTCCGCGCTCGATGCCGCCAACGACGGCTTCGTCAAGGCCATCAAGAAGAGCGGTCTCAAGGTCAAGATCGACCAGAAGAACGCCCAGAACGACCAGTCCACGTGTAAGTCCATTGCTGACAAGTTTGTGGGCGACAACGTCAACCTGATTTATGCCATCGCCACGCCCGCCGCGCAGGCTGCCGCCGGCGCCACGGCCGATATCCCCATCGTGGGCTGCGCCATCACCGACTACGCTGCTTCCGGCCTGGTCCAGGACAACGACAAGCCCGGCACCAACGTCACGGGCGCTTCCGACCTCACCCCGGTCGCCGAGCAGCTCGAGATGATGCAGAAGGTCCTGCCCGACGTTAAGAAGGTCGGCCTGCTCTACTGCACCGCCGAGTCCAACTCCGACGTCCAGATCAAGGCCGCCAAGAAGGAGCTCGACAAGCTGGGCCTCGAGTACACTGACTTCACCGTCTCGAGCTCCAACGAGATTCAGTCTGTCGTCGAGTCTGCCGTGGGCAAGGTCGACGCGCTGTACTCCCCCACCGACAACACCATCGCCGCGGGTGCCTCGCAGGTCGGCCAGATCTGCAAGGAGAACAAGCTCCCCTTCGTTACCGGCGAGGAGGGCATGTGCAAGGCCGGCGGTCTGTTCACCCTCTCCATCAACTATGAGGACCTGGGCTACGCTGCAGGCGAGATGGCCGTCAAGATCCTGAAGGGCGAGGCCAAGCCCGAGGATATGCCGATCAAGCACCTCTCGAGCAAGGACCTGGTCGTCGTCAAGAACGACGAAATGGCCGAGGCTCTGGGTATCGACCTTTCCGCTCTGGACGAATAGCGCCATGCGCGGTGACGCGTCTAGGGCCCGCACGCGCACCACAGCTGCGTTATTCAATATCTGAGTCATTGGGGCGGACGCCAAAGACCGGCGTTCGCCCTGCTTGTTTCGGATGAGACAAAACATCCGTCCGCAGCTCTTTTATGCAGTGTTACCGCTATTATGGAAAATCACGTGTCCACCCTATCCTAGGAGGTATGAAGCATGCTCATTGCATTGCAGGGCGCCGTTTCGCAGGGCGTCCTCTGGGGCATTATGGTGCTTGGCGTGTTTATCACGTTCCGCCTGCTCGACATCCCCGATATGACCTGCGACGGCAGCTTTGCCCTCGGCGGCTGTGTTTGCGCCGTGCTCATCGTCAACAATAACGTCGACCCGCTGCTCGCCGTGCTGGCCGGCATGTGCGCCGGCGCCATCGCCGGCGCTGTCACGGGTATCTTGACCACCGTCTTTGAGATTCCCGCAATCCTCGCCGGAATCCTTACGCAAATCAGTCTGTGGTCCATCAACCTGCGCATCATGGGCAAATCCAACACGCCCATCCTTGCCAAGGGCACCATCTTCTCATCCGTCAGCCATATGACGGGCCTGCCGCAGTCCACCGTTGCCATCATCCTGGGCATTGTGCTGGCCGTGGCCATCGTCGCCATCCTGTACTGGTTCTTTGGCACCGAAATCGGCTCGGCACTGCGCGCCACCGGCAACAACGAGTACATGATCCGCGCCTTGGGCGTCAACACCAACTCCACCAAGATGATCGCCCTCGTGCTCTCTAACGCCCTTATCGGCCTTTCGGGTGCGCTCATCTGCCAGAGCCAGAAGTACGCTGACATTGGCATGGGCACCGGCGCCATCGTTATCGGTCTTGCCGCCATTGTTATCGGCGAGGTGCTCGGCCGCCTGCTGCCCGGCGGTCTCACGCAGTTCTCCGTCCGCCTGGCCTCTGCCGTCTTTGGCTCCGTGGTGTACTTCCTTATCCGCGCCATCGTGCTGCAGTTGGGCATGGACGCCAACGACATGAAGTTGCTCTCCGCCGTGATCGTCGCCGTGGCCCTGTGCGTGCCCGTGGTTTGGGAGCGCTATAAGCTCCGCAGCTCCTACACGAAGGGGGATGAGGCAGATGCTTAAGCTCTCGCACGTCAAGAAGACCTTTAACAAGGGCACCGTCACCGAGAAGCGCGCGCTCACCGGCGTCGACCTCACCCTGAATGACGGCGACTTTGTAACCGTGATCGGCGGCAATGGCGCCGGCAAGTCCACGCTGCTCAACATGATCGCCGGCGTGTACCCGCTCGATTCGGGCGTTATTGAGCTCGACGGCACCGACATCTCGCGCCTGAGCGAGTCGCAGCGCGCCAAGTACCTGGGCCGCGTGTTTCAGGACCCCATGCGCGGTACCGCTGCCGACATGCAAATCGCCGAGAACCTGGCCCTCGCCAAGCGTCGCGGCCAGCGTCGCGGCCTTTCGTGGGGCGTCACCAAGGCCGAGAAAGATGAGTACGTTGAGCTGCTCAAGCGCCTGGACCTTGGTCTGGACACGCGTCTCAACGCCAAGGTCGGCCTGCTCTCGGGCGGCCAGCGCCAGGCACTCACCCTGCTCATGGCCACGCTCACCAAGCCACGCCTGCTGCTGCTCGACGAGCACACCGCGGCCCTCGACCCCAAGACGGCCTCTAAGGTGCTCAATCTGACCGAGGAGATCGTCGACGAGAACCACCTCACCACGCTCATGGTCACGCATAACATGAACGACGCTATCCGTCTGGGCAACCGTCTGATCATGATGCACGAAGGCCACGTGATCTACGACGTGGCGGGCGATGAGAAGAAGTCACTCACCGTAGCCGACCTGCTGCAGAAGTTCGAGGAGGTCTCGGGCGGCGAGCTCGCCAACGACCGCATGCTGCTGAGCTAAAACCTGCCAAAAAGGGACAGGTTTATTTTGGCAGGTTTTATCTGCGCAAACGTCAAAACCGCCGCTAAGGGACAGGCGCCCTTGCGGCGGTTTTCGCATATTATGTCGATAATCCAGCGTCAGCAGGAACTACTGGTTAAGGACTAAGGAAACTGCCACGAGAAGCTCTCTTCCCCGTCTCGCCTTGACCGCCGCACTCCTTGCCGGCGTGCTCGCCGGCGCCCCAGCTTACGCCACCGCGGCCACCCCATCTCAAGTTATCGGCCCGTCCGATGTGATCGGACGGGCTTCTTGGTGGGTATCATGGTTGAACGATCATTAGGAGGTTTT
>DAWEIC010000117.1:0-4964 GCA_052364855.1 Collinsella sp.
GATGCCGTGATACAGGTCATCCACGCTCTCGGGCGTCATGATCGCCACGTCGGATAGGCCCTTACGAGTCGAGACCACGTTGACGTGCTCAGTCACAAGTTGATACATGTCGCGGTCGCCGGTCACCAGTAGCATGTCGCAGCCGGCCTCCTCGCCCAGGCGCGCCATGGTTCCCAGGATATCGTCGCCTTCCCAGCCCTCGGACTGCAGAATCGGCACGTTGAGCGCGGTGAGCAGCTCCTTAATCATAGGGAACTGCGCATGCAGATCGGGGTCCATGGGCGGGCGTTGCGCCTTATACTGCGGCAGCATCTCCATGCGCACGCGCGGTTTGCCCTTGTCAAACGCCACGACCACACCGTCGGGGTTAAAGGCATCGATCATCTTAAGAAACATGTTCAGAAAGCCAAAGATCGCGTTGGTGGGGCGACCGTCCGGCGCGTTCATGGTCGGCGGCACGGCGTGGAAGGCGCGGTGCATGAGCGAGTTGCCGTCGATAACGGCAAAGGTGCGGCGCTTGTCAGACATATTGAATACCTCGCTTTGGGCTGGGCACGGTTTGCTCACACCAGTTTACACGCTCCCCGCCCCGCGACCACCGCACATCAGGCTTCCCTGCCGCCGCGGGCCCGCGCGTGATACGATGGCTCACGGTACATCAACCAGCACGATCGATCCGAAAGGAGCCTGCGTCATGGAGCGTCCCTGCGCATGGAAAAAGTACACGCCACAACAAGTCGAGGAGCTCGAGGAGCTTTGCCGCGGCTATAAGCAATTTTTGAGCGAGAACAAGACCGAGCGCCTGTGTGTCAAGACCGGCATCAAGATGGCCGAGGAGGCGGGATACGTCGACCTGGAGACCGTGATTGCCGAGGGCCGCGAGCTCAAGGCAGGCGACAAGGTGTACGCCGCCAACCACGGCAAGGACCTTATGCTCGTCAACCTGGGCACCGCCCCGCTCGAGCAGGGCTTTAACATCCTTGGCGCCCACGTGGACTCGCCGCGCCTGGACCTTAAGCAGAATCCCGCCTTCGAGGCCGGCGACATGGCCTACCTCGACACACACTACTACGGTGGCGTCAAGAGCTACCACTGGGTAGCCTCCCCGCTCGCGCTTGTGGGTGTCATCTGCAAAAAGGACGGCACCACCGTCGACATCAACATCGGCGACAAGGCGGACGACCCGGTCTTTACCATCTCCGACCTGCTGATCCACCTCTCGAGCGAGCAGATGTCCAAGCCCGCCAAAGATGCCGTCGACGCCGAGATCCTCGACGTGATCGTGGGCGGCCGCCCCGTCAAGTTCGATGAGAACGACAAGGACGCCCCCAAAGAGCCCGTCAAGCAGATGTTCCTGGACATCCTCAAGGAGCAGTACGACGTCGAGGAGGAGGACTTCCTCTCCGCCGAGATCGAGGTCGTGCCCGCCGGCCCCGCCCGCGACATGGGCCTCGACCGCTCCATGATCTTGGGCTATGGCCACGACGACCGCGTCTGCGCCTACCCCTCCATGCTCGCCCAGATCAACGTCGTCAACGTGGAGCGCACGAGCATCACGCTCATCGTCGATAAGGAGGAGATCGGCTCCGTGGGTGCCACCGGTATGACGAGCCGCTTCTTCGAGAACACCGTCGCCGAGATCATGACGCTCGTCGGCGAGGACAGCCCGCTGGCCCTGCGCCGCGCACTCGCCCGCAGCCGCATGCTCTCCTCCGACGTGTCCGCCGGCTTCGACCCGGGCTACGCCGGCAAGTTCGAGACCAAGAACGCGGCCTTCATGGGTCGCGGCCTGTGCTTTAACAAGTACACGGGCAGCCGCGGCAAGGGCGGCTCCAACGACGCCGATGCCGAGTACGTGGCCCTCGTCCGCGACATCATGGACGAGGCTGGCGTGGACTTCCAGACCTGCGAGCTCGGCCGCGTCAACGCGGGCGGCGGCGGCACCATCGCCTACATCATGGCCAAGTACGGCATGAACGTCATCGACTCCGGCGTTGCCGTCCTGTCCATGCACGCCCTGTGGGAGGTCGCCAACAAGGCCGACATCTACGAGGCATATCGCGGCTACAAAGCCTTCCTCGAGCGCGCGTAACCAACCCTTGTAACTTGCGGTGAAATACGGATTCATCAGGGCTTCCAACGGGGAAAGCGGTCTGTACTTCACCGCAACTTTTTTAGCGGAAGGAGGATTCCGTGCTACAGGTCGTCATTTCGCCCGCCAAACAGATGCGGACAGCTCAAGATGCCTTTGACGTTTTGGGCATACCGCCTTTTGCACATCAGACGGCCCGGCTCCATCAGGCACTGCTAGGCATCGAACGCGAGGATGGCGCGGCAGGTCTTCAGGCCCTTTGGAACGTGAGCGACAGGCTGCTTACAACGTGCCTGGATACGCTTCACGAATTTATGCCCGTCCTGAGCGATGCCGACCTCGCCGATCCCGATCTCGCGCGCCGAATCTCCCCCGCCGTCATGTCCTACCACGGCATCCAATACCAAAGCATGGCGCCCGAGGTCATGGATGCTGCACAGCTCGACTGGCTGCAAAACCATCTCTGGATCCTCTCCGGATTGTACGGATGCGTGCGGCCTTTCCATGGCGTTGAGCCCTATCGGCTCGAAATGGGAGCCAAGCTCGCCGTCGACGGCGCTCGCGATCTCTATACGTTTTGGGGCGACAAACTTGCATGCGCCATTGCGCCGACCGGCTCCAACACCACGGTCGTCAACCTTGCCAGCGCGGAGTACGCCAAGGCCGTTCTACCCCATCTCGCAGGCGACGCCACAACCGTCACTTGTCTCTTTGGCGAAGGTGTCCGCAACGGCAAGCCCATCCAGCGCTCGACCGCCAGCAAAAAGGCGCGCGGCTCCATGGTGCGCTGGATGGCAGAAAACAAGCTCGAGGACGCCGCCGGTCTTACCGAGTTCAACATCGGCTATCGCCACGCCCCCGAGATCTCATACCCAGGCACCCTCGTGTTCATCAACGAACAGATGCTCTAGACCCGCCACCCAAAACTGACCCGCTCAGCCTTCTCTATATAACTTGCGGTGGAATAGTTCCTATTTGAGCCTTTTATCGCACAATCAGGAACTATTCCACCGCAACTTTTATGAATTGGCTGGCTAGGCTCGACACCTATTCTGCTAGACCGTCGGCCTTTGCAATCCCGTTTGTCGAACCGTCCTGATAGACAATCTTGACGTGCTCAACCTCGGAAACCGCAACACCCGTCGGAGGCTCCAGACGCCATTCCGTCAGGGCGATATCCATGGTCGTGGGCACATCTCCTTGATCTTTGAGCTTCACCGTCAGCGTTTTGAGCGCCGCGTCAAACGTCACGCGTTCGATTTCTTCACCTGGAATGGACCCACCACTCAGCTGCAACTGCACAAACTCATCGCGCGGGTACCAATAATCGCCCGGAATGGCGAGCGTATTGGCATTACCGCCGGTACTCCTCACCGTCATAATCGGTAGGCCATCATCAGCCTCGAACTCCCATACAGCGCCGCCACGACCACCAAACGTCCAGATACAACAGACAATCACCATCACGACAAGGATCGCAAAACCGATTGCGACCAGCCCATGATGGGCACGGCCCTCCTCGGCCGACACGTCCCACTGTGTCTCTCGATATAGATGCTTGTCTTCCATGTTCGCCTCCCCACGGGCATGCTCATCGCGTCAATCGTACCCATTCGAGCTATACTTGAGCCCACCACATAAACGGGGAGCTTGCAGGACAAGACGGCAGGCTGAGACTGGGCGCGCCCGCCCTGACCCGCAAACCTGATATGGGTAATGCCAACGAAGGGAGCCGTGCCAATGAGCACACAGACCGAGCCCAAGCTCGTCACGCAAATCGACTTCGCCCGCGCCGGGCAGATCACACCGCAGATGAAGGAGGTCGCCGAGCGCGAGCATCGCGACCCCGAGTACATCCGCGAGCGCGTGGCCGACGGCCGCATCGCCATTCCCGCCAACATCGTGCATATCAAAAAGGGCATGCGCGCCTTTGGCGTCGGTGAGGGCCTGTCCACAAAGGTCAACGTGAACCTGGGCATCTCGGGCGACAAGGCCGATGCCGCCGAGGAATGGAAGAAGGTCAAGATCGCCGAGGACTTTGGCGCCGACGCCATCATGGACCTCTCCAACTCGGGCAAGACGCGCCAGTTCCGCCAGCAGCTCATCGACGAGACGCCGCTCATGGTGGGCACCGTCCCCATGTACGACGCCATCGGCTACATGGAAAAGCCGCTGGTCAAGCTGACCAAGGACGACCTGTTCGAGGTCGTGCGCGCGCACGCCGAGGATGGCGTGGACTTTATGACCATCCACTGCGGCATCAACAAGTCGGTCACCAAGACCTTTAAGGAGACCGGCCGCCTGATGAACATCGTCAGTCGCGGCGGCTCGCTGCTGTTTGGCTGGATGGAGGTCACCGGCAACGAAAACCCCTTCTACGAGTACTTTGACGAGCTGCTCGAGATTTGCCACGAGTACGACGTGACGATTTCGCTCGGCGACTCCTGCCGCCCGGGCTGCCTCTACGACTCCAACGATGCCACCGAGACCGCTGAGATGATCGAGCTGGGCAAGCTGTGCAAGCGCGCTTGGGCCGCCGGCGTCCAGGTCATGGTCGAGGGCCCGGGTCACATGGCGCTCGACGAGATCGCCGCCAACATGAAACTGCAGAAGCGCCTGTGCCACAATGCCCCGTTCTATGTGCTCGGGCCGCTGGTGACCGATATCGGCGTGGGCTACGACCACATCACCGCTGCCATCGGCGGCGCTATCTCCGCCAGCTCCGGCGCCGACTTCCTGTGCTACGTGACGCCGGCCGAGCACTTGTGCCTGCCCAACGCCCAGGACGTGCTCGACGGCCTCATGGCCACCAAGATTGCCGCACACGCCGCCGACATCGCCAAAAAGGTGCCCCACGCCCGCGACATGGACG
>DAWEIC010000118.1:0-4285 GCA_052364855.1 Collinsella sp.
TTAACGTGACGCGTGGTGCGCTCGCGGCGTTCCGTCGCCCGCGTCAGATTCCGGTTGATGAGTTCTTGGGCGGTGTCGTCGAGGCGGCGGGGGATCGTCCGGTGCGTGTGTGCGTGCTTGAGGGTATTGTCGATCACACCAATGTTGGCGCTATTTTCCGCTCGGCTGCCGCATTGAACGTTGACGGTATTTTGGTCAGCCCGACGTGCTGCGACCCGCTGTACCGTCGCTCGGCCCGCGTGAGCATGGGCACCGTGTTTCAGGTGCCGTGGACGCGCATTGGCAGCGAGGCTCGTGTGTGGCCGCATGATGGTCTGAGCGCGTTGCACGATGCCGGTTTTTCGTGTGCCGCTATGGCGTTGACGGACGATTCCGTATCGCTGGACGATCCCGTGCTGCAGGAGATTGACCGCTTGGCAATCTTTATGGGTACCGAGGGTGCCGGCTTGGGCGCCAAGACCATTGCCGGCTGTGACCACGCGGTGCGCATTCCGATGGCGCACGGGGTCGATTCGCTTAACGTGGCCGCGGCGAGCGCCGTCGCCTTTTGGCAGCTGTGCCCGCACGTGAGCAATGAGTATCACTACCAGCCGGGTTTGTATCACTAGGCAGTTTTCCGCACCGCGCTCTAATTCGGGGTGTTTCGGTCGCCGCCAGTCGGTGCTAAGCTGGTATTTGCTTTGGTCTTAAATTGCCGTTATGTTGTTTGACGTATGCTGGCGGGGAGGGCGTGTGGCTAAGAAATCTACGGCTATCGATGTAACGCAGGGTGTCATTTGGCAACAGCTGCTGTCGCTGTGCGTTCCCATCTTTTTTAGTTCGTTTTTTCAGCAGGCCTACACGCTTATCGGTACGTATATCGTTGGCCAGTTTGGCGGCAAGCTCGCGCTGGGTGGCATTCAAGCCACGATGGTGCTCACCGAGCTCTGCATTGGCTTTTGCGTTGGCGTCGGCGCCGGCTGCGCGGTCATTACCGGTCAGTATTTTGGCCAGCACGATGATGAACGACTGAGTCGTTCGGTCCATACAGCCATGACGCTCGCGCTGGTGGGCGGTATCGCTTTCTCGATTCTTGGCATAGTGTTCGTTGAGCCCATGCTGGTGCTTATGAACACGCCGCATGAACTATTGGCCGAGGGTGTGGCCTATGCTCGCTGTTATTTTGCCGCGATGGTTGCGGCGCTGCTGCTGAATATGGGAACCGCACTGCTGCGTGCCGTGGGCGACACGCGCGGGCCCGCCGTGATCATTGCCTCTGGCTGCCTTGTTAACGTGGTGCTGGATATCATCTTTGTCGCTGTGTTGCATATGGAGGCGCTGGGCTGCGGCATCGCAGTGGCGCTGACCATTTGCTCCAATGCAACGATGATCGTGTTGCGCATGATGCGCGCTCCGGGTGCATGGCGTCTTTCGCTGTCTAAGCTCGGTATCGATCGCGGTATTTGCAAGAGTATGATCTCGTGTGGTCTGCCACTCGGTTTTCAATCGGCTGCCTATTCGATCTCGAACGTGCTGATCCAGGTGTCGGTTAATTCGTTTGGCGCCGATGTCACGACTGCTTGGGGTCTATCTGGGCGCCTGGATGGCATTATCTGGATGGTGACCGAGGCGCTCGGCGTATCGATCACTACGTTCTCGGCGCAGAACTTTGGCGCGCGCAACTACGAGCGCATGCGCAAGGGCTACCATACGTCGCTCGTGCTGTCGTTTATGCTCATTGGTGGCCTGTCTGCCGTGCTGCTGGTGTTCTCGGGTCCGTTGTCGCGTCTGTTTGTCGACGATGCTTCGATTTCGGCGTACACCACGACGATTCTTCATTTCATCGCGCCGTTTTACGCGATCTTCTCGATTATCGAAAACGCGTCGGGCTCCATTCGCGGCGCCGGCGTGAGCTTGCAGCCTATGATGCTCACCATCTTTGGCACCGTTGTCTTGAGGGTGATCTGGGTGTTTGCAATCATGCCCTTCGATCCGTCGCTTGAGCATCTACTGCTGGTCTACCCCGTAACCTGGGTAATCACCGCAACCATGTTCATCGTCTACCATCACAGCGGAAACTGGCTCGGCCGCGCCACCGCCTAGCCATTCGGGACGTCCCCAATGGCTAGTATTCGATGCCTTGGCGGGCTAGGAGTCCTTCGTCGAAGTAGTGTTTGATGGGGCGCATTTCGGTGACAAGGTCGGCGAGGTTCGCGAGGGGCAGCAAGCCCCGGCCGGTGAGCACGAGCTCCGTGGTGGCGGGCTTTATCGCGATCAGCGCTTCGACATCCTCGCGCGTCACGAAGCAGCCGTCGTCTTGCCCTTGCCGTCGCCTGTATAGATTTGAACCTTGCCGACTTACAGTGATGCCATCTCTGTCCTTTCGTGCCCGGCGTCGGTTTATCGCCGTCCGGGTTGGGTATTCTAGATATCATTATCAACCCCAGTAGATGGAGTTCAAGCAGATGGAGATGGATGACAACAAACGTAGACGGAATATGATCCTCTACGTGCTCATCGCCTTCGTCGTCTACCTCGTGCTCTCGACCGTTCTGTTCCCCAACATCGGTCACACGCAGCAGATTACGAAGACCGATTATTCGACGTTTGTCAAAGCGCTCGATAAGAAGAGTGTCGACAAGGTCGAGTACAACACGGACGATTACACGATTTATTACACCAAGAAGGGCGAGGACGAGAACATCGCCTACAAGACGACCGGTGTGCCGAATGATGCGGGTTTTACCGATCGCGTGCTTGAATCTGGCGCCTCGCTTGAGTCAGTCGTTCCCGATAAGAACTCGGGTCTGATGACCTACTACCTGCTCACCCTCATTCTTCCCATGGCGATTTTCTTCCTGATTGGCTGGTGGCTCAACCGCCGCATGAAGAAGGCCATGGGTGATGACGGCCCGTCGATGAACTTTGGCGGCGGTGGTTTTGGCGGCGGTGGACTGGGCAAGTCCGGTGCGCGCGTGATCGCCTCCAAGGACGTGGGCGTGACCTTTAAGGACGTCGCCGGCCAGGAAGAGGCTAAGGAGTCCCTCAAGGAGGTCGTCGACTTTCTGGAGAAGCCGCAGCGCTACGAGGAGATCGGCGCCAAGCTGCCGCGCGGTGCTCTTCTTGTCGGCCCTCCGGGTACGGGTAAGACCCTGCTTGCCAAGGCTGTTGCCGGCGAGGCGGGCGTTCCGTTCTTTAGTATTTCTGGTTCTGAGTTTGTTGAGATGTTCGTCGGCCGTGGCGCCGCTAAGGTTCGCGATCTGTTTAAGCAGGCCAAGGAAAAGGCCCCATGCATCGTCTTTATCGACGAGATCGATACCATCGGCAAAAAGCGTGACGGCGGCGGCTTTAGCGGCAACGACGAGCGCGAGCAGACGCTCAACCAGCTGCTGACCGAGATGGACGGCTTCGATAACCACAAGGGCATCGTCGTCCTCGCTGCGACCAACCGTCCCGACAGCCTTGATCCGGCCCTGCTGCGCCCCGGCCGCTTCGACCGCCGCATCCCCGTTGAGCTGCCCGATCTGACCGGTCGTAAGAACATCCTCGAGCTCCACGCCAAGAGCGTGAAGACCCAGCCGCCGATCGATCTGACCGCGATTGCCCGCGCCACGCCCGGTGCCTCGGGCGCCGACCTGGCCAATATCATCAACGAGGGCGCCCTGCGCGCCGTTCGCGAGGGTCGCAAGCGTGCAACCCAGGACGACTTCGAGGAGTCGGTGGAGGTCGTCATTGCCGGCCAGCAGCGTAAGTCCACGGTGCTGTCCGACCACGAGAAGCAGGTTGTGTCCTACCACGAGATCGGCCATGCCATCGTTGCCGCCCGCCAGAAGGGTTCCGCACCGGTCACCAAGATCACCATTGTGCCGCGCACGAGTGGCGCTCTGGGCTACACCATGCAGGTCGAGGAGGACGAGCGCTTCCTGACGACGCGCCAGGAGGTCTTGGACAAGCTCGCCGTCTATTGCGGTGGCCGTGCGGCCGAGGAGCTCATCTTTGGCGAGATGACGACCGGTGCCGCTAACGATATCGAGCAGGCCACCAAGCTCGCCCGCAACATGGTGACGCGCTTTGGTATGTCCGACGAGTTTGGCATGATGGCGCTCGGTACCGTGCAGAACGCGTATCTCAATCAGGACACGTCGCTCACCTGCGCCCCCGGCACGGCCGAGCGTGTGGACGCGATTGTCGCCAAGCTGATCGAGGACGCGCATGATCGCGCCCTGCAGATCCTCAAGGAGAACAAGTTCAAGCTCCATGAGCTTGCTCGTTATCTGTACAAGAAGGAGACCATCACGGGCGAGGA
>DAWEIC010000118.1:4295-4942 GCA_052364855.1 Collinsella sp.
AGTTCATGAATCTCCTCACGCGCGAGAATCCGCTGATGCCAAAGCAGCAGTAAAGCCGCGGCCGAGCCAGTAAACGCCGACGCCCCATTTGAGCAGCTTTCTCAAATGGGGCGTTTTGCTTGAGAGGGATGGAAATGAAGATCGTGGCGAGTGCTTGTTTGATGGGCGAGAGCTGCAAGTATAACGGGCTCGATAATTACCACTGCGCGTTGGTCGAGGCCTGCGAGCGTACGGGGACCGAGGTCCTGTTGGTGTGCCCCGAGGTCTTTGGCGGCCTGCCCACACCGCGTAAGCCGTCCGAGATTGTGAACGGCGAGGTCCGTACCTGCGAGGGTATCTTGGTCGATCGCGAGTTTCGCCTGGGCGCCCAGCGCGCACTCGATATGTGCGAGCAGGCGGGCGGCCCGTCCGAGATCACTGCATGCATCCTTCAGGATCGTAGCCCCTCGTGTGGCGCGGGCCGCATCTACGACGGAACGTTCAGCGGCAAACTCACACCGGGCAACGGTGTCTTCGTCGACCTTCTGCTCCGCCACGGTTATCGCGTGATTCCGGCAAGCGAGTTCGACCCCAGCATGCTGGAGCAATAAAAAACCACCACAAAGGTGCCTGTCCCTTTGTGGTGGTTTTGGGCTAGGCCTAGAGCG
>DAWEIC010000119.1:0-4849 GCA_052364855.1 Collinsella sp.
TCTGGCCGGCATCTTCATACCGTTCGCCGAGTATGCCAAGGTTTACTAAAAAACGTGCAGGTGGGGCCGCTGAGCTGCGTAAATGTTAGCTAAAGGTGACTCGTAATAATGAGCGATTGAGCGAACTTTTGGAAAGCGTGTCCCAGAATTGACGTCTAAAATGGGTCGCGCTTTCCTCGGGGTCGTCCCAAGACCGCTCCGTGTGGCTCCGACCCAAACCTCAGCCATCTCTACATAGATCTCAATAGATTTGCCCAGAACTCAAACAGTACGTCTACCTGCGCATTTGCGAACCTAAACTCTCGGCAATAAGAAATCTTATATGAATTGACTTAGATTTTGTATATTCCGGCCCATAAGGGGATACACTACATCCTGAAAGACAAGCCGAAGCGCCGCGCGACAGACCGTCGAGGCGGCGCGAACGCAAAAGAGAGAGGGAATTTCTAATGAGTAAGATTCTTGGTATCGACCTTGGTACTACTAACTCCGCTATGGCCGTCCTCGAGGGCGGTTCTCCGACCATTATCGTGAACGCCGAGGGCGACCGCACCACCCCGTCCGTTGTCGGCTTCCGTGCTGACGGCGACCGTGTCGTGGGTAAGGCCGCTAAGAACCAGGCTGTCACCAACCCCAAGAACACCGTGTTCTCCATCAAGCGCTTCATGGGCCGCAAGTACTCCGAGTGCACCTCCGAGATCAAGACCGTGCCGTATGAGGTCAAGGAGGGCCAGGGTGGCCGTGCCGTCGTCGACATCGAGGGCAAGGATTACACCGCCGAGCAGGTGAGCGCCATGACGCTCGCAAAGATGAAGGCCGACGCCGAGAAGTATCTGGGCGAGACCGTCACCGACGCCGTCATCACCGTCCCGGCCTACTTCAACGACGCCCAGCGTCAGGCCACCAAGGATGCCGGTAAGATCGCCGGCCTCAACGTCAAGCGTATCGTCAACGAGCCGACCGCTGCCGCTCTTGCCTATGGCCTGGACAAGCAGGGCACCGACCAGCGCATCCTGGTCTTCGACCTGGGTGGCGGCACCTTCGACGTCTCCATCCTCGACCTCGCCGACGGCGTGTTTGAGGTCCTGTCCACTTCGGGCGACAACCACCTGGGCGGCGACGACTGGGATCAGCGCGTCATCGACTGGATGGCCGACAAGTTCCAGCAGGAGAACGGCGTCGATCTGCGTCAGGACCCCATGGCCCTGCAGCGTCTGAAGGAGGCTGCAGAGAACGCCAAGAAGGAGCTCTCCGCGGCGCAGCAGTCCACCATTAACCTGCCGTTCATTACCATGAACCAGTCCGGCCCGCTGCACCTCAACTACACGCTGACCCGCGCCGAGTTCGAGAAGATCACCCGCGACCTGCTCGAGCGTTGCAAGCAGCCTGTCACCAACGCCCTGCGCGACGCCAAGCTCAAGCTCTCCGATCTGACCGAGGTCATCCTCGTCGGCGGCTCCACCCGTATGCCCGCTGTCCAGGATCTGGTCAAGACCATGACCGGCAAGCAGCCCAACATGTCCGTGAACCCCGATGAGGTCGTTGCCGACGGCGCTGCCGTCCAGGGCGGCGTGCTCACCGGTGACGTCGAGGGCATCCTGCTGCTCGACGTAACCCCGCTGTCGCTGGGCGTTGAGACCATGGGCGGCATCATGACCAAGATGATCGACCGCAACACCACGATCCCGACCTCCAAGACCGAGGTCTACTCCACCGCAGCCGACAACCAGACCAGCGTCGAGATCAACGTGCTCCAGGGCGAGCGCGAGCTTGCCCGCGACAACAAGTCGCTCGGTAAGTTCCAGCTGACCGGTATCCCGGCTGCCCGCCGCGGCGTGCCGCAGATCGAGGTCACCTTCGACATCGACGCCAACGGCATCGTCAAGGTCTCCGCTAAGGACAAGGGCACCGGCAAGGAGCAGCAGATCACTATCTCCGGCTCCACCGCTCTGTCTGACGACGAGGTCGATCGTATGGTCAAGGACGCCGAGGCTCATGCCGAGGAGGACAAGAAGCAGAAGGAAGAGGTCGAGGTCCGCAACCAGACCGATAGCCTGTGCTACTCCACCGAGCAGACCCTCAACGAGCTGGGCGACAAGGTTTCCGCCGACGTGAAGTCCAAGGCCGAGGCCGCTATCGCCGACGCCAAGAAGGCGCTCGAGGGCTCTGACGTCGAGGCCATCAAGGCCGCTGGCGAGTCCCTGCAGTCCGTGGCCTACGAGCTGGCCCAGGTTGTCTACGCCGACGCTCAGCAGCAGACCGACGGCGCCGCCGGTGCCCAGCCTGCCGACGATGACGTTGTCGACGCCGACTACGAGGTTGTGGACGACGAGGACAAGTAATCATGTCCGCCCGTAAAGCTCGCACGGAGGCGGCTGCCGCTGGCGCCGCCCCCGTTGACTCTGAGGAGAAGGACGTGAAGATTCCCGTAGAGGCCGTCGACGATACCGAGGCCAACGAGGCCGAGGCCGCCGAGGCTGCCGAGAACCAGGTAGAGGATTCCAACAAGGAGGCGACGATGACCGAGGACGAGATGGTGGAAGCCGCTATCCGCGCCGGTGAAGAAGCCGCCGACAACGACTTTAAGCTCAAGTTCGAGCAGGCCCAAAAGGAGCTTGCCGACGTGCGCAGCGAGCTCGATGCTGCGGCAGAGGCTCAGAAGGCCGCCGAGGACAAGGCGAAAGACGCTACCGAGCGCACCGCCCGCCTGCAGGCCGACTGGGAGAACTTCCGTCGCCGCACCGCCAACGAGCGCATCGCCGAGCGCGAGCGCGCGACCGAGAAGCTTGTCACCGCGCTGTTGCCGGTGATCGACGATATCGAGCGCGCGATCGACCATGCCCGCAGCCAAGAGCTTTCCGACGACTTTAAGCAGTTCGTCGACGGCGTCGATGCGGTTCATGCCAAGCTGCTCGATGTGTTTGCGCACGAGGGCGTTGAGCCCATCGATCCCAAGGGCGAGGCGTTCGATCCGCTCGAGCACCAGGCTGTGGGCCGCGTCGAGGACGCATCGCAGTACGACGAGACCGTCAACGACGTGTACCAGAAGGGCTACCGCATGGCGGATCGCATCCTGCGTTCCGCGATGGTGACGGTGACCTACGGCGGCGAGAAACGCCCCGCACCGGAGCCCGAAGCGGCGCCCGAGGATGCTGCGGCCGATACGGCCGAGAGCACCGAGGAGTAATTGAGAAGGGCCCCGGGGCAACACCCGGGGCCCTTTCTGGCCTAGTGCCATATGAAAGCATGAGCCGCCGCCCGCTGGGCGGCGGATGAAACAGGAGAGGAGCTACGATGGCTGCAGGCAAAACCTTCTATGACATCCTGGGCGTATCCAAGAGCGCCTCCGACAAAGAGATCAAGAGCGCGTTTCGCAAGCTCGCGCAAAAATATCACCCCGATGCCGGCGGCGACGAGGCCAAGTTCAAGGAGATCAGCGAGGCCTACGAGACGCTTTCGGACGAGAAGAAGCGCAAAGAGTACGACCAGATGCTCATGTTTGGCGGCATGCCGGGCGCGGGCGGCGCGTATGGCGGCGGCTACGGTGCCGGCGCGGGTGCCAGCGGCTGGGGCGACATCTTCGACAGCATCTTTAGCGGCAACGGCGCCTGGGGCAGCGATTGGGGCTCGGGCTTTGCCGGGGCTGCGGGCGCTGCCGGTGCCGGCGCGGGTCGCAGCCGTTCTCGCAAGGGCGGCGACCTGTCGCTGACCGTCGATGTGACGGCCGAGGACGCGTTTCGCGGCGTGACGCACAAGGTCACCTATCGCATTCCCTCGACAGGCGAGCAGCAGACCATTACGGTCTCGGTGCCCGCGGGCGCGGTCGACGGCGGCAAGCTACGCTACAAGCGTCGCGGCGAGTACGGCGTTGCGGGTGGCGAGCGCGGCGACCTGGTCGTGACCACGCATGTGGAGGAGCACCCGCTGTTTAAGCGCAAAGGTGCCGACGTGACCATGGAGGTACCGGTCTCGGTCTACGAGGCGGCGCTCGGCTGCACGGTGGACGTGCCGACGCCCGGTGGTGCGACGGTTCGTCTGAAGGTGCCCGCGGGTACCCAGACGGGCAAGAAGTTCCGCTTTAAGGAGATGGGCGCGCCCGACGTTAAGCATCGCGGGCGCACCGGTGCACTGCTTGTCGAGATCAAGGTGCAGGTCCCCACGAACCTATCCGATGATGAGCGCGACGCCATGGCCAAGTTGCGTGAGGCCGACACGCGCGACTACCGCGAGAAGGTCAACCGTTACAAGGCGACGTACTAGGGCGGTCGTGGCGCACGCCCGCGCCCGCGGGCTTATGATGGACGATAACGAGACGGAAAGGGGTCAGGTAGCATGGCCGAGGACAATAGGAACAAACCGCTGTACATGATCAGCGTGGCGGCCGAGCTGACCGGCATGCATCCGCAGACTCTGCGCGTCTACGAGTCCAAGGGCCTGGTGAACCCCCAGCGCTCGGGCGGCAACACGCGTCTGTATTCGCGTGCCGATATCGAGCGCCTGGAGCTCATCAACCAGCTGACCGACGAGGGCATTAACCTTGCCGGCGTGGTGCGCATCCTTGATATGAAGGAGCGTGCCGAGGAGCGCGAGCGCGAGAATGAAAAGCTCCGTGCTCGCGTGCGCCAGCTCGAGGACGAGCTGCACGAGTACAAGATGCAGAAGAAGATCACCGCCCTGGCCCCGCGCGACGGCTCGGTTAACCCCGAACAGGTCATGCGCAAGCTGCTGGGTGCGGGAGGAGATCTGTAGGTTACGCCGTTCTGCCGAACGGCGTAACGGCTCGACGCTGCGCGACGTCCAGAGCGACAATTTGTCATTCAAAAGGCAAGGCATGACCAGAAGGTCTATG
>DAWEIC010000120.1:0-434 GCA_052364855.1 Collinsella sp.
GATGTCAAAACAATCGGCAAGCATATCAACAACGCTTTAAAGGAAGAACTAAGCGACGATGATTCAGTTGTCGCAAAATTTGCGACAACTGCCGCTGACGGCAAAAGATATCAAACTGATCATTACAGCTTAGACATGATATTGTCCATTGGATACCGCGTTAAATCTCAACGCGGTATTGAATTCCGTCGCTGGGCAACCAATGTGCTCCATAAGTTTATTATTCAAGGACACGTTGAAAACGAACGTAGACTCGAACAACTAGGGACAGTCGCGCAGATTATTGAACGTCTACCCGAGGATCTCGGTTCTCGCGAGATACTCGATATAGTTGAAAGCTATATAGATGTCTTTAAGCTGCTCGATGAGTACGATCGTGAATCCATTGATCGGCCCAAGGGACAAACTGGGATATACGCACTCGAATATGAGCT
>DAWEIC010000120.1:444-4817 GCA_052364855.1 Collinsella sp.
TCTGTATGAGATTAATAGCCCAAATGCGCAGCCGATTTACGAGCGACCTGTTTGGCGTAGAAAAAGATGAGTCCTTCCGCAGCAGTATCTCGGTAATCAACCAGTCGTTTGGTGGCCAAGACCTCTATCTATCCGTACAGGAAAAAGCAGCAAATCTGTTGTACCTCATCATCAAAAACCATTCATTTCTCGATGGAAACAAGCGAATCGGAAGCAGCCTCTTTCTCTACTATCTAGATCGCAACGGACTGCTTTTTCGCGGCTTAGATAAACGAATCGCAGACAGCACGCTTGTTGCTGTCGCGCTCATGATTGCTGAGTCTAGACCTGAAGAAAAAGAATCTATGGTCTCTCTGGTTATGAACTTTTTGGAGTAGAAGGAAAAGCTGGCGCGCAACCTCGTATTTAGGAGCAAGCTTCAATCTGGCGGCTTTGAAACATCCCCATTTGAAGTCTCTCCCCAAATGGGGATCAAAAGATATTGCAAATAAAAAAGGCCACTCGATTGAGTGGCCGTACATTCACGATGGTGGAGACGAGGGGGATCGAACCCCTGACCTCTTGACTGCCAGTCAAGCGCTCTCCCAGCTGAGCTACGCCCCCGTGACGAGGCAGTACTATAGGGGAAGATCTTCGGGGATGCAAGGACTTTTTTTGGGTAGTTGCCCTGCCTTACGGGTTTTCCTGGGACGTGTCTCTATAGTTTTGTCAACCGCGTGCTTCGCGCCATTTCGGCATGACGCATCCGGGCGCCCGGCGCCCCCGCTTCCCCTTCGGTTGATCCCGCCGCCCGCTAGGCCGCGTACGGGACGGCGTCGCGCATGATCGCGTAGATGACCTTGAGCCTCTTCCTCGCGACCGCCTTCAGCGCCTTGCTGTGCCTCATCCCCCTCGCCCTGCACTCCCCGTAGTACCTCCCGAACCTGTTGTCCGTGCCGATGAGGGAGTTGCAGCTGAATATGAGCAGGTTCTTGAGCTGCCTGTTCCCGCCGTGCTGCGGCGATGTCGACCTGATGCTGCTCCCGGAGCGCCTATCGGACGGCGCCACGCCGCAATAGCTCGCGAGCTCGTCGTGCCCCCTGAACGCGGATATGTCGATCGACGTCACCAGCGCCGCGGCGGTCTTGGGGCCGATCCCGGGCACCGTGAGGAGGCACTCGTAGACCTCGTCGCCCGCCAGCGAGTCGGCCACGAGCGAGTCGAGCTCCTCGATGTCGGCGTCGAGGGAGGCTATCTCCCGGGCCAGCATCCGGACCGCGACGTCCTCGCCGGCCGGGAGCCGCCTTCCCGAGCGCGACGAGGCCAGCAGCGCCTCCCAGAGCCTCCTGGCCCCCGCGGCGGGGGCGCCCGCGCGCCTGGCGGCGCTCGAGAACCTGCGCCAGCCGGCGGCCGAGCACCCGGCGGCCCCGCCGAACTCGGCCAGCATCGACACCTGCCAGCGGCTCGACGGGTCGACCGCGCCCTCGAGCGCGGGGTCGGCCTCGAGCAGGGTCGCGCGCAGCCTGTTCTTCGCGCGGGTCCTGGCGGACGACGCGAACTCGCGCTGCGACGACAGGATCCGCAGCGAGGCGGTCCCCTCGGGCTCCTCGGGCGCCGGCCTGAGGGCGCGGGGCACGCCGAGCGCGGTGCGCGCGATCACCTCGGCGTCGATGGCGTCGGTCTTCGCGATGCCGGGGAACATCCCGCGGGCCTGCTTCTCGGCATATCCGGGCAGGTAGGCGCAGGGGTTCCCGTGCGCATGGGCGCGCGCGAGGACCAGCGCGCCGATGTTTCGCTTCTGGTCGACGACGACCAGCGCGCCGGAGCCGGCCCGCTCGAGCACCCGGTCGATGTCGTCGGGCCTGTTGGCCAGCTCGGCCCTGAAGGCGACGCCCCCTCCCGCATCGAGCGCGCACGCGCTGTGCGAGCTCTTCCCGACGTCGATCCCCAGGTAGGCCACGGGCGTCTCTGCTGCAGGCATGGTGTATCCTCTCCCTTGAGCCGGCCGTAAGCCGCGGAAGCGACACCCACATTACCCGGCCGTGGCCCGGTCCGGGCCCGGCACATCTCTATCAGTCGTTCCCCGCGGCCCCTCCCGCCCCGGCGGCAACACGTCCCGGGCCCTCTACGGGGCAGGGGCTGACGGCCGTCCGGGGCGGTCGGCCAGCGACCACCGGTACGGCTCAATCGTATAACCATGCAACGGAAAAGAGCCGCCCTTTCGGACGACTCAAACTGTAATGTGCCAAAACTTACTTGCTCACCGTCCCGATAAAACCCTCACGCGGCGATACTTCACTTGTAGAGGTAGGCGATCGCGACGCCTTGGTGGACTTGGATCTTGGCCGTTTTCCTTACGACATTAGAGATACCGGTGTCGGCTAACAGGCCTAGGGGGCTGTGGTCTAGCTCCCATTCTAGGCCGCGTTCGCTTACCTTGGTGTTGGGGGCTATGGCGATGATGGAGAAGGTTTTGCCCTCGGCGCCCTCAATGGTCCAGGTCTCGTCCTGGTGCAGGATTCTGGCCGTCACTTCGTCTTCTTCGATCCAGACGGGGGCGTCCGCATAGCCTGCCAGTAGCCCTAACACAGACAGGGCCATGTCGGGCCGGCCGCCGGTGGCGCAGGTTGCTACCACTTCGGCACCCGGCCAGCGGCGACGAACGGAATCGAGCGCCAGAGCCAGGTCGGTATAGTCCTTGTAGGGGTTGTGGCGCTCTACCTCAAACGCCACGGCGGCATCGACCAACGCGCGGCCGGCGTCGCTTACCGTATCGGCGTCGCCCACGTAGACGTCGCAGCTCAAGCCAGCGCCTAACAGAGCGTCCAGGCCGCGGTCCACAGCGACAACGTGGTCGCACCCCCCTGCCAGCTGGCGAAGCAGATCCGCACTCGTCACCACCGGCGAGCCGCAAACCACTAATACTTTGCAAGCCACGGCCCTCGCCTAACCCTCAAACTCAAGAACGTGGGCCAGGTCCAGGTCCTCATAGCTGTCGATAAAGATGTCGCAGTTGGTACGCACCTCGTCGCGCTCCATACGGCCGTGCGGGTCATAGATGCCCACACGCTTAAAGCCTACGGTACCAGAGCTCTTAAGTCCAAAGACAGCGTCCTCAAACACCCACGCGCGCTCAAACTTGTGCCCATGGCGCTCTTCCAGGCGACGCAACGCCAACTCGTACACGTCGGAGAACTGCTTGGAGCGCCCCGCCTCGCCCGTCGTGGTAATAAACTCCATATAGCGATCGAGGCCAGCACTCGCAAGGGCGGACTGCACCAGTTCGGCCGGCGTGGACGTGGCCACGCACATGGCAATGCCCGCCGCCTTCGCCTGCTCCAAAAATGCAAGCAGGCCCTCGCGCGGCGGTACCTTGGAGTAGCCATCGATCAAGATGTCGCTCAGCTCAAGATACAGCTCCTCGCCATTCGCGCCAATGCCCCACGTGTCGTGGTAGGCCTGGCACTCGTCCTCCAGTGAAAGGTGCTCAAACTGGGCAAAATCGTCGACCGTTACATCAATGCCATGACGGCGCAATAACTCGGTCTGAGCATGGCCCCAGACGGGGGAGCTATTAACCAATGTTCCGTCGCAATCGAAAATAAAAGCAACACTTGGAGCAGCGATGTGGTTCATAAACGAGCCTTTCGATGTCAAATGGTAAACAACCTGCTAAAAACGTTTTACCAAACGTAAGCCTATCAGTTTTGAAACCCTAATTGGTAAAACTGTCAAGGGTTTTACCACGGCAATTCTGCCAGTGGTATAAACATGTCGCTTACCGATTAAACGCCCTCGCAAATCCGCTTTCGTCCATAAAACTAACGTACAGGTGTTATCGTAGTTTCTGCCGAAAGTTCCACCGAGCACGCGAGGTGGAACGAATCATAGAACTATCGCCGTCCCTTCGATTCGTGCAGCCTTGGACCTTTCGCATCTAGTCACCAAGGCAACACGCTGCCGCGTCATGATGGGATCAAACGTGAGCGATACAAAGCTAAAGCCAGCAACCAAAAAGCCTGCTACCCGCAAAGCCGCCCCGCACGCACCGGAGCTCTCCAAGGACGATGTCTACCTGTTTGGCATTGGAATGTGGGAGCGCAGCTGGGAAAAGATGGGCGCTCACCCCGACACGCAAAACCGTACGCGCGGCTGGCGCTTTTGCGTTTGGGCGCCCGACGTAAAGAGCGTCCACGTCATTGGCGAATTTAACAACTGGGATGAACAAGCCAACCCGCTGGTGCCCATGCATACGAGCGCTATTTGGGAAGGCTTTATTCCTGGCGCCGAACAGGGCCAGCTCTATAAGTACCTTATCGAGACCAACGAGGGCGAAAAACTCTACAAGGCCGATCCGTATGCCTTTAAGGCCGAGTGCCCTCCGGGTACCGCCA
>DAWEIC010000121.1:0-4796 GCA_052364855.1 Collinsella sp.
AACACCTGGATATAGTTCTCGAGGTCCTCGGCGTGCATCTTGCCCTCGTAGCCGGGGATGGTGAGTACCTTGTGGCCGCCAAACTCGATAGCGCCCGCCTCGTGGCAGGCAACGTGGCCAGTCTCGGCGGCAACGACGCCCTCGTACGGCGCGAGCAACATGTCGATTACCGTGGCGTTGGTCTGCGTGCCCCCCACTAGCAAGAACACATCCGCATCGGGGGCCTGACAGGCCTCGCGGATAAGCTGCTTGGCACGCTCGGTGTGCGCATCGGTGCCGTAGCCGGGCTGCGGCTCCATGTTGGTGTCGACGAGCGCCTGCAGCACCGCCGGATGTGCGCCGTGGGAATAGTCGTTGTTGAACGCGAGCATAGCAATCCTCTCTTACCGGGTATCGGCCAGATGATTCAGGTGGGGCTATTGTACGCCGTTGGGATAGGCAATGCGCGCGGCAAGGCACTCAAGCGCCAGCACCAGGGCAAAGCCGCAGCTCACGTCTGTCAAAAAGTGCGCACCGATCACGATACGGCCAAAGGCGACGAGCGCCGCGACCACGGCAGCGACCCAAAAGACCACGCGGCGTCGCGACGGCTTTTCCGTAAAAGCCGCCGCGGGAAGCCCGGCGAGCATAAGGCCGATCGCCGCGTGCGCCGTGTGTCCGCTCGCAAACGACTTAAAGCCGTCCTTGATTACGCCGGTCGCAATATAGCTCCACTTGTCGGGGTTGCCAATCACCCACCACGGCTGAAAATTGAGCCCCGGCGTGACCTCGATCACGCGCATGCGCGGGCGCGACCACAGCGGCTTGACAACCACGTTGAGGATGATGGCCTGAGCGACCCACACGGCAAGCACCATCAGCGCCCAGCGTGTGAGCTCGTCGGAGTCGGTGTCGCGCGTGAGGCGATAGGCGATGAGGTTGGCCGCGATGACCAATGCAAACGTCAGAACCAGCTGAAACGCAATAAGCTTGCCGCCGACGCGCAGCGATCCGATAATCTCGTAGCCGACCAGGCCTACGTTGATCAGAACGCCCAGCGCGGCGAGCCACTTGCTCGCCTTGGAATCGGGACGTGCCGAGCGCACGAGCATAATGCCCGCGACGCTCGCCGTCAGCTCGAACGGCAGCTCGCCGGCCGCCTCGACAAAGCGGCCAAACAGGCTAGACGAGTTGAACAGCGCACTCGAGATTTGGTAATCGAAAAAAGACCCGACGAGCAGACAAAAGGCCAGGATAACCGCGATAGCAGCGGCATCTTTCTTATAGATATACCCGAACATGCTTTCCTTTCGATGGGGTCAGATTGCCCAAATGGGGCGTTTGCAGCGTCGACCCGTTAGTCATCGTCAGTCGCGCCCAGCTGCTGCAGTAGCATGAGCGCGGCCGCCACCGGGCCGGTGCCGTCGTTGGCGTCGAGACCGCGACCCAGGCCGCTGCCCGCACCGGCACCCGCCTTGTAGGGCACCGACAGCTTGCGGCTCTTGGGGAAGTTCACCGCGCCATAGCGGGTCTTAAGTTCAAAGGCCACTTTCATGGGCACCTCGACGCCCAAAAACGTGATGCGTCCGCCGCTGAGCGTGACACTCTCGAGCCCCAAGCGCTCGCCGCGGATGCGGATACGCGCGCGGTTGAACAGGTTGAGTCCCGCCAACGGCAGCTCGCCATGCGCGGCCTCGGTCTCCTCCTGCACCTCGTCGATACTCTCCAAGTCCTCAGCCGCCGCGAGCTTGCGGTACACGAGCACGCGCTGGTCCACCGCCGGCATGTACTCCTCGGACAAGAAGTAGTCTGCCGGCAGGTTGATGCCCACGCTCGCCGCCTCCACGCCGGCATCGTCATCACCGCGCGCCTCGGCCACGGCCTGTCCCAGCATCTGCGTAAACAGGTCAAAGCCCACGCTCGACAGGTTGCCGTGCTGCTCGGCACCCATGAGCGAACCGGCACCGCGGATCTCCAGATCGCGCATGGCGATGCGCATGCCGCTGCCCAGGTCCTGGAACTCGGAAAGCGCGGTCAGACGCGCCGTAGCCTCCTCGGTGAGCGGCAGCTCACCCGGGAACATAAAGTACGCGTATGCCTGCGTGGCCGAGCGGCCAACACGGCCCTTGAGCTGGTAGAGCTGCGCCAGGCCCAGACGCTGCGAGTCCTCGATGATCAGCGTGTTGGCCGTTGCGTTGTCGATGCCGCTCTCCACGATGGTCGTGGCGATGAGCACATCGATCTTTTTGGTCGCGAACTCAATCATCACGTCCTCGACCTCGCGCGGGCTCATCTTGCCGTGCGCCACGCCCACGCGCGCCTCGGGCGCGGCCTCGTGCACGCGCGCCACGGCATCATCGATGGTCTTGACGCGGTTGGACACGTAGTACACCTGACCGCCGCGGCCCACCTCCAGGCGAATCGCCGCACTCACCACGTCGGGGTCGTACTCCCCCACGTGCACGATCACGGGACGACGCCCGGTCGGCGGTGTGGTGATCAGGCTCATGTCGCGCACTCCGCTCGTGGCCATCTGCATGGTTCGCGGAATAGGCGTTGCCGAAAGCGTGAGCACGTCAATCTGCTCGCGCAGGTTCTTGAGCTGTTCCTTGTGCTGCACGCCAAAGCGCTGTTCCTCGTCGATGATCACCAGGCCCAGGTTCTTGGGGTTCACATCGGCCGAAAGCAGACGGTGGGTGCCGATGAGCACATCGATCGTGCCCTCGGCAAACGCCTTGAGCGCGCGCTTCTGCTGTGCCGGCGTGCGGAAGCGGCTGAGCACCTCGACCTCAAGGCCAAACGGGGCAAAACGCTCAAAGAACGTCTCGTAGTGCTGCTGGGCCAGAATGGTCGTGGGGCAGAGCACCATGACCTGGCGACCGGAGTCCACGCACTTAAACGCCGCGCGCAGGGCGACCTCGGTCTTGCCAAAGCCCACGTCGCCGCACAGCAGGCGGTCCATGGGCTTGGGCGCCTCCATATCAGCCTTGATGTCGGCGATGGCCTCCAGCTGGTCGCGCGTCTCGTCGTAAGGAAAGCTCTCCTCCATCTCGATCTGCTCGGGCGTGTCGGGCGGGCAGGCGATACCGGTAATCGACGAGCGGCGCGTATACAGATCGACCAGGTCGAACGCCAGCTTTTTGGCGTTTTTGCGCGCCTTGTTGGTGGCGCGCGTCCAGTCGGCGGTGTTGAGCCTGGTCAGGCGCGGCTTGTCGCCGTCGGGGCCAACATAGCGCGTGATGCGGTCGACCTGCTCGAGCGGCACGTAGAGCTTGTCGCCGTCGGCATATTCCAGCAAGAAGTAGTCGCGCTCCTTGCCGCCCACTTCTTGGCGCGCGATCTCGCTAAAGAGCGCGATGCCGTGAGTGGCGTGCACCACGTAGTCGCCCGGCTTAAACGGGAACGTGATCTGCGTAATGTCCACCTTGCGGCGGCTGCGCGCGCGGTTGGCGTCCATGCGGGCGTTGAGGTCGGCGATCGAGAACACGGCCAGGTTGGCATCGGGCACCACCACGCCCTGCGGCAGGGCGGCATCGACAAAGGTCACGCGTCCGCGCGAGATGGTGGGCACGGCGGCACCGGCGGCAGCCTGGACCGCGCCCGCCTCGAGCGAACGGGCGTTGAGTGCATCGGCGCGGCGCTCGCGAATGGAAGCATGGGCCTCCTGCCGTGCGGCACGGTCGGCGGAATCCGCCGCTGCCACGCGCACGCGGTCGCCGATAGCGCCGGCATTTTCAGGTGCGGCCGTCAGCGACTCCTCAAAGGTAATGCCCTCGTCGCCAAAGGTGAGCTCCATCGACTCGCGCGCACCGCGGTCGGGGATGGCGAACACGCAGGCATAGCGTTTGCCCACGACCTCCTGGATGCGCGTCATAAAACGGTTGTCCGAGCCTGCGATGGCAGGCTGCTCAATCTTGAGCTCAGCCGTCACCGCACCGCCGGCACGGATGAGGCTCACGTAGTTCAAACGCTGCTGGGCACCAAAGTCGAGCTGCTGGGCGCGCACGTACAAGCCGTCTAGACGGTCAATCCCCGCCTCGCCGGCACGCGCCTCGATATCCTCGTAGGCGCGCAGGCAATCGTCGAACAGCGAGCGCGGCTCGGACAGAACCACGAGCGCCTTGCCGCCCACGTGCGCCAACGGGCTCACGGTCTGGCCGTACATCACCGGCAAAAAGCGGTCGAGCTCGGGCGTGACGATGCGCGCATCCACCATCTCGAGCAGCGCCGCCAGCTTGCTGTCGTCCTGGCTGGCGCGATAGAGCGCCACATGCATGTTGTGGACCGCCTCGTCGGTAAGTGCCAGCTCACGGCACGGGAAGATCTCGATACTGTCCTCGTTGCCGATGGTCTGCCCCGTTGAGCTCACCATGCGGCGGATGCGATCGATCTCGTCGCCAAAGAACTCGATGCGCACGGGCGCCTTTTCCTGTGCGGGGAACACCTCGACGGTGTCGCCGTGCACACGGAACAGACCGGGCGCGTCGGCGGCGCCGGCATTGGTGTAGCCCATGCCCACCAGACGCTGCGGCACCTCGTCAAAGGGAATCTCCTCGCCCACCGCAAAAGTAGTGGACTCCCAGTAGCGGCTCTCGACCGGCGGCACGCAACGCAGCAGCGCGCGGGCCGAGGCAACCATGATGCAGTTGTCGCCGCGCACGATGCGTCCCAGGGCCTCGCAGCGCTGCGCCACCACGGCGTCGTCGGGCGCCTGTTCGCGCCACGGATAGTCCTTGCGCTCGGGGAAACGACACACATGTGCCAGGCCCACGTAGGCGGCAAGGCTGCGCGCGGCGCGATCGGCCGCGTCCTCGCCG
>DAWEIC010000122.1:0-4774 GCA_052364855.1 Collinsella sp.
CGATGCCCTGTCGCGTAGCCTCTCGGGCCTTGAGTTTGCCGTTGGCATCCCTGGCTCGGTCGGCGGTGCGATATCTATGAATGCCGGCACACGGACCGAGTGGATTGGCTCGCTGGTTGAGGATGTCGTAACGTTTGACCCGGCATCCGGTATCAAACATTATGCGGGGTCCGAGATCACTTGGGGCTACCGCGAATGTAGCCTTCCCCGCAATGAGATCATCCTCGAGTGTGTGCTCAAGCTTAAACCGGCGCCCAAGGCCGACATTCGCGAGCGCATGGAGCGGTACCTGACGAGGCGCAAGCGTACACAGCCCATGGGTCGCGCATCCTGCGGGTCGGTCTTTCGCAACCCGCCCGATGCGAGCGTGGGCAAGCTTATCGAGGATTGTGGATTAAAGGGTTTTTCGATTGGCGGCGCGGAAGTTTCGCCCGTTCACGCTAATTTTATCGTTAATAACGGAACTGCCTCGGCCGATGACGTTGCCGCGGTTATCAGACATGTGCACGGAAAGGTGAGGGAGGCGTATGGCATCGAGCTCAGACCGGAAGTTAAATTCCTCGGCTTCTAGAGCATCGAAACCCACCTTCCGCCGCGCCGGAGGGCGTTCCGGCGCGCCTGCCAAACCTCAACGCAATACCGTCGCGCACTCTAAGTCTGTCGGGCATGCTCGACAGACCAGTCGTCCGGTCGTCGGCTCGCAGCTCGGTAATCGTCCGGCCGCAAAAAAGTCCTCGCGTCCCTCGGTGACGTCAAAGCCTGTTATGGGCGCCAAGCCTGCCCGTCCCATGGCAACTCCTAAGCCACCGACGGGAACTAAAACGCTGCGTCCGGGTCGCACGCTGGGCGCATCGAAACCGCGCTCGCTGACATCGGTGCCGGCTACCGCCAAGAAGCCTTCGGGTAAAAAAGGCGTCAACCCGTTGTCTTCACTTGGGGCGATGGTAAATAAAACATCAGACGCTGCTTCTGTCGTTGCAGGCAAAGGCAAAATCGTGGGCGGCGTTCTGGCCGCCTTGGCCGTGCTCGTCGTCGTTGCCATCGTGGTGATTAACTCTGGATTGTTTACCGCCACTGATATTCAGATTCAAGGCAGCGAGCATGTGACGAAGCACGATGCTATCCAGCTGATCGATTTGCCCGAGGGAACGTCGCTTTTTAACGTCGATCCCGACCAGATTACCGAGGAGCTCAAGCAGAATCCGTGGGTCTCGGGCGTGGATGTCCAGCGTCAGTTCCCGCATACGCTCATCATTACGCCGATGGAGCGCAAGGTCATCGCAATTGCCTATATCAGCTCCGATGACCTAGCCTGGGCCATCGGGGATGATGACACCTGGATCGCCCCGCTGTCGACGTCGGTCGAAGTGGACGACCAGGGCAACGTCATCACGACAGGGCAGGGCTCAAATACCCTGACCGGCATCGATGCCGCACTGGCGCTCGCTAAGCACTATGGCGCGGTGTTGCTGACTGATGTCTCGGCGGATGTCGCTCCAGTTTCCGGCCAGGCGGTGAGCTCCAAGGCCGTTAAGGCCGGCCTGGATTATGTGCGTGGTTTTTCGAGCGAGTTCTTGGGACAAGTCAAGGATATTTCCACGCCTTCGGTCGAAGCCATCTCGGCAAACCTCAATAACGGCATTGAGGTGTCGCTGGGCGATTCGGACGATATCGCCAAGAAGGAACGCGTAGTCACCAAGTTGCTTTCGCAGGTAGAGGGCGTAACGTATATCAATGTGCGCTCTCCGGGCAACTACACATTTAGGAATGCTCCGACCTCATAGCGCTGGTTGATGCTTTGTTGAGTGGCCATACCACGCCGTTTATCTGGTTTGTTTGGTTTTCACGGTCAATTATTTGACTGATACGTTCATAATGTGCAACCATAATACGGTTTACCTTTGCATTTACTTTCAACCTGAAGGTTAATGTGCGCAGGGGTCGACCCATGCTATGGCTATAACCTTTGTTCGGAGGACCGACATGCACGAGACAGAGATCAACAACTACCTTGCCGTCATTAAGGTGGTCGGCGTCGGCGGCGGCGGTACCAACGCGGTCAATCGAATGATCGAAGAGGGCATCCGCGGCGTCGAGTTTGTTGCCATCAACACCGATGCTCAGGCACTCGCGATCTCTGATGCCGATATCAAGGTGCACATCGGCACCGACCTTACCCGCGGCCTGGGCGCCGGCGCCAACCCCGAGGTTGGCCGCAAGGCTGCCGATGAGTCCCGCGACGACATTGCCGAGGCGCTCGCTGGCGCCGACATGGTGTTCATCACCTGCGGCGAGGGCGGTGGCACCGGTACCGGCGCTGCTCCCATCGTTGCCGATATCGCGATGAACGAGGTCGGTGCGCTGACCGTCGCCGTCGTGACCAAGCCCTTCACCTTCGAGGGCCGCAAGCGCAAGAAGAGCGCCGAGGAGGGCATTAAGACCCTCTCCGATTGCGTCGACACCATGATCGTCATCCCTAACGATAAGCTGCTCGACATCGCCGAGAAGAAGACCACCATGCTCGAGGCCTTCGCGATTGCCGATGGCGTCCTTTCCCAGGGCACCCAGGGCATCACCGACCTCATCACCGTCCCCGGTATCATCAACCTGGACTTCGCCGATGTTAAGACCATCATGAAGCAGGCCGGTACCGCCATGATGGGTATCGGTACCTCTTCTGGGGATACCCGTGCCGTCGACGCTGCCCAGCAGGCCATCTCCAGCCCGCTGCTCGAGAGCTCCATCGATGGCGCCACGCGCGTGCTGCTCTCCATCGCCGGTTCCAAGGACCTGGGCATCCAGGAGATCAGCGACGCCGCCGACGTTGTCGCCAACGCCGTCGACCCCGAGGCCAACATCATCTTCGGTACCGTTGTCGACGAGTCCCTGGGCGATCAGGTGCGTATCACCGTCATCGCTACGGGCTTCTCCGACTCCAACGTCAACCGTCAGGACGAGCTCTTTGCTGCTCAGCAGTCTCAGAGCAAGGCCGCTGCCTCCGCTGAGCCGCAGCGCACCGCTCCGGCCACCAGCCCGGCTCAGGCCGCTCCGACCCGCAACGTCGGTGGCACCGAGCTTCCTAACTTCGGCAACGATCAGTTCGAGCTTCCCGACTTCCTGAAGCGCGGTAGCTTCTAAGTCGTTCTTTGCATTGTTGTGCACAGGGGCGTGTCCGTATGGACGCGCCCTTTTTATTTCGACTTTGTAAACTAGAACCTCCAATCTCTTTACGTTCCCTTTACGATTGCCTCCAGCGCAGCAGGTATCCTTTTAGAGAAGTATGACAGCCGTATAAACGCGGGCTGTAGCGGCGATGCCGCGGTACTTGTGTTATTAGGAGGCTTTAGTATGGCAGCACGTGCGGACAAAGTTTCGCGTGTCGACCATGATGGAGTTACGTTGGTGGAGGGCGCGACATCCGATGTTCGCTTTGCCTTCACCGAGCGCGCCGGTGGCGTTTCCGAAGATGCGTACTCCTCACTCAACTTGGGCTCGCATGTTGGCGATGACCCCTTTGCTGTTCAAGAAAATCGTCGTCGTGCGCTCGAGGCTATGGGTGCCGCCGAGTGCGAGCACAACCTGCTCGTTCCCAATCAGGTCCATGGTGACCATATCGTTGCGGTGACCTCGAACGGCGCCGATGACCTTGAGGACGTCCGCGAGCAGATTGCCGCGGGCTGCGATGCCATCGTCTGTACGGCGCATAACGTGCCCGTGCTGCTCTGCTTTGCCGACTGCGTTCCCGTGGTGCTGGTGGCCCCCGGCGGATTTGCCGTGGTGCACTCCGGTTGGAAGGGCACGATTGCACGTATTTCCGCCAAGGCGTGCCAGGCGCTTTGCGATGCTGCCGGTTGCGATGCGAGCGACGTTTCCGCCTATATCGGCCCCCATATCTTGGGTGACGAATATGAGGTATCCCAGGAACTCATGGATCGCTTTGCCGCCGAGTTCTCTTGCATCGATGCGAGTACCTCTCGCATGCTCGATCTTTCCGCTGCCATTCGCGAGGCGCTGGTAGATGTCGGTGTCGACGCGGATGATATCGTGGATACCCAGCTTTCGACCGTGCGTCAGAACGACCGCTTTTATTCCTACCGTAACGAGGACGGCACCTGTGGGCGCCATGCTGCGATCGGCGTGATGCTATGAGAAAGATCGTATCGGTCCTGAGCGCCGCTGTGCTTACGCTTACGCTGTGCGCCTGTTCTTCGGGATCTTCTAGCTCTTCCATTACCGTGGCCGGCTCCACGACCTGCCTTCCTATCGCCGAGATTGCGGCCGAGGGCTTTAAGGAGGAGACCGGCATCGACGTGCTCGTTTCCGGTTTGGGTTCTTCCGCTGGCATCGAGGCCGTCAGCGCCGGCACGGCCGATATCGCCAGCTCCTCCCGTGGACTCAATGCCGACGAACAGGATCTGGGCCTGACTCCCATCGTCATTGCCCACGACGGTATTGCGGTCATCGTGAACGACGACAACCCCGTCGATAACCTCTCGACCGAGCAGCTCCGCGATATCTACGCCGGCAAGATTACCAATTGGAAAGAGGTCGGTGGCGAGGACCTGAGGATTCAGGTCATCAACCGAGACGAGGCGTCCGGTACGCGCGAGGCCTTCCGTACCATCGTGATGGATGGCACGCCGTTCGATCGCCGCTCGGCTGTTCTTTCGGGTACGGGCCAGGTGCGCGACGTGGTATCTCGTTCGCGTGGGGCCATCGGCTACATTTCGCTGGGCTTCGTCGATAGCCTCAACGCCAAGACCTCGGTCAAGGC
>DAWEIC010000123.1:0-4768 GCA_052364855.1 Collinsella sp.
AAATGCCATGAGCGGCGCGGATGCAGCCAGGAGGCACGAGGACAACCCATCGTGGCCACGCCCCGTGCTTAAAACCCCAAGAAGGAGTGAACAATGGCAGAAGAGAAGTATGTGCCGCGTCTGAAGACCAAGTACAACAACGAGGTCAAGCAGCAGCTTCAGGACAAGTTCCAGTACGAGAACGTCATGATGATCCCCAAGTTTGAGAAGATCGTCGTGAACATGGGTGTCGGCGAGGCCGCTACCGATTCCAAGGCCATCGACGGTGCCGTGCGCGACCTGCGCGCCATCACCGGCCAGCAGCCGATGATCACCCGTGCCCGCAAGTCCATCGCTACCTTCCGCCTGCGCGCTGGTATGCCGATCGGCTGCAAGGTTACCCTGCGTGGCGACCGTATGTGGGAGTTCTTCGATCGTCTGACCTCCGTCGCGATCCCCCGTATCCGCGACTTCCGCGGCATCTCCGCCAAGAGCTTCGACGGCCGTGGTAACTTCTCCATGGGCGTCACCGAGCAGCTCATCTTCCCCGAGATCGACTTCGACTCCGTCGATCACCAGCGTGGTATGGACATCACTTTCGTGACCACCGCCAACACCGATGAGGAGGCCAAGGCCCTTCTGGACGCCTTCGGTTTCCCGTTCAAGAAATAGGTTCACCTGCCCTATAAGCGCCGTTCCCACAAGGGGGCGGCGCTTGGGGCGAACAATACTCTATGTGAGGAGGATATAAGTGGCTAAGACATCGATGATCGTCAAGTGCAATCGCAAGCAGAAGTTCTCTACTCGTGAGTACACGCGCTGCCAGCGCTGCGGCCGTCCGCACTCTGTGTACCGCAAGTTCGGCCTGTGCCGTGTCTGCTTCCGCGAGCTTGCACTCAAGGGCGAGCTTCCCGGCGTTAAGAAGGCCAGCTGGTAAGTCACTACCAGCGTTTCAAGCATCAGTTTGGAACAGGGAAAACGCGCTAAAAAGGCTTTGCCGTTAAGGGCGGCGAAGAACCAAGAGCACGTGTTCATCAAGAACGAAGGAGAATCTGTATGAACCTTACAGACCCGATCGCAGATATGCTTACGCGCATCCGTAACGCTAACTCTGTGAACAAGGCCACGGTCTCCATGCCGAGCAGCAAGAAGCTCGTCGAGATCGCTCGTGTTCTGCACGAGGAGGGCTACATCGAGGGCTACGATGTCGAGGACACCGTTCCCCAGAAGACTCTGCACATCACGCTTAAGTATGGTCCCAAGAAGGCTAAGGTCATCAACGGCATCCGCCGCATTTCCAAGCCGGGCCTGCGTAAGTACACCGGCGTTGCCGACATGCCCCGCGTCCGCGGTGGCCTTGGTACCGCCATTATTTCCACCAGCCATGGCGTCATGACCGACCGCGATGCTCGCAAGCACAACGTCGGCGGCGAGATCATCGCTTACGTCTGGTAATTCGCTCGGTAGGTAGAAGGAAAGGAGATCACCGTGTCTCGTATCGGTAATAAGCCTGTCCAGATTCCCGCCGGAGTCGAAGTGGCAGTCAACGGCAACAACGTTGTCGTCAAGGGCCCCAAGGGCCAGCTCGAGCTCGATGTCTTTGAGAAGCTCGCTATCAACGTCGAGGACAACGTCCTCACCGTTTCCCGTCCCGACGACGAGCGTGAGACCCGTGCCCGCCACGGCCTCACCCGCGCCCTCATCCACAACATGGTTGTTGGCGTTTCCGAGGGCTTCGAGAAGAAGCTCGAGCTCGCCGGCGTCGGTTACCGCGTGCAGCAGAAGGGCAAGAACCTCGAGTTCTCCCTGGGCTTCTCGCACCCCGTGATCGTCGAGGCTCCCGAGGGCATCACCTTCGAGGTTCCCGACAACACCCACGTGAACGTCAAGGGTATCAACAAGCAGCAGGTCGGTCAGATCGCCGCTGAGATCCGCGGCCATCGTCCTCCCGAGCCTTACAAGGGCAAGGGTATCCACTACGTTGGCGAGCACATCCGCCGCAAGCTGGGTAAGGCCGCCAAGTAGTCGTAACCGACTCACTCGCATAAGACCAGCACCCCGTCAGGTGCTGGCAAGATCAACCTTTTTAGGAGTTTACGTATGAACAAGCATAAGGCGAAGCTGGAAGGCCTCAAGCGTCGTCAGCGTCGTGTTCGCGGCAAGGTCTCGGGTACCTCCGAGCGTCCGCGTCTTCGCGTGACCCGTACTAACGCCAACATCTATGCCCAGATCATCGACGACAGCAAGGGCTCCAGCCTGACGCTCGTCTCTGCCTCGACCCTCGAGGCCGAGTTCAAGGGCACCCACACCTCGAACAAGGAGGCTGCGGAGAAGGTCGGTCAGCTCGTTGGCAAGCGCGCCATCGAGGCCGGCATCACCAAGGTCGCCTTCGATCGCGGTGGCCGTATCTACCATGGCCGCGTCAAGGCCCTCGCCGACGGTGCTCGTGCCGCCGGTCTCGAGTTCTAGGAGGTATGTAGCACATGGCTCGTAATCAGAAGCAGCAGCGCGAGGCCTCCGAGTTCGAGGAGCGCGTCGTTTACATCAACCGCGTGTCGAAGACCGTCAAGGGTGGTCGTCGCATGAGCCTCGTCGCTCTCGTCGTCGTTGGCGACGGCAAGGGCAACGTCGGCGTTGGCATGGGCAAGTCCGCTGAGGTGCCCCTGGCCATCTCCAAGGCGTCTCTCGATGCCAAGAAGAACATGTTCCACGTGCCGGTGACCGAGCAGGGCACCATCCCGCACGAGGTTCTCGGCCACTTTGGTGCCGGCCGCATCATCATCAAGCCCGCTGTCGAGGGTACCGGCGTTATCGCCGGCGGCGCTGTGCGTCCCCTCTTCGAGCTTGCTGGCATCAAGAACGTCCTGTCCAAGTCCCTCGGTACCGACAACGGCCTCAACATCATCAAGGCTGCCGTCGAGGGCCTCAAGGAGCTCTCCAGCCCTGAGGACGTCGCGGCTCGCCGTGGCCTGACGGTCTCCGAGATGTTCGTCGGTAAGGAGAACTAAGCATGGCTGACACCATCAAGATCAAGCAGGTCCGCAGCACCAACGGTTGCAAGCAGGACCAGGTCCGTACTGTCCGTGCCCTCGGTCTCCACAGGATCCGCGAGGTTCGCGAGATTGCTGACAACGAGTCCGTCCGCGGCATGATCTTCAAGGTCAAGCACCTTGTCGAGATTGTAGAGGAGTAGCAAATGCAGCTTCACGATCTTACTCCCGCGCCCGGTTCCACCAAGAACCGCAAGCGCGTCGGCCGTGGCAATTCTTCGGGTCACGGCACCACTTCTGGCCGCGGCCAGAAGGGCCAGGGTTCCCGCTCTGGTGGCACCAAGGGTGCCGGCTTCGAGGGTGGCCAGACTCCGCTGGCTATGCGCCTGCCCAAGCTTCCGGGCTTCCGCAACCCCCGTCGTATCGAGTACACCGCTGTTAACGTTGAGCGTCTCGAGCGTAAGTTCGAGGACGGCGCTGTAATCGACGGTGCCGCTCTTAAGGCCGCTCGCATCACCAAGAGCGAGTTCGAGCCCGTCAAGGTGCTCGGCAATGGTGAGCTCACCAAGAAGTTCACGGTCAAGGTCGACAAGGTCAGCGCTTCTGCGCAGGCCAAGATCGAGGCCGCCGGCGGAAAGGTCGAGCTGCCGTGCTAAATGGTCTTAAGAATGCTTTCCGCATCAAAGAATTGCGCGAAAAGATTCTTTTTACCATAGCTATGCTCGTCGTGTACCGCATTGGTGCGCACGTTCCTGTGCCCGGCATTCCCTTCCAGGGGATGCTGGGCCTTTTCTCGACCGATAACAATTCGGTCGCCGCAGGTGCTATGGCCCTCCTGAATCTTTTCTCTGGCGGCGCGTTGAGCTATGTGTCGGTGTTTTCGCTGGGCATCATGCCTTACATCACCAGCTCGATCATCCTCCAGATGCTCCAGGCCGTCGTGCCTTCCCTGCATGAGCTTGCCCGCGAGGGCGAGGTCGGTCAGACCAAGATTACGCAGTATTCGCGTTACCTCACCCTGGCTCTGGCAATCCTCAACTCCGTGGGTTACCTCTTCCTCTTTAAGAGCTTCGGCATCAGCTTCAATGGCGCCGGCGCTCCCGAGATCATCTTCGACCTCATGATCGTCGGCACGCTCACCGCGGGCGCCATGCTGATTATGTGGATTGGTGAGCTCATCACCCAGCGCGGTATCGGCAATGGCATGTCGCTGATCATCTTTGCGAACATCATGGCCGGTCTGCCGCAGGCGATCTTCTCCAGCACCGAGGGCAATGCCGGTGGCATCATCACCATGGTGATCATCTGCGCCATCATCCTGCTGGTTATCCCGCTGATTGTTTTCCTTGAGCGCGGCCAGCGCCGCATCCCGGTCTCCTACGCCAAACGCGTCGTTGGCCGTCGCATGATGGGTGGCCAGACTACCTACCTGCCCATCAAGGTCAACACCGCGGGTGTCGTGCCGATCATCTTCGCTTCGGCGCTGCTGTACTTCCCGGCTCAGATTGCCGTGTTCTTCCCCGGCATCGGCTGGATTCAGGCAGTTGCCTCCGCGCTTTCGACCGGTTGGCTCAACTGGGTGCTTAACGTTGTCCTCATCGTGTTCTTCGCGTACTTCTACACCTCCATGGTGTTCAATCCCGATGACACGGCCGACAACCTTAAGAAGCAGGGCGGCTTTATTCCGGGCGTGCGTCCGGGTAGGGCTACCGCGGCCTACATCAAGAACGCGCTCAACAAGATTACGCTTCCCAGCGCTGTCTTTTTGGCGCTCATCGCCATCGTGCCTTCGATCATCT
>DAWEIC010000124.1:0-4738 GCA_052364855.1 Collinsella sp.
CCACCAACCAGATCGACCAGATGATCTACGACTACACCGTCGAGCACGGTGGCACACCGGCCGACCTCCACTACGAGGGCTACCCAAAGAGCGTGTGCACCTCGATCAACGACGTCGTCTGCCACGGCATTCCCTGTGATACGGACGTGCTGCACGAGGGCGACATCATCAACGTGGACTGCTCCACGATCCTAGACGGCTACTTTAGCGACTCGAGCCGCATGTTCTGCATTGGCGAGGTTTCGGCCGAGCGCCAGCGCCTGGTCGACGTCACCCGCGCCAGCGTGGAAGCGGGCCTGGCTGCCGTCAAGCCGTGGCTACCGCTGTCCGTCATGGCCGAGGCCGTGCAAAAGACGGTCGAGGACGCCGGCTTTAGCGTGGTGCGCGAGTACGGCGGACACGGCATCGGCAAGGAGTTCCACGAGGACCCGTTTGTGGGCTTTACCACCGAGGCGCCCGATGTGGACACCATCATGGCTCCGGGCATGGTCTTTACCATCGAGCCCATGGTCAATGCCGGAGCGCCCGACATTAAGATTAGCAAGGGTGACGGTTGGTGCGTGCGCACCAAGGACGGCAGCGATTCGGCCCAGTGCGAGGTACAGCTCGTGGTGACCGAGGACGGCTACGAGCTGCTCAGCTGGTAGCTGTGGATGCGCCGGGCTACGCGATGGATATGTTAACCATCGCGTAGCCCGGCGTTTTTATAGCGTTTTGCCTGATACAACCTGCCAAAATAAACCTGTCCCTTTTTGGTAGGTCGAGCGGAAAGGACTGCTTGTGAACATCCTGGTTTTGCTGCCCGTCAACGACCGCCATCGCGCGATCCTCGAGTCGAGCGCTCCGGGCGAGGACTTTATCTACACGGGCGCCGACGCCGCCACACGTGAACAGGTCGCCGATGCCGACGTGATCCTGGGCAACATCGACCCTGGCATGCTCACGGCATGCGACCATCTCCAGCTGTTGCAATTGCAGACCGCCGGCTATGACGACTACCTTGCCGCCGGCACCGTGCCGGCCGACGCCAAACTGTCTTGCTCGGTGGGCGCCTATGGCCAGGCAGTAAGCGAGCACATGTTTGCCATGGTGCTGTCTATGATGAAACGCCTGCCCGGCTACCAGGACCTGCAACGCGAGCATCGCTGGGAGGACTTGGGCGCGGTCACCTCGCTCAAAAACGCCAACGTGCTGGTGCTGGGCGCGGGCGATATCGGCGGCCACTTTGCCACGCTCTGCCGCAGCATGGGTGCGCACGTCCGCGGCATCAAGCGCCATCCGCTCGTCTACCCCATTGTGTTTGAGGACATGGACGGCATGGACGCCCTGCCCGAGCGCCTGGCCGAGGCTGACATCGTCGCAGCCTTTATGCCCAGCACACCCGAGACTCGCGGCCTGGCGAACGCCGAGTTCTTCGCCGCGATGAAGCCGGGCTCCTTCTTTGCCAATGGCGGCCGCGGTGACCTTGTTGTTGCCGACGATCTGGTTGCCGCTCTGGAGTCCGGACACCTTGCCGGTGCCGCGGTCGACGTCACCGACCCCGAGCCGCTGCCTGAGGCAAGCCCCCTGTGGGATGCGCCCAACATGCTCGTCACACCACACGTCTCCGGATGGTTCCACCTGGCAGCCACGCTCAACAATGTCGTAGACATCGCCGCGGAAAACCTGCGCCACTTGCAAGCTGGCGAGACGCTTCGCTGCTGGATCGAGCATTAGGGGATCTGTTCCGGCGTTTTAACAAACGCCGGAACCACTCGACGCTGCGAGCCCGCCAGAGCGGCAATCTGACGTTCAATCGTCGGGCATGGCCAGAAGGCCTATGCCCTCCTCTTTCACGTCACCTTGCTCGCCCTGGCGGGCTCTCGCTGACTTTTGCTCTACCTGCGACGTTTCGCTGGCGCCAGCTTTATCTGCAAGCCTTAGCAGTTCCGTCTTGCCGTTGGCGTTGTGGCATTTGCCCAGATAAAACCTGCCAAAATTGTCATCCCATTTTGGTCGATTTTAGAGCTCTACGCTTTCGGCGCCGTTGATGGTTAGGTTACGCTCGTAGAACGCGGTGAGAGCGCGGATGGCGTACATCACGTCGCGTACGCCGCCGGTCTCGTAGCTCGAGTGCATGGCAAGCTGCGGCAGGCCCACGTCCACAGCATGCATGCTCGCCTGCATATTGGACAGATTGCCGAGCGTGGAGCCGCCGGCCATATCGCTCTTGTTGGCGAAGACCTGCGTGGGCACGTCGGCGTCATCGCAGATGGCCTGGAACACCGCGCGGCTAAAGGCATCGGTGCAGTAGTGCTGGTTGGCGGCTTCCTTGATGACGATACCGCCGTTGAGCACCACCTGATTGCGGGCATCGCACTTCTCGGCGTGGTTGGGGTGCACGGCATGTGCGTTGTCGCAGCTTACAAGCATCGAGGCAGCAAGTGCGCGATGGTACGACTCGTCGTCAAAACCCAGCGATCCGTTGATGCGGCGCAGCGCGTCGGCCAAGAAGGTCGACATGGCACCCTGCTTGGTCTCGGAGCCAACCTCCTCGTTATCGAAGCAGCAGAAGACCGAGACGTCGTGCGCGTTCTCGGCGCCCAAAAATGCCTGTAGCGAGGTGTAGGCGCAGGCCAGGTCGTCAAGCTTGGGCGTCGAGATAAACTCGTCGGCCCAGCCCCAGATGCGCGCGTCCTGACGATTGACCAGGAACAGGTCGCGACCCAGGATCTGCTCGGGCTCAACATCCAGTTCGTCGGCGATCAGGGCATCGAAGTCACCCTGCTTAAGCTCGCCGGCGCTGATGAGCGGACACAGGTCAACGGCTCGGTTGGGAGCAAAGCCCTCGTTAACGCCGCGGTTCATGTGGATGGCAAGGCTCGGGATAATAGCGACCTCGCGCTCGGTGGCAAGCAGACGGCTCTCAATACGGTCGCCCTCGCGCACCAGTACGCGACCCGCGAGCGCCAGCGGGCGATCGAACCAGGTGTAGTCGATCATACCGCCGTAGGCCTCGGTGTTCAGACGCAGCGTCTCGCCCGCGCCGTCGAGCTCGGGCACGGCCTTAACCTTAAACGTCGGCGAATCGCTGTGCGACGCCGTGAGCTGAAAATGATAGTCACCGGCAACGCCGTCCTCGCCCCACGTCGCGGCCAGGTCCTCGCCCACCTTAAAGGCAACAACGCTCGAGGTGTTGCGCTGCGTGTAATAACGCCCGCCCGGCTCGATATCCCACGCCGCGTTCTCGGGCAGATAGGTAAAGCCCGCCTCGTCGAGCTCGGCCATAATGGTCGCCGCCGTATGGAACATGCTGGGGCATGCCTCGATAAAGTCGACAAGGTCGTTGGCGGCCTCGATATCGTCAGCCGTCACGTGCACGCGCTCGGGCGTTTCCTGATCCGTCATGCTCTCCCCTTTCGCTGGGTTGATGGTCCCCTCCAGCATACCCCGCCACGCCAGCGCCGCACTCTTCATTCCGTGCTTAATTCCGCGCCGCTCACCAAGTTGAGCCATCATGCCCGCGCTCCTTTTGCGACAATTGCGCTAACAGGACGAGAGGAGCCGTCATGAAGCCACGTAACATTGCCATCGCCTGCGGTGTCGCGGGAGTCGCCGTCGGCCTTGCCGCTGCCGCCGGCATCGTTTACCGCAAGCAAATCAAGTCCGCCGCGTCGCTCAAACGCTTGACCGGCTACGCGGATGGCTATGACCTGTACGCAATCGACATCGCTTACGACTACGACCTCGACCGCATCATCGCCGCTGGCGTGCGCGACGACCAGGCCTATATCGATGCTGTGGTGGCGCAGGTGCTGCCCGGTGTGCCGGCACATGTCCAGGCACCCCAGTTTGCCTGCAGCGCTTTTGTCGCCGTAGATGCCGAAGGCCGCGTGCGCACCGGTCGCAATTACGACTTTAAGGACGACACCCCGGCGCTGCTGGTGCGCAATCACCCACGAGGCGGCTATGCCTCCATCGGGCTTGCCGCCCTTAACAACCTGGGCGATAACACACCGCTTGACTCCGTCGCCGGACGTGCCGCCGCACTCATGGGCCCGTTTGCCCAGCTCGACGGTGTTAACGAATGCGGCGTGTCCATTGCCGTACTCACTCTGGATTCCAAGCCCTGTGACCAGGACACGCAACGCCCCGTCATCAACACTTCGCTCACCATCCGCCTTGTGCTCGACCGCGCGGCTACCACACAGGAGGCCGTAGACCTGCTTTCTGCCTACGACATGCACGCCATGGCAGGACGCGATTACCACTTCTTTATCAACGACGCCTCCGGTGACGCGCGCGTAGTAGAGTGGGATCCGCGCGATCCGGACCGCGCTTTCAAAGCGACCCCTGTACGCCAGGTTACGAACTTCTACGCCTGCTATGGCGACGAAGTGCTGCCCAACCAAAAGAATGGCGAGCTTGGCCATGGCAAGGAACGCGCCGTCGCCATCGCCGATGTCCTTGACGCCCATGCCGGCGCCCAAGACGAGGCAGTCGCTTGGAAGGCCCTACGCGCTGCAGCGCAAGAGCCCAATCCGGAAGACATCACCAGCAATACGCAATGGTCGGTCGTCTTTGACAATACCGAACCCGCCGCCGCCATTACGCTGCGCCGCCACTGGGGCGACGTCGACGCCTTCGCACTGTAAGGACCCAGGCTCGTCGACCTTACGCTCGCCTGACGTTGTTTACATTTCTATACGCTTGAGCTAACACGTTTTACCCCCGTATCAACAGTGTGCGGGGGTAAACT
>DAWEIC010000125.1:0-4688 GCA_052364855.1 Collinsella sp.
TTAAAACGAGCGGCCTTGCCCTGCTGATCTCCTTTGCGCTGGGCCTGTTTGCCGCGTGGAAGACCATGGGCACCTCGAGTCGCATCAAGGGCCTGCTCGACTCGGTCTTTACCATCCCCATGGTGTTGCCGCCCACGGTCTGCGGCTTTCTGCTCCTTATGCTGTTTGGCCGCTCGACCGGGGTGGGCCAGTGGCTTATCGCGCACGGCGTCTCGATTGTCTTTACGTGGCCGGCGGCGGTGATCTCTGCCGTGGTGGTATCGTTTCCCCTGGTCTACCGTACGGCGCTCGGCGCCTTTGAGAGCCTCGACACGCAAATGCTCGATGCGGCGCGCACGCTGGGCTGGTCCGAGCGACGCATCTTCACCAAACTCATGATGCCGCTCGGCTGGCCCTCGATTGCCGCCGGCACGGTGCTCGCCTTTGCCCGCGCCATGGGCGAGTTTGGCTGCACCCTGTTCTTTGCGGGCAACTATGCCGGTATTACGCAGACCATTCCCATTGCGATTTACTTTGAATGGATGGGCGGCAATACGTCGGTGGCCCTCTTTTGGGTCGTGGTCGTAATAGCGTTCAGCTTCCTAGTCATCCTGTTCATCAACATGTACACGGCGCATTCGCAAAAATACCGCGAGCGTGGCCTTTCCCGTGCGGAACGTAAGCAGGCCAAAGATCTCGCCGGACAGGGCGATTCGCTCGACCCGGCGGGCGGCGATGCCTTGCGTATCGATCGCGAGGCGCTGGCCGAGCTCATGCGCGATGACGCCGCTTTGCAGGGAGGTCGATAGGCCATGTCGCTCGTTCTTGATATCAAAAAGCGCTATCCCGGGTTTATGCTCGACATGCAGCTTGAGGCCGGCGAGGATCGTGTGGCGCTGCTCGGTGCCTCGGGTTGCGGCAAGAGCTGTACGCTGCGCTGCATCGCCGGCGTGGAGACGCCCGACGAGGGCAAGATCGTCGTCAACGGCGTGACCTTTTTTGACTCGGCGGCGGGCATCAACCTGTCGCCCCAGGAGCGAAAATGCGCCCTGCTGTTCCAAAACTATCAGCTGTTTCCCAACATGACGGTGGCCGATAACGTATGCGCCGGTGTAAAGGATGCGGGCGACGCCGCCGCGCGCAAAAAGCTCGCCGAGCGCTATCTGGGCATTTTCGGTCTGTCCGATTTTGCCGACCGCTATCCCGCGCGACTCTCGGGCGGGCAGCAACAACGTGTGGCGCTTGCCCGCATGGTGGCGGCGCATCCGGGCATTTTTATGTTCGACGAGCCCATGAGCGCACTCGATTCCTATCTTAAGAGCGCCCTCGAACAGAACATGCTCGACCTGTTCGATGTATGCAACCGCACCGTGCTCTACGTGAGCCACGACATCGACGAAGCGTGCCGCCTGTGCGGGCGCATCTGCGTGATGCACGACGGGCATGTGGAGGAGATCGGCTCCGTCGAGGACGTGGTCCGCCGTCCGCAGACGCTGGCGGCACTGCGCCTGACGGGCTGCAAGAACACAAGCCGGGCGCGCAAGATCGGCGACGAAGAAGTTGAGGCCCTCGACTGGGGCATGACCTTTAACGTGGGTCGCGAGGTTCCCGATAATGCAGCGTACCTGGGCATTCGCGCAAGCTACTTCCATGTTGACAATCGCGCGGAGCGGGGACGCAACAGCTATGATTTGCACGTGGCCCGTGTGAGCGATTCGCGCTTTGAGCGGCTGGTGCTGCTGGACGTGCCGCGTGCTGATGCGCCCACGCGTTTGCAGTGGAAGGTGAATAAGGTGAGTGTACCCGTGGAAGAGCTGCCGCAGGCGGGTGAGACTCTGCGCATGCATTTTGATGCAAGCAGGATTCGTCTCGTTTGCCGATAATGCGGGGGCGATGCGGTCGAGGAGGTAGTCCTCGACCGCTTTGTTTTCACTTCGCCGTTCGCCGATTTCTACATGACTAAACCTTATCTGTCTGATAATTAATTATCAGACAGTGAGATGCTCACATCTCGACGCTGTCGTACGCATGTCGGCGGTGTTCGTCTGGACGACAACCGTTGATATAGTTACCTTCGACGAGAAAAGGAGGGCGCGCTGATGCCGCAGAAGACATATTCGCGTCGCGTTGCGGCGCGCGCCCTGTATATGGCTCGGAGCCGCATATGAGCAGGTATGTTCACGGCTCCGGGAGAGACGACGCACAACTAAATAATCGACCGCAAAGCAGGTTCCCCAAAATTCCGGGTTTAGGCGCGGCTGGGTTTTCGCCACCCACCGTGCAGCAATACCGTAGCTATTCATTTTTGGTTCGAGAGGGGAACCACCATGGCTGAAGAATTCGATTTCCATCCGATGTGGGAGAGCCTCGGCATGAATCTTGCCGACCACGACATGCTGCTGGGCGCCGTGGGCCAGATGTACGGCGATATGTTCCTGACGCAGAACAATCGCCCCAAGTCCACGTCCTACCTGGATTTTGTCTCCACCAACATCCACAGTGGCCGTATTAAGGAGATGCTCGACAAGAAGGAGGCTGGCGAGGCCACCAAGATCGTCGGTTCGTTCTGCGTGTACGTTCCCGAGGAGATTGTACTTGCCTGTGACGGCATTCCCGTGGGTCTGTGCTCGGGTGCCGATTGGGCAACCGATAAGGTTGAGGAGCACCTGCCACGCAACACCTGCCCGCTTATCAAGAGCTTTGCCGGCTTTAAGCTGGGCGAGGTCTGCCCCTACATTGAGTCGAGTGACCTGGTGGTAGGCGAGAACACCTGCGATGGCAAGAAGAAGGCCTACGAGTTCTTTGCCACGCAAAAGAACATGTACGTTATGGATATTCCCAACGTGCACGATGAGTCGACGCTCGTGACTTGGAAGGCCGAGGTCAAAAAGCTCGCCGCCAAGATCGAGGAGGAGTGTGGCGTTACGATTACGCCTGAGCGTCTGAAGGCCGCTATCCACGCCGTCAATGAGAAGCGTCGCGCCCTGCAGCGCCTCGCTGCCACGCGCGCTGCCGACCCAGCGCCCATCAGCGGTCTCGACAGCCTGCTGACCGTTCAAGCCGCCTTTATGGACGACACGCCGCGCTTGACCGGCGCCATCAACGACATGGCCGCCGAGTGCGAGCAGCGCGTTGAAGCCGGCGAGGGCGTGGCGCCCAAGGGGACCAAGCGCATCCTGTACACCGGTACGCCCATGGCCGAGCCCAACTGGAAACTGTTCAACCTCATCGAGAAGGCCGGCGGCGTTGTGGTGGGCGAGGAGTCCTGCACGGGCTCGCGCTACTACAAGGATTTGGTCGACGAGTCCGGCGAGACGGTCGACGAGATGCTCGACGCCATCGCCGAGCGCTACTTTAAGATCAACTGCGCCGTCTTTACGCCCAACGACCAGCGTATGAAGGACATTGTCCAGATGGCCAAGGACCTGCATGCCGACGGCGTCGTCGACGTGGCCTTGCAGTTCTGCACGCTCTACGAGATGGAGTCGTTTGCCGTGGAGAAGGCCGCCGAGGAGGCAGGCATTCCGTTTATGCACATCACGACCGACTACGCCGGTGAGGACGCCGGCCAGCTGCAGACGCGCATTGAAGCTTTCTTGGAAACCATTTAGGGGTATCCGTCCCGGCGGCTTCCCCAGGCACCCGATCTTGCCGTTCAAACCATCGTTTGCGTACCAAAGTACGCGGCGCTTCTCTTTCACGGCAACCTCGGGCACCTGGGAAAGCCGTTTCCTTGGTTGGTCAAAAGGTTTGTTAAGGAGTTATATGTCGGAAAATATTGAGCAGCCGTTGCCGTCCACGTTTGAGGAGTTCAACGAGCAGCGCAAGGCGGCGTTTATTCGCGTTAAGGATTACAAGCAGGCGGGCAATCGCCTGGTCGGCTTTTTGTGCAGCTATACGCCGCTCGAGATTATCGATGCAGCGGGCGCCTCGAGCGTGGCGCTGTGCGGTACGTCCGATGAGGTGATTCCCGAGGCCGAGAAGGTGCTGCCGGCTAACCTCTGCCCGCTCATCAAGTCGACGTACGGCTTTGCCTACTCGCAAAAGTGCCCGTTTACGTACTTTAGCGACATGATCATCGGCGAGACCACCTGCGACGGCAAGAAGAAGATGTATGAGTTACTCAACGAGCTCAAGCGCACGCACATTCTGCACCTGCCGCAGGGTCGCGATCGCGCCTACGAGCGTGAAGGCTGGTACGAGGAGTGCCGCCTGCTCAAAGAGGAGCTCGAGAACTTCTACGGCATTACGATTACCGACGATGACCTGCGCGCTGCCGTCCGTCGTCGCAACCGCTTGCGTGCGGCCCAGCTCGAGATGTTTGCGCTGCAGGCCAACCAGCCGGCGGCCATGAGCGGCGTCGACCTGATGAGCACCATGTTTGCCGGCACGTTCAGCTTTGATATCGAGGCCTATACGCAGCAGCTGGAGCAAAAGGTTGCCAAGCTGCGCGAGGCCTACGACGCGGGCGAGCGCCCGGTTGCGGCGGATGCCAAGCGCATTCTGATCACCGGTTGCCCGGTGGGCGGTGTGATCAACAAGATAGGTCGCACCATCGAGTCCAACGGCGGCGTGGTCGTGTGCATGGACGACTGCTCGGGCGAGCGCACGGCGGCCATGATGATCGATCCGGAGGCTCCCGACATCCTGCGCGCCATCGCCGACCGCTACCTGGATATCAACTGCTCGGTCATGACGCCCAACGACGG
>DAWEIC010000126.1:0-4683 GCA_052364855.1 Collinsella sp.
CCCGCGACCCCAACCTTGGCAAGGTTGTGCTCTACCAACTGAGCCATGTCCGCTTGCGGGTTATTAATTTACGCGAGTTGTCCAAAAGACGCAAGTACTTTTTTCAAAAAACTTGTCTGCCGCATGTTCTTAGTAGCTAAACGCGCTAAAGCGATTGGCTAGGCACACGATTCCAGCGCTCCGCTAAACAGCTTCACCATCTGCACGCGCGTGCCGGCGCCGTCCGTACGACGAGCAACCTCCACGTTATCGACGAGCATACGCATAAGCTTGATGCCACGGCCGCGTTCCTCGGATGCGACCGGTTCGCTCGTTTCATCGATAGAATAGCCGGCACCTCGATCAAGCACCTCAACCACAACGCGATCGCCATAGGCCTGAACCGTCAGGACGCACCCGATACCGCCCGCATGGTCATAGGCATTACCCAGCGCCTCCCCCGACGCCAATGCGACATCGTAGCGCTCGTCACGGCGCAACGGAAGCGATTCAAGGAGTTCGGCGATGCGATGTCGGTAGTATGGAAGATTCTCGATACCCTGACGGACCTCAACGCTCTTACTCCAGCGAGGCAGCTCCCCCACCGGAATGGCAGGAATTGACTCCCGTGCCGGCCCCACGACATGAAGGATATCGACAAGACGAGCAATCTCCAAAAAGCGAACAACTTCACCTGATGCATTGACGAGCGAAAGCAGGCCTTCTCGCCTCATAAGCTCACGAGCGCGCGTAAGCAGGAATGCCAAGCCCGTAGAATCGATAAAGCTAACAGCCTGACAGTTGATGACGACACGACGCACGCCGCGGCCAATCAAAGCATCCAACCGCCGACGCAGCGCAGGCACCGTGGCGATGTCGATATCGCCTGGTGGCGTCAAAACCGCTATGTCATTCCACTCATTCATACGACCATGGTTCCCCAAAAAAGCCCACTCGATGCATTCGTTTCCCCAACCGTACGGATTCAGCCCGCCCAGCGTCGTCTATGAACGACCCCGTAAAAACTCAAGGGACACTAATGCAATGTCATCGTCCAGCGCCGATTCGGTAAATCGGTCAAGCTCGCCCAAGACCTTGCCGCAAATGCCCGATACGCCCTCACCCGAGACAGAGAGCAGAAGGTCGCGCAAGCGCTGCTCGCCAAAGAACGCTCCGGTGCGGTCGCGGGCCTCAATCGTTCCATCCGTATACATGAAGAGCATGTCGCCGGGGGCAAACGTAAACACGCCTGTCTCGTACACCATGCTCTCAAAGGCACCGATTACGCCCGATTGGCATCCAAGCAGCTCAACCTCTCCCCCACGGGCCTCGCCGCCACCCAGCGGCATCGACTCTGGCCTGATGACCATGGTCGGAGGATGGCCCGCCGAACAATACGTTGCGCGTCCGGCTTTAAGGTCAATCTTGGCGATAAAGGCCGTCACGAACGTCTCGACCCTCGAAAAGCCCATGAGCATGCTGTTAAGGGAGCGTGCCATGCGGGCCGGTCCAGCGCCCTCCCAGGCATATGCCGTCAGGGCCGTCTTGACGAGCGCGGACATCGATGCGGCCTCAATGCCTTTGCCAGACACATCACCCAGAATCATGACGGCGCAGTCGTCGGGAAGACGAATGAGCGTATAGAAATCGCCTCCGACCAACGCCGAATTCGTGGCCGACAGGTACACCGAATCGGTTGCGATACCCGGAACATCCCCCAGGGAATTTCTCATGCCGATCTGGAGCGTCTGAGCGATATGGCGCTCCTCGCGCTTTTGAGATTCGCCTTCGTAGATCAGTTCAAAGTCATGCGCCAAGTGCACCAAGTAGTCATATTCAAGGTCATCAATCGGCTCTTGGCTACCATCACGAAGCAGCAGCGCGCGCGTCGTCGGGCTCTTCGCAACAGAAGCAGGAACAATCGCGTCGTTACTGTGCTTGCCATCGCCCTCAGAGCGCGGGTGCCCCGCCTCGATGCCGGAGTCGACGTAGAGACCTTGACAAGGCAGACCATGCGCCCTAAGCCAGCCTCCCATAGGCATCGATTCGTCAACGCGAGTTATACGGACGTGTTTAAGGTCCTCGGCACTCGTACCCCCCAAAACAGACGCCTCAAAGCCATCAGGGCCAGCCCCCAGACGTGCCGCTGGCGCCGTCGTGGAAAAGAAAAGCTTCTCGGGATCGTCCGGCAAAGCAACGCGACTGCCGCCTTCAAAATCTATGACGTAGGAATCCAGACTGGCGTCATACTCAACAGGGCAAAAATGGCAGTTGAGCATATTGCAGATCTCGGACGATACCGCCTGGGTAGCCGCGACGGAATCGTCTAGAAAGGTAAACAACTCATCACGTAAGACATTGAGCGAGCGGCCAAGCTCGGCCGTGCGACGAGAGCGAAGACTCGATGCCATGCCGACCAGTTGGATAGACAAGTAATCGCAAATGACCTCGAGTACATTAACGTCATAGGCGAGCGGTGCCTGGGGGCGTTTCCAACCAACTTCCAGCACGCCAAGGATCTGCGTACCGTAAAAAACGGGAAGACAGATCTCGCTGCGGTACGGAGGCATATCCTGCACGCGCAACAGGTGCTTAGAACGATTGTCCAAGTCCATGAACATACCGGAGGCGGCCTTATCGCCCTCAAGGTCCTGTTGAATCGACAAGCGACAGGCACGCGACTCACGAAGAACATACGTCGGAATGCCAGCGCCATACGGCAAAAACTCAGGCAGGTAGCTGTCGTACAGCTCCTTGGAAACACCGCGAAGTTTAAAACCGCCGCTCTCAGAAAAATAGATAGCGGCACCCGAAGCATCGAGCGTTCCTACAAGCTGGTTCAAAACAGTATCAAGCAGGCTGGGTAACTCATCGGAGCCCACAGTGCTCATAATGACCGAGAGCGTGCCAGAGAGACGCTTGTTCGCCACTCTAAGCTCCGATAACGCACGCTTGAGTTGACGGTCGTGAGAATACTGTTCTTCGATGCTATGGAGCGCCACCAGGACACGTGGCGCGCGGCGCCCAAAGATGCGTGGAGGCGTCACGGAGCCCGCACGAACCAAGACGGGGATAAAGGAGCCGTCACTCAGCTTGAGCATCAGTTCGTTCTCGGAGCCATCAGTTTCAAATGGCAGACGATGTTCCGTCGCACGTTCAAAAGCGGATGAGTACAGGACGTCTTTAACATCTCCACCGATGACGTCGGCGCGTTCCTCGCACATCAAACCAAGTAAGCGATTATTCACATGCAGAATGGTTCCGTCGAGCTCACAGATGATGACAGCATCGCTCGTGATCTCGACTAGTTGGGCAACGTCTGCCCACTCGTTGCGTTCAAGCGTTTCCATCGTGGACCCCACCGTCTATCGGTAACAAAAAAGCCTCCGAAGAGGCTTCTCAAATGCGATGGTGTCGGAGGCGGGACTTGAACCCGCATGACCAAAAAGCGGTCACTAGCACCTCAAGCTAGCGCGTCTGCCAATTCCGCCACTCCGACATGCTATGTTGTTGATTCGCGGTCCGTTTTGTTGGACCCGCGCGTTCAACGAGGAAGATAATAACCTATGATTCGAGAACTGTGCAAGCACTTTTTTCAAAAAAGTTTACGAATTTGTAAATGCGCAGGTAGATCCGTGTGTCCGGCCCCGAATCGGTGTTGCCTCCCGGCGCATTCCGCAGGGGGAGCGATATTTTGCTACGCACTTCGTGCTGCAAAATATCGCTCCCCCTGCGGAATGCGCCGGGAGGCAACACCGATTCGGGGCCTGCAGATACATACTTCAGGCACAGTTCTCAAACATGTTCTGGGGGCTGATGCAAATTTGGTGGCTCGGCTTTGCCGAGCCCTTATATAAAGAGGCCGGAGCTAAAGCTCCGGCCTCACTAACTTTCCTATTAGATTTAGTGAGCGATCAAGGAATCGCACCCCTCCCTGCCGCGTTGCCGCAGGGCCCGCGCTGGACTTAGTTTTCAGAACATTCCGCAGACCAGGAAACCCCCTTATCCGCGGCTCCGAAGGAGCAGGATGAGGGGGTTTCCATGGTCGAGGACGTTCTGAAAACTAAGTCCAGCACGGGCCCGGACGATAACAACCGGCTACAGGTCGATGTGCGATTCCTTGATCGGGAACGGCTCCGCGAAGTGGCACGCGCAGCAGTGGCCCGGTGCGACTTCCTTAAACTCGGGAAGCTTCTCAGAGCAGATACCCTGAGCGATTGGGCAGCGAGTGTGGAAACGGCAACCGGTCGGCGGATCCAGCGGTGACGGCGGATCGCCGGCGAGGATGATGCGCTTGCGGGTCTTCTGGATATCAGGATCGGGCACCGGCACGGCAGACAGCAGCGACTGCGTGTACGGATGGTGAGGCTCGCTGTAGAGCGTCTTCCAGTCCGAAACCTCGACCATCTTGCCCAGATACATAACGGCAACGCGATCAGAAATGTGCTGCACGACGGAGAGGTCGTGAGCAATGAAGAGATAAGCAGTACCGAACTTATCCTGAAGCTCCTTCAGCAGGTTCAAAACCTGGGCCTGAATGGAAACGTCAAGTGCAGAGACAGGCTCGTCGCAGATGATCAGCTTGGGCTTCAGAGCGAACGCGCGGGCAATGCCGACACGCTGACGCTGACCGCCGGAGAACTCGTGCGGATAGCGGTTGATGTGCTCGGGGTTCAGACCGACGACGTCCAGCAGCTCGCGGAC
>DAWEIC010000127.1:0-4680 GCA_052364855.1 Collinsella sp.
CTTCGTTCGATGAGTTCTCGGGCTATGAGGAGCGCGGCCGCGTGTTTAAGGACTACGTGGCTCAGCTTGCCGCTACAGCGAAATCACAAATGGAATAGGGGTTGCGGTGAGAGAGGAGAGCCCCCGACAAGGTATGAGGAGGCCCGACTCGGACCGTGCTTCCTCACGTCGCATCACACCGCGTTCCAGCCGCGGCGGGCAGTCGTTTAGCGAACGCTATATTGCCGGCGTTCCCGCCCGTATCATGCGCCCCCGTTTGATATTCATGGCCTGCCTGTTTACCTTGGTGTGCTTTGGCCTGCTGATGGTGTACTCGGCGTCTTCGGTCGAGGCGCTGCACGAGAATGGCTCGGCGACGTTTTTTCTGGGTCGACAGGCCGCGTTTGCCGTGGTCGGTGTTCTGGCGCTGATTGCCATCGTGCGCGTTTTGCCGGACAGCTGGTTTGGGGAGGATGTGCTCAGGATCTTCCTTATCGGCATGATAGGGCTACTGCTTCTGGTGTTCTTGGTGGGCAGCGGCAGCCGTGGCGCCACGCGCTGGCTCAACATCGCCGGTATTCAGTTCCAGCCTTCCGAGTTTTTAAAGCCATTTGCCATTGCGTATTCGGCCATCATGCTTGATCGCTTCTTTTCGCCCGGTGGCAACATCAACGAATTCCTTCGCAAGATGGGCATCTACCTGGGCATTTCGCTCTTTCTGATCTTTATCCAGCCCGATTTCGGTACTGTCCTGATCATCCTGTTGACCCTCATGTGCATGGCGTTGTTTGCGGGTCTCGACCCCAGATTTATCATCGGCGTGCTAATCTTCGGCATTCTCGTGATCGTGATTGCGCTTGTCGCAGAGCCGTACCGTATGGTGCGTATTCAGGTTGCCTTGAACCCTTGGGCCGACGAGTATGGTGACGGCTATCAGGCCACGCTTGCCATCATGGCCTTTGCCTCGGGCGGTCTGTTCGGCCGTGGCATCGGCAACTCAACCATGAAGTACTCGTATCTGCCCGAGGCGCACAATGACTACATCCTGGCCATCATTGGCGAGGAAGTCGGTTTTGTCGGAACCGTGCTGTTCTTCTTGGTGTTTGCGATGCTGATCTACTCGGCGTTTCGCATTGCCGAGCAGGCGACCGATCGTCGGGGCGCGCTTATGGCGTCTGGCTCCGCGGTCATTCTCGCGGTGCAGTTTTTGATTAACGCGCTGGGCATCCTCAACGTGTTTCCCATGACGGGCAAACCGTTGCCGTTTATTAGCTACGGCGGTTCGTCGATTATTGTGTCGCTCATGCTTGCCGGGTTGATCCTGCGCGTTTCGTACGAGAGCGCCCGCCGCGATGAGTATGACCGCCGCCGCGAGAGCTTTGCCGTTATGGATGAGAGTACCGCCGGCGTGCCCAACGTGCGCGGCGAGCGATCTTCGCGTAACGGTTTTACCGTCCTGGATGGCTCTGCGACCGAGCCGGCAGCCCGCCCGCGTCAGCGAACGGCGCCGCAAGGTCGTCCTCAGCGCCCCAGCCCTCGCAACGCGGGCGGCGGATATAATCGAATCGATTTGAACTCGGACCCGTCGGCGCGTCTGCGTACCGACGACCAGGGACCGCGTGTACGAAGGGACTACCATGACCGATAAAATGACCGTTGCTATTGCAGCCGGCGGCACGGCAGGACACATCAACCCCGCGCTCGCCTTGGCCGAAGAGCTGCGTGACCGTGGCCACCACGTTGTGTTCGTGGGCCAGTCGCGCAAGCTCGAGGGTCGTCTGGTCCCCGAGGCTGGGTTTGATTTTGTGCCCATTACGGTCACGGGCTTCGACCGCTCCCGTCCTTGGACGGCGCTGACCTCGCTATGGCGTGTCAACAAAGCCAAGCGTGCGCTCGCCAGTCATTTCTCAAAGGTCGGCAAGCCCGATGCCGCCATTGGTTTTGGTGCCTATGTCGAGGTTCCGCTGCTGGGGTGGTGCAAGGGCGCGGGCGTTCCGTATCTGCTGCATGAGCAGAACTCTGTTCCGGGCCTGGCCAACAAGATGATGAACTCCCACGCCGCCCGCGTGTGCATCTCGGTGCCGGCAGCGCGTTCGGTCTTTGAGCGCGAAGGTGACCCTGACCACGTGCTCATGACCGGCAACCCCGTACGTCGCTCGGTGATCGAGGGCGATCGCGCTCGCGGCCGCAAGGCACTTGGCGTTCCCGAGGACGCTACGCTGCTGCTCGTCTTTGGCGGTTCACTTGGCGCCCAGCACCTCAACGAGCGTGTGGCTTCGCTCAAAAACGAGCTGCTTTCGCGCAAGAACCTCTATGTGTTGCATTCGACGGGTGCCGACGGCTTTGAGGAGACCGAGCGCGCTTTGGCGCTGACGCCCGAGGAGGCGAAGCGTTACCGCGTCCAGCCTTACATCGACAACATGGGCGATATGCTGGCTGCTGCCGATTTGGTGCTCTCGCGTTCGGGTGCATCGAGCGTGGCCGAGATCGCTGCACTCGCCGTGCCTTCGGTGCTCGTGCCGTACCCGCATGCGACGGCCGACCACCAAACCACCAATGCCCGTTATCTGGTCGACGCCGGGGCCGGTGTGCTCTGCGCCGATGCCGATATCGACGGTTCTGCCTTTGCCGATGAACTGCTGCACCTGGTCGATGACGCGGCGGCGCGCGACGCCATGCGTCAGGCGGCGCGTGGTCTGGCTCAGGATAGGGCCGCCGCTCTTCTGGCGGATGCGGTAGAGGGTTTGCGTTAGTTAGACGGGATATCGTCGGTCGCCCTCGCGCTGATGCGGTAGGTGCGGTACAGTTAACGGGTTACAGGCAGTGTTTACGCAAGGAGTACACGAGCACATGGCTGATTCCCAGACTGCAACCTCCGCGCCCGAGTTTAAGAGCGCCCACTTTATCGGTATCGGCGGCGCCGGCATGAGCGGCATCGCCCTCGTTCTGCACGAGCGCGGTTATGCCGTTACCGGCTCCGACCTTAAGACGTCACGTTATATCCGCCAGCTTACCCGCGCTGGTGTGAAGGTGCATGTGGGCCATGAGGCCGCCACGATCGACGAGGTCAAGCCCGACGTGGTTGTTGTCTCCACCGCTATTCCGGAGTCCAACCCTGAACTCGTGCGCGCTCGCGAGCTTGGTATTCCCGTGTGGCCCCGTGCCAAGATGCTCTCTGCTTTGGGCCACGGCTACACCACCGTCGCTGTTGCCGGCACGCATGGCAAGACCACCACGTCTTCGATGTGCGCCACCATGCTCGACCGCATGGGTCTGGATCCGAGCTTCTTGATCGGTGGCATCGTCGAGGGCTATGACACGAACGGCAAGAACGGCTCGGGCGACTACTTTGTCGCTGAGGCCGACGAGTCCGACAGCTCCTTCCTGTTCCTGAACCCCAACGTGGTCATCGTGACCAACGTCGAGGCCGACCACCTCGATCACTACTCGGGTATCGAGGAGATCGAGGCAACTTTCGCCAAATTCATGAGCCTGGTGGGCGAGGACGGCACCGTCATCGTCTGCGGTGAGGACTCGCATCTGGTCGAGCTCGCCAAGTCGACGGGCCGTCACGTGCTTTCCTACGGCTTTGCCGAGAGCAACGACATCGTCTGCATGCACCCGGATGTCAAGGGCATCCAGAGCGACTTTATCGTTCGCTTTGAGGACGGCACTGAGCACGCTGTGGAGATCAAGAGCAATCCCGGTCGCCACAACATGCTCAACGCCACGGCGGTGCTCACCGTCGCCCATGTCCTGGGCCTTGACATCGACGCCGCCGCCAAGGCGCTCTCGAGCTTTGAGGGCGTCCGCCGTCGCTTTACCCACGTGGGCGATATCGATGGCATCACCGTGGTCGATGATTACGGCCATCACCCCACCGAGATCAAGGCGACGCTTGCTGCTGCTTCGTCGCTGGGCTACAAGCACGTCGACGTCGTGTTCCAGCCGCACCGCTATTCGCGCCTGCAGGCCCTGTGCGACGACTTTGCCGATGCATTTGCCAATGCCGATAAACTGCTGCTGATTGATGTGTTCTCGGCTGGCGAGATGCCCATTCCGGGTGTCACCTCTAAGATGCTCGCCGATACCGTGCGCGCCAAGCATCCTGGCAAGGAGGTCGTGTACTGCTCCAGCCGTCTTGAGCTTAATCAGGAGCTCGAGCAGATGGTGGGCGAGGGCGACCTGCTGCTCACTATGGGTGCCGGTGACGTTACGACCGTCGGTCCCGAGTTCATTGAGTATCTGACTGCCAAGAAAGACGCTTAAGTCTAATGGGTCTGTTTAACGCCGTCATGGCGCTCTCGGGCATGATCGACACGGATGTGATCGAGGACGAGCGCCTTGCGCGTCATACGAGCTATCGTATCGGCGGCAAGGCCGACCTCTTTGTGACGTGCCATAGCTATCATGCCCTCCGCCGCGCCGTGGCGGTGCTCGATCGCGAGCAGGTGCCGTGGGTCATCATCGGCAAGGGTTCCAATCTGCTGGTTGCCGATGGCGGTTATCGCGGTGCCGTCATTTCGCTCGGACGTGAGTTTCAGCGCACGGTTGTTGCCGATGACGGTTGTACGCTGACGGTCGGTGCGGGCGTGATGTTTGCGCGCCTGGTCAACGATGCCCTGTCGCGTAGCCTCTCGGGCCTTGAGTTTGCCGTTGGCATCCCTGGTTCGGTTGGCGGTGCGATATCTATGAATGCCG
>DAWEIC010000128.1:0-3836 GCA_052364855.1 Collinsella sp.
CTTGGTCACTCGTAGGGCAAAAGCCAGAGTTTGTAGCACTCTATCACAAGCGACGGGCACTGTCGCAGGGTAAAGCCAATCGATATTGCATATGCACAAAATTGACTACAGCTTGCATGGAGTCACTCAAAGATGCCAGTCTGCCTGCAGATTATGCAGGCGTTGAAAATGCATAAAGGTGTGAATGAGCTGCGCCTGTTATCGAATACTCTTACCTATCGGAGTTGTGTGCTTTTCCTGCATAAAGTAATGGTTTGCGCACGTCAGCGTGTTATTCTAGACATACGTAAATTCGTATAAGTTGGAGGTAGCATGTTCTCAATCGGTCAACACGTCATTCATCCGGGTCAGGGAGTCTGCACCGTCGTCGGTTTTAGGGACGACACACCGCAGCCCATGCTACTGCTCGAGACCAAGCAGGGACATGCGCAGACGATCCTCATGTACCCCGTGGCGCAGGCCGACCGTTTGCACGCCGCCATCTCGCAGCAAGATGCCGAGCACCTGCTGAGCCACTATGACGAGCTGGAGTGCGACACTTTTACCGAGCGCAACAGTTCACTTGAGGAGACGCACTTTAAGCAGCAGCTCAAGCTGGGCGCGCCCGAGACGGTCCGCGTGGCAAAGACCATGATGCACCGCATTCGCCAGGCCGAGGAAGCTGATAAAAAACCCAGCTCCTACTACATGCGCGTACTCAAGGAGGCCAAACGCCGCTCCATCGAGGAGTTCGCCGTGGCCTTGGGCGTCACCGAGGAGGCCGCCGAAGCCCGCCTAGCCCAAGCCGCCCTCAACTAACCCATCCGCGCCAAAAACCACCACAAAGGGGACAGGCACCTTTGTGGTGGTTTTCGTGTTCTAGTAGTATTCATTCTTATCGATACCCACGAGCACAAGGAGTCTGTTATGTCAGAGCCGCTTACCGCCGGAATCGCCCGCGACCGCGCGTTCGAACTGCTCAACGAGCACAACAAGGACCAGTTCCACATCACCCATGGCGAGACGGTCGAGGGCACTATGCGCTACTTTGCGCGCGAGTTCGACCCCGAGAACGAGGAGTTTTGGGGCATCGTCGGCCTGCTGCACGACTTGGATTGGGAGGAGCATGAGGACGACCCCATGAACCACACCATCTATGCTGCCGAGATTCTTGAGGGCGAAGGTGCGTCTCCCGAGCTCATTCGCGCCATCCAGACGCACACGTCCGACTTCAACACCTCGCTGCCCAAACCCGAGCTGCAGATGGAAAAGATCCTGTTTGCCTGCGATGAGCTCACCGGCCTGATCGGCGCTGCCGTCATCATGCGTCCGAGCAAAAGCGTCATGGACTTTACGACCAAGTCGCTCAAGAAGAAGTTCAAGGACAAGCGCTTTGCCGCTGGCTGTTCGCGCGACGTGATTACGCAGGGCGCCGAGATGCTGGGTTGGGAGCTACCCGAACTCTTTGACCGCACCATCGCGGCCATGCAGTCCTTCGCCCCCGACCGCGATACCTTCCAGGCCTAACCGCCCACGCCACCTAAAACCACCACAAAGGGGACAGGCACCTTTGTGGTGGTTTTTCTTGCGCGGGCGTTAGGGGCGGACCTGGCCGGTGCCGCGGAGCTTGTATTTGTAGGTGGTGAGGGCCTCGGCGGCGAAGGGGCCACGGGCGTGGAGCTTTTGGGTCGAGATGCCGATCTCGGCACCCAGTCCAAACTCGCCGCCGTCAGTGAAGCGCGTGCTGGCGTTGGCATACACGGCCGAGGCATCGATTGCGCCCAGGAAGCGCTCGCAAGCGTCCACATCCTCGGCGATGATGGCCTCGGAATGCATGGTGCCGTAGCGGTTGATGTGTACGATGGCCTCATCCTCGTTCGCCACGACCTTAACGCTCATCTCGAGCGCCAGGTACTCGCGGCCCCAATCTTCCTCGGTCGCGGCCACGTAGTCGTCGCCCTCGGCAAGACCGGCATCGGCGCATGCGGCGCACGTGGCCTCGTCGCCGTGAATGAGCACGCCGCGGTCGTGCAGCACAGCCACAACCGCGGGCAAAAACGCGTCGGCCACGGCGTGGTCCACAAGCAGCGACTCGGCAGCATTGCAAACGCCCACGCGCTGGGTCTTGGCATTGACGATAATGTTGAGCGCCTTATCAAAGTCGGCCGACTCATGCACGTAGATGTGGCAGTTGCCCGTACCCGTCTCGATCACCGGTACAAGCGACTCGCGAACGCAGCGCTGGATCAGGCCCGCACCGCCACGCGGAATGAGCACATCGACGATGCCGCGAAGCTTCATGAGCTCGCCGGTGGCCTCGCGGTCGGTAGACTCGATCATCGATACGGCCTCGCGCGGGAAGCCCTGGGCTTCAAGCGCATCGGCCAGCAGCTCGGCAATCATGGCGCACGAGTGATACGCCAGCGAACCGCCGCGCAGGATGCAGGCGTTGCCGGTGCGGATGCAGATGCCCGCGGCGTCGGCCGTCACGTTGGGGCGCGCCTCGTACACCATGGCGACCAGGCCCAGCGGCACACTCACGCGGGTCAGGTCCACACCGCTCTCAAGCACGCGGTGGTCGAGTACGCGGCCCACGGGATCCGGCAGCTCGGCGAGCTTCTCCAGGCCGGCGGCCATGCCCTCGACGCGCTCGGGCGTCAGCAGCAGGCGGTCGAGGAGCCCTGCCGAGGTGCCCGCATCGCGCGCGGCAGACATATCGAGCTCGTTGGCGGCAATGATGCAATCGACACCATCGCGCAGCGCCGCGGCCATGGCGCGCACGGCCTCCTGGCGCTGGGCATCGCTCGCCGTGGCAAGCGCGGCAGAAGCGGCCTTGGCCTCGACGGCAAGATCGTGGACATACGTGGCTATATCGACCGACATGGACGGCCCTTTCTCTTAGATGTTTGCCAACCATGGTAGCCGATTTATGCGCATCCTCGCCGACGGCGGTAGAATTGGTCAACCCGAAACACCGCAACGAATGGAAGCATTACATGGCGCTCATCACTTCGTACCACGTCCCCGGCCTGTATGTCGAGGACCACAGCATCGATGTCCCTCTCGACTGGCGCGGCCTTGAGCCAATGCTTTTGGCCGTCGGCAGCACCATGCGCCGCGGCGCCATGCCGGCGCCCATCGCCGGCGCGCCCGAGAGCATCAAGCTTTTCTACCGCGTGGTTTGCGCACCCGACCGCATCAACGATGATTTACCGCTGCTCCTCTTTTTGCAGGGCGGCCCCGGCGGCGAAAGCCCGCGTCCGCTGTCGCCCACCAGCGATGGCTGGATCGAGGAAGCCGTCAAGCACTTCCGCGTCGTCCTGCCCGACCAGCGCGGCACCGGACGCAGCAGCTGTGTAGACGGGCGCACGATTGCCGCACTGGGCGAGTGCGCGACGGCAGCCGGCTCCGATGCCGCACGCTCGCAGGCGGACTTCCTCAAGCGTCACCTCGCCAGCTCCATCGTGCGCGATTTTGAGTACCTGCGCCTGGTGGGCTTTGGCGGCAAGCCCTGGGTCACACTCGGGCAGAGCTACGGCGGCTTTTTGACGTTGAGTTATCTGTCGCTCTTCCCCGAGGGCGTGGCGGCAAGCTTTACCTGCGGCGGCATTCCGCACGTGCCGGCGAGCGCCAGCGAGGTCTACGCACACACCTTCCCGCGCATGGCAGCCAAGACGCAGCAGTACTACGACCGCTACCCCGCCGATGTCGAGCGCGTGGCGGCGCTGGCCGATGCGATCGAGGAGCAAAAGCCCGCACTGCCCGACGGCTCGCCGATGACGGTCGAGCGCCTGCAGCTCATGGGAAGCGACTTTGGCATGAAGCCGAGCTTTGAGCGCATGCACTGGATTATCGAC
>DAWEIC010000128.1:3846-4669 GCA_052364855.1 Collinsella sp.
ATTATCGACCATGCTTTTGTTGACGGCGACGGCACGCTGAGCTGCGGCGCCTCGGTATCCGATAGCTTTTTGATGCGCGCCTTCGAGCGCACCAACACGCGCACAAACCCGCTGTACTGGACGCTGCAGGAGTTCATCTACGCCGACGGCGACACCATGCCCATTCGCTGGGCCGCGGCAGAGGAGAAGGCACACCGTGCCGAGTTCGACGCCCTCGCGCGCCCGCTCATGTTTACCGGCGAGGCCATGTTCCCGTGGATGTTTGAGCAGATGCCCGAGCTCAAGCCCTTCAAGCCCGCCATGGACCTGCTGATGGAAGACACGAGCTGGGACAAGATCTACGACCCGCAGCGACTGGCATGCAACGAGGTGCCACTCCAGGCCGCCGTGTACTTCGATGACATGTACGTGGATTCGGGCCTGCAGCTCGACACGCTCAGCCGCGTAGGCAACTCGCATGCCTGGGTGACGAACGAGTTTGAGCACGATGGCCTGCACGGCAGCGTGGTGTTCAAGCACCTCTACAACGAAGCCCTCAACCGCGGAGACCTGCGCCGGATCTTCTAGCAAAGGAGTGTCCCCAACTGCCGGCACAAAAGGAACGTCCCCAAGTGCCGGCAAAAGCGAGGCAGCGCTGCTGGCAAAACGAACCGTAGCGCTGCCTCACTTTATGCAAATACAATCAAGTTGTCTCGATGGATCGCCGGCTTCTCGGCCAGGTCTGCCAGCAGACGGTTACCGGCAATCTGGTCCTGGCGGCGGCCGGCGGCAAGTTCCAGCACGTCCGAATCGGCCTCGGCGATACCGCGGGCGACGACCATAC
>DAWEIC010000129.1:0-4624 GCA_052364855.1 Collinsella sp.
GGCAGCGCCCAAAAACTCGCTTTTGGCCTTTGACCAGGCGGCTCGCTTTTTGCTCCCCATCTGCATCGCGCCCCTCTCCAAACGTTGGTATCATTGCTCAATCAAAGTGATACCAATAAACGTGAGGTCGCCGCGTGATGATCAGAAAAACCCTCGATACCGACATTCCCGTCGTCATGGCTATCTATGACGCCGCCCGCGCCTTTATGCGCGCGCACGGTAATGCCACGCAGTGGCCGGTGGGTACGCCCTCGGCGGAGCAGCTGGCTGCCGATATCGCCGCCGGTGGCAGCTATGTGTGCGAAGTCGACGGCCGCGTGGTGGCGACGTTTGCCTTTTTGCCGGGTCCGGACGAGTGCTATGACGCAATTGAGGACGGTCAATGGCGTAGCGACGCTCCGTACGCCGTGCTGCACCGTGTGGCATCCGACGGCACCGTGCACGGTATCGCGGCTGCGATGTTTGCCTTTGCCAAGGAGCGTGCCGATCACCTGCGCATCGACACGCATCAGGACAACCTGCCCATGCAGGGTGCCATCTTAAAGGCTGGCTTTGAGCGCGCCGGTATCGTCTATGTGTCCGACGGCACGGCGCGTGTCGCGTTCGATTGGCTGCGCGAGGCGTAAAAGCAGGGGCGCGTGTCAACAATTCGCACGAACGAAAATGGTCCCGGGTGGGGCCATTTTCGTTCGCTGCGCTGATTTGCAAGCCGGCTTTCGCAAGGCGCGAACCTACGAAAATCGCCGCGCGGCAACGCGGGGCGATGAGCTCGGTCGGGGGATAGGGCCCGCTTCGCCCGCCGGCCCGTAAATTGTATCATCCAGTGTGGAGCGTGAACGCCCGTTGCCGCGTGCGATGGGCTTGCAATAAGAGGAGAGCCATGTCGAAGCAAGCGGTCGTTGGAATCTTGGCGCATGTCGATGCCGGCAAGACCACGTTGGCCGAGGCCATGCTGTTCAACGCGGGTCGCATCCGCAAGCGCGGCCGCGTGGACGATGGCGATTCGCATCTGGACACTAACGCGATCGAGCGCGAGCGCGGCATTACGATCTTCTCGTCGCAGGCCGTACTCGATCATGGCGATACCCACGTCATGCTCGTGGATGCGCCGGGGCATGTCGATTTTTCTGCCGAGGCGGAGCGCACATTGCGCGCGCTGGACTACGCGATTTTGGTTGTGGGCGCCAACGATGGCGTGCAGGGGCATACCGAAACCCTGTGGCGTCTTCTTGCGCGCTATGACATCCCAACGTTCATCTTTATCAACAAGATCGATTTGGAGAATCCCGGCCACGATGTTTTGCTGGCACAGCTTGGGCAGCGTCTTTCTGAGGGCTGCCTGGATGCTAACGAACTGTTGGCGGGCGGTGCCGTTCAGGAGGACGCTGCTGCGTTGGACGAAGCGGCGCTCGAGGAGTTTCTTGAAGTGGGTGGGCTTTCCGTCGCAACGCTGTCACGCATGGTTGCCGAGCGTAAATTGTTTCCCTGCTTTGCTGGCTCGGCGCTCAGGGACCAGGGCGTGGACGAGCTACTGGACGACATGTGTACGCTGATGCGTGAACAGGCGTGGCTCCCGGAGTTTGCCGCACGCGTCTACCGCGTGAGCCGCGGGGATCGCGGTGAGCGCTTGGCTTGGGTTAAAGTGACCGGCGGCACGCTGCGCGCAAAACAGACGATTAACGGACGTTCCGGTGCCGAGGCATGGGAGCAGAAGGTCGATCAGGTGCGCATCTATAACGGCGAAAAGTATGAGCTTGCCCAAGAAGTTGCCGCTGGCGGTATTTGTGCCGTGACGGGTCTTGCGCACGTTCGCCCGGGGGACGCCCTGGGCGCGGAGCCTGCGGGCGATGCACCTGTCATTGCGCCGGTCCTCACCTATACGGTGCTTCCGGGCGAACACGATGTCCATGCGGTGTTCAAAGCGCTGACTGAGTTGGCGGACGAAGATCCCATGCTCGGCGTAAGCTGGAACACGCATCTTGAACAAATACATCTGCAGCTCATGGGAGCGGTGCAGCTCGAGGTCGTGCAGCGCGTGCTGGCCGATCGTTTTGGCCTTGCGGTCGAGTTTGAGCCCGGCGGCATCCTCTATAAGGAGACGATTTCGCAGCCGGTCGAGGGCGTGGGCCACTTTGAGCCACTGCGCCATTATGCCGAGGTGCATCTGAGCCTGGAGCCGTTGCCAGCGGGTTCGGGCGTGCAGTTTGGCACCGTGACCTCGACCGACGAGCTCGATCTTAACTGGCAGCGTCTGGCACTTACTAACGCCATGGAGCGCGATCACCTGGGCGTACTGACCGGCTCGCCCATCACCGATGTACGCATTACGCTCACAGGTGGCCGTGCGCATGCCAAACACACCGAGGGCGGCGACTTTCGCCAGGCCACGTACCGCGCGATTCGCCAGGGTTTGATGCAGGCGCGTGAGGCCGGCGCGGCGGTGCTGCTGGAGCCGTGGTATCGCTTTGAGCTCGAGGTGCCGGGGGAGTGCGTGGGCCGGGCGCTTTCAGATGCCACGCGCATGGGTGCCGAGTACGAGCCGCCGACGATGGCGGGGGACCGGGCGAAGCTTGTGGGTCGCGTGCCGGCATCCGAGGTGCAGGACTATGCCCTGGAGGTAGCTGCCTACACAAGCGGCCGCGGTCATCTGTACCTGGAGTTCGCCGGTTATGCGGCTTGCCATGATGCCGAGCGCGTAATCGAGACGGCCGCCTATGAGCCCGAGGCCGATCTGCCCAACACGCCTGATTCGGTCTTTTGCTCTCACGGTGCCGGTTACACGGTCAAATGGTACGACGTACCCGCCGCGGCGCACGTAAAGGTCGATCCCTCCACCTTCCGCCCCTGGCGAGCAGCAGATGCCGAGTTTTTCGGCCACATGTGCCATTAGGGGACGGGGTAGAAATGGTAGGTTTTCTGGTCCTCTAGCCCTTGACAAATTGGTTTTGGTGCCAGCGTGACAAATTGTCAGTCCCTTTGTCAGATTAAGTTGGTATAACTCGGTACAAGTTGGTATAACTATTGCCAGGGTTTGCCAATCCGAGGAGTCCGACATGAATCCAAATCCCTTTAAGCCCACTGCCGGCAAGCGGCCCCCGATACTCATCGGCCGCGAGTCGGTCATCGAAGATTTTGAGGAAGGACTCGACAACGGCGCTGGAGCGCCGGGCAGGCTCATGCTCATTACGGGAAATCGCGGCTGCGGCAAGACGGTTCTCCTGCGGGAGCTGCAACGTCTAGCCAGCGAGCGCGGATGGGCGGTTGTCTCCGATTCCGCGTCGCTTGGCTTATGCGACCGCTTGGCCGATGCGCTTCGCTCGAATAAACCCGTTGTGACGTCAATGGAGTTCGGTCCGTCGTTTGGTCGGATGTCGGTCGAGGCGGCGCGAGCAAAGGGCGAGACGTTGCGAGGGCTGGTCAACGAGCGCCTCAAGAGGCTCGGTCTAGGCAAGGGCATACTGTTTGCGATTGACGAGGCACAATCGGCGTCTATCGAGGAACTGGCGGCTCTTGCCGTTCTCTATCAGCAGGTGCTCGGAGACCAGGATGCCACGGGCTTGCCCGATAGCGACCAGCGTGGTCTTGCGCTGGTGTTTGCCGGCTTACCCAGTATGGTTGACGATCTGCTCGAAGAGCCGAGCGTGACGTTTTTGCGGCGTGCCCAGCAGCGTACGCTGGGGGCGATTTCTTTGCCCGAGGTGCGCGATTCATATATCCAGACGGTCAAAAACGCTGGTCTTTACGTTGACGCGGGGACGGCGGACCTTGCGGCACACAAGAGCATGGGGCATCCCTATATGGTTCAGCTGGTGGGATATTACATGTGGCGGTCTGCCGTTCGGCGTGACTCGCAGGTCATTGAAGTGTGCGATGTCGAGGCTGGCTACGCCGATGCCGTCTCCGAGTTCTATGAAGCGGTCGACGCGCCCCTGTATTACGGGTTGCGCAGTCCGCAACGCCTCTTTATCGAGGCCATGGCTGCTGACGAGGGTAAGCCGACGCGCATGGCGGATATCATTGAGCGTTGCGATCGCACCCAGAGCTGGGCGAGTAAATATCGCGCAAGCTTGATTCGCGAGCGAGTCATCGAGGCTGCCGGATACGGCCTCGTCCGGTTTACCGTGCCCATGCTGGGCGCGTACATTCGAGATCGCATTTTATGGCATGAGTAGGGTGATAAAGGTGATGGAACAGAAGATGAGCCCGCGGGCTATCGAGGTGCGTGGCGCGCGTGTACATAACCTCAAGGACATCGATATCGATATTCCGCTGGGAAAGCTCGTGGGTATTGCCGGCGTGTCGGGTTCGGGCAAGAGTTCGCTGGCGCTGGGGGTTCTTTATGCCGAGGGCTCGCGTCGCTACCTGGAGGCGCTAAGCACCTATACCCGCCGTCGTCTAACGCAGGCCGAACATGCCCAGGTGGACGAGGTGCTGCACGTGCCGGCGGCGCTCGCATTGCATCAGCGCCCCAGCGTGCCGGGCGTGCGTTCTACCTTTGGCACCATGACCGAGCTCAACAATAGCCTGCGTCTGCTCTTTAGCCGTTGCGCCCATCACGTATGCCCGCATTGCGGGGCGCGTTTGGAGCCGAGCCTTAACGTGGCCGCAGGCCTGTCGCTCACGT
>DAWEIC010000130.1:0-4600 GCA_052364855.1 Collinsella sp.
TTTCTCCATATTTGGACATGTGTTGGGGTTATATCCCATTCAGATAGCGCTCGGTATTATTGGTGCAATCGCGATAGCAATTACCGCCGTTGTTTCATTAAAAATGGTTGGAATACAGGTCTCCAAGAATTGATATATCGATTGACGAGCTATCCGAAGCGTCGAGCCTTCTTGATGGACATGACTATTCGTCACAAATCATTCCGCGCATCGCCGGGGTTCCAGTAATACTCGATATATCTGGATGCCCTCATTCCCCTTTTTGAAGGTCCCAAATTGACTACCCGTGTTGGTTTGGCTAGGTTCGGGTGCTATCCGCGCCGTGCGGTAAAATCGTTCAGTCAGAACACGAACCCGCATCGGAGCTCATCACATGGCATTCGTCCATCTGCACAATCACACTGTTTTTTCCATGCTCGACGGCGCAACCCGTATCCAGGATATGGTCAACCGTGCCGTTGAGCTGGGCATGCCCGCCGTGGCCATCACCGACCACGGCTACATGTACGGCGTGCCCGACCTGGCGCTGGCCTGCGACGCCGTCAACCACAACACGCCCGAGTACAAAACCTGGAGCCACGACAAGGCCTTCTTGGAAAAGGACCGCCGCGACGAGCTGGTGGAGCCCGATCCCGAGGAAAACCCGCGCGAGCATGCCCAGTATGTGAAGGACATGGCCATGTGGGACGAGAAGGGCAACATCGACGAGCTCAAGCCGCCCCTGGTCATCAAACCCATCTTTGGCTGCGAGGTCTACTTTACGCCGGACGAGACGCTCGCCCGCGACCACAAGCCCGAGCTCTACCACATGATCCTTCTGGCCAAGGACCAGGAGGGCTACGTCAACCTGATGCAGACGGTTTCCGAGGCCGCCGTGCAGGGCTTTTACTATAAGCCCCGCGTGACGCTCGACAACCTGCGCCGCCACGCCAAGGGCATGATCTGCACCAGTGCCTGTATCGCGGGCATCATCCCCAAGTACATCGACCGCGGTGACATGGAGGGTGCCATCAAATGGGCCGAGACCTTCCGCGACACCTTCGACCCCGGCGACTTTTATATCGAGATCCAGGAACACGGCATTACCACCGATAACGGCCTGACCGACGAGCAGATGGACCGCACGCTCATCGACATCGCCAAACAGGTGGGCGTTAAGGTCATCGCCACCAACGACTTCCACTACCTGCGCCGCGAGGACGCGCCCGTGCAGGACGTCATCATGTGCATTGGCATGAACGCCAAAGTCGACGACCCCAACCGCATGCGCATGACCGGCTCGGAGTTTTACATGAAGACCGAGGAGGAGATGCGGGCAATGTTCCCGTATTGCCCCGAGGCCTGCGACAACACGCTCGAGATCGCCGACAAGTGCTACGTGGAGCTCGACTGGGACTCCATCATCCTGCCGCGCTTCCCGTTGCTCGATCCCGGCGAGACGCACGAGAGCCAGTTCCGCCGCGAGTGCGAGAAGGGCCTGCGCCAGCACTACGGTGACGACTGGGCCACGCGCGAGATCGGTGGCGTCAACATCAAAGAGCGCTTTGAGTACGAATACAAGGTCATCTGCGACAAGGGCTTTGCCGCCTACTTCCTCATCGTTGCCGAGTACGTGCAATGGGCCAAGGACAACGGCATCGGCGTCGGCCCCGGCCGTGGTTCTGCCGCCGGCGCTATCGTCGCCTACGCCATGAACATCACCGCGTTCGACCCGCTCGAGAACGGCCTGATGTTTGAGAGGTTCCTCTCCCCGCAGCGTACCGAGATGCCCGATATCGATATGGACTTCGACGATGAGCGGCGCCTCGAGGTCGTGGAGCACGTTCGTCAGCTCTACGGCCCCGAGAAGGTCACCCACGTCATCACCTACTCGACCATCAAGGCCAAGCAGGCCATCAATGATGCCGCGCGCGTCCTGGACTACCCGGTCTACATGGGCCAGCGCCTGTCCAAGATGGTCTCGAGCGACCCCAAGGTCAAGCTCAAGCAGGTGCTCGACAAACAACCCGGCAAAGAAGATCTGTTTAACCCCGATTTTGCCGAGGCCTATAAAAAGGACGACGACGCTCGCCGCATCATCGACACGGCGCTCTCGATCGAGGGCCTCACCCGTGGCGAGGGCGTGCACGCGTGCGCCGTTCTGATCTGCCGTGACCCCGTCAACGAACACGTGCCCACCAAGCTCGACACCAAGGGCGGCGTCGAGATTACCCAGTACGAGGGCCATACCGTTGCCGACATGGGCTTGCTCAAGATGGACTTCTTGGGCCTGCGCACGCTGACGGTTATCTCCAAGGCCAAGGCAAACATCAAAAAGAACTTCGGCATCGACATCAAAGAGGAAGAGATCCCCTTTGACGATCCCGAGATCTTTAAGCTCATGGGCTCCGGTCATACCGCCGGCGTCTTCCAGGTCGAGTCCGCCGGCATGACGGCCACGATCAAGAACATGAAGCCCACCGAGTACAAGCACGTCGTGGCATTGATCGCCCTGTACCGCCCGGGCCCGCTGGGCGCCGGCATGGTCTCGTCCTACATCAACCGTATGAACGGCAAGGAGCCGGCCGTCTCCTACGACGACCGTCTGGACGACATCCTGGGTGAAACCTACGGCACCATGGTCTACCAGGAGCAGGTTATGCTCATCTCCGTCGAGATGTGCGGCTTCTCCAAGGGCGAATCGGACTCGCGTATCCGTAAGCCCGTGGCTAAGAAGAAGATCAAGCTGCTCACGTCGACGGTGCTCCACTGGGAGGATGGCTCGGACGAGACCACCTACGACCACTGGATGAACGGCGCTATCAAGAACAACTACACGCGCGAGGTCGCCCAGAAGATTTGGGACGATGTTCTCGAGTTCGCATCTTACGCCTTTAACAAGTCGCACTCCGCCGGCTACGCCATCCTGGTTATGCAGACGGCATGGCTTAAGGCGCACTATCCGCACGAGTACATGGCGGCCGTTCTGACGTCCTACACGGGCAAGACCGACAAGATCGTTCACTACGTCTCGGCGTGCCGTCACGACGGCATCCCCGTGCTGTCGCCAGATGTTAACGAGTCCGGTACCGAGTTCACGGCTACCAAGGAAGGCGTGCGCTTTGGTTTGGCCGGCATTCGCGGCGTGGGCACCGGCGTGGCGCAGGCGATTATCGCCGAGCGCGAGGCGGGCGGCCCGTTTAAGACACTGCACGACTTTGTCGAGCGCGTGGACTCGAGCCAGGCCAACCGTCGCGTGATCGAATCGCTCATCAAGGCAGGTGCTTTCGACTCCACGGGGTATCCGCGTCGCCAGATGATGCACTTCGTGGACAAGAACAACCCCGAGAACATCATCGATGCAGCGGTAAAGCGCCAGAAAGATCGCGCGAGCGGCCAGACGTCGTTCTTCGATATGTTTGGCGACGTTGAGGGCTCGGGCTTTGAGGTGAGCGTGCCCGATCCGGATGGCCAGGAGTGGGACCGCCACCTTAAGTTGAGCCAGGAGAAGGAGGTTCTGGGCATCTATGTCTCGGACCACCCGCTGCGCCCGTTTGAGTATGCACTAGCCAAGGCACGCGACTTCTCGTTCTCGCAGATCGATACCGGCTACGAGGTGCAAAACCCCACGGGCGGTACCATCAACCAGGAGATTCCCGAGGGCAAGGCGCTGTGGTGGGCCGGCATGGTCTCGAGCGTGTCCAAGCGCGTGACCAAAAACGGCGACCCCATGGGTATTGTGCAGCTCGAGGACATGGAAGGCGAGGCCACGGTCGTGGTGTTCCCCAAGACCTACAAAGAGGCCGAGGGATACCTGTACGGCGAGGTCGATCCCGAGACCGGTGCGCAGCTGTCTGATGCGTTTGTTCGCATTAAGGGCAAGCTCGAGCGTTCGGACCGCGGCGACCAGATCATCGCGCAGGAGATCGTGCCGCTTGAGCTTAACGAGGAGAACAACAAGCCCAAGGTGTTTGAGGTCATGGTGCCCAACAGCCGCTTTAGCCAGGGCAATATGGCGCGTCTTGCCACGGTGCTTACCGCAAACCCGGGCGGCGACCGCGTGGAGATCTTTATCGAGCAGGTGGACGGGCGCGTACTGCGTGCCGAGGTGCCGGCCAAGGTCAACGCACGCTCGATTCCGCTGCTGGCAGAGGCCAAGGCCATCGTCGGCAACCAAGGCCGCGTGACGGTGATCTAGGGACGGCGTTGCTGGTCCGCGCGAGATTGGAGGAAGTGATGGAGCAGGGGACGTTTGCGCAGGCGCTTCGTAAGGAGGCGGCGCTCAGCAGTACCTTTATGAAGGGGCGCTCGCTCATGCTCAACGGCGCCGTGCTGTCGTTTGAGGACTCCGGCTCGCGCTTCTCCAAAAATGTGACTATTGAGGGCACGGTGCGCGGCTCGCGCGGCGACCTGTACAAGACGCACGTGGCGCTCGACATGGACGAGCACGAGGTTGTCGACTACGACTGCGATTGCCCCGCCGCCTTCCGCTATTCCGGCATGTGCAAGCACGCTATCGCCACGGCGCTGGCGTATCTGGATGCCAGTGGCGCCGAGCCCGTCGAGGGCTTGCGTACGCCGGTCCGCACGTTTACGGCACCGCCCGCACAGTCAAAGCAGC
>DAWEIC010000131.1:0-4569 GCA_052364855.1 Collinsella sp.
CGGGCGGGCAGATGATCTTAGCCTTGAGGTACGGCTCCTCAATGCGCTCGATACGCGTGGCCTCGGGAAGGTCCTGCGGGCTGCGGACATCGATCATCTCACCATCGGTCTTGTACACGTGATAGTCGACCGAAGGACTCGTGGCGATGAGGTCCAGGTTGAACTCACGCTCGAGACGCTCCTTGACGACCTCCATGTGCAGTAGGCCCAAGAAGCCCACGCGGAAGCCAAAGCCGAGCGCCACGGACGTCTCGGGCTCCCACACCAACGACGGGTCGTTAACGTGGAGCTTATCGAGTGCGTCGCGCAGGTTCTCGTAATCCTTGTTGTCGATCGGGAACAGGCCCGTATAGACCATGGGCTTGGCCTCGCGGTAGCCCGGAAGCGGCTCGGGGCAGGGGTTCGACGCCCAGGTAAGGGTGTCGCCCACGCGAACGGCCTCGGGGTCCTTCAGGCCCGTGACCACGTAGCCGACCTCGCCAACCGTCAGCGCGTCAACCGGGGTCTCGGCAGGACGCTTGACGCCCACGCCGTCAACCAAAAAGTCGCCCTCGGCCTGCATCATACGCAGCGTATCGCCCTTTTTGATGGAACCATCGAAGACGCGCACCGTGGCCACCACACCGCGATACTCGTCAAAGTACGAATCCAGGATGAGCGCTTTGAGCGGAGCGTTTGCATCGCCCTTAGGAGGAGAGATCAAAAAGACGATGGACTCTAGCAGATCGTGAATGCCCTCGCCGGTCTTACCCGACACGCACACGGCATCGTCGGCAGGAATCGCCAGGTCGTCCTCAATCTCGGTCTTGACCTCGTCGGGATGGGCCGAGGGCAGGTCGATCTTGTTGATGGCGGGCACGATATCCAGGTTGGCGTTCATGGCGAGCGTCGCGTTGGAGACGGTCTGCGCCTCGACGCCCTGCGTGGCGTCGACGACGAGCACCGCGCCCTCGCAGGCGGCCAGCGAACGCGAGACCTCATAGGTAAAGTCCACATGGCCCGGCGTATCGATCAGGTTGAACTGATACGTCTCGCCATCGTCGGCGTCATAGGAGACGCGGACGGCATTGGACTTGATCGTGATGCCGCGCTCGCGCTCGATATCCATGGTGTCGAGCAGCTGCGACTCCATGTCGCGCTCTTCGACGGTATGGGTGAGCTCAAGGATGCGGTCACTGATCGTGGACTTGCCATGGTCTATGTGCGCAACGATCGAGAAGTTGCGGATGTGGGAAATGTCAATTGAAGTATTCATGCCGACTATCTTACCCGAGCGGTACAAAAAATGGAGCCTGTTCCATAAAACAGGCTCCATTTATGCGCGTAATCTGTGTGATGTGAAATTTAAAACTTAGGCGTTGATGCTGTTCACGAGCTTGGCAAGACCGGACTTGCGGTTGGAAGCCTGGTTCTTGTGGATAACATGCTTGGCGGCAGCCATGTCGAGACGCTTGGTGACGGTCTTGAGGGCAGCCTGGGCCTTCTCGGCGTCGCCCTCGGCGACGGCGGACTGGACGTGCTTGGTCAGCGTCTTGAGCTCGGACTTGACAGCCTTGTTACGCATGCGAGCTGCCTCATTGGTGCGGATACGCTTCTTCTGAGACTTGATGTTTGCCACTTCTGGAGTTCCTTTCGAGTTCCTTGCAAAAAATGTATGACACCTCTGAGACACGGTGAGGTCATGCAAGCGCCTACTATAGCACGCTCCATCTCAAAGAGATAGAACGAATTTGCCAAAAAGGCAGGTATCATCATGATTTTCTCAAGATGTTCGTAATCCAGAGCAAAAATGCGGTCTCCGAATCGGCCGAACCCTTGAGTGCCAGCTCCACATCGACCGCACCCTCGAGCGCAGCGACAAGCTCCGCCATAGAAAAGCGGCGCGCCCAGGCCAGATGATTCTTGACCTGCCAGGACTGGAGCTTAAGTGTGGCGGCGAGCTCGCGACCTTGCCCGCGCGCATCGAGGGCCTTGGCAACGATAAGCTCACGGATGCGTCCGCACAGCAGGGTGTAGGTCCACACATAGCTCTTGACGGGCAGCAGATTAAAGAGCTCGAGCGATCGCCGCATATCGCGGGCCGAGACCGCATTGAGAAAGTCCCAAGGTTGGACCTCGGCCGTGCGCAGGATCCAGCGCTCCACATCGGCAAGCTCAATCTGAGGCGCCTCGACCATCTGGGCGAGCTTTGCCAAGTCGTTGTCGAGCATACGGGTGTTTTCACCCGAGCGTGAGACGAGCTCCTCAGCGGCAGCCGTGGAGATGGACTTACCGTGTTGCGTCGCCATCTGCTGCACACGACGCGGAAGCTCCCAGCGTTTGGTGCCCGAACAGTCGATCACTGCCTTCTTGTCGATCTTGGCGATCGCCTTATACAGGCGCATGTTCTTGGCAAGCGAGTCGGCAATGATCAGGCAGACAGTCGTGGGGCTGGGGCTCGCCAGATATTCGACGAGCGGCTCAGAGACCGCCTTGGCGAGCTTTGAGCAGCCGTCGAGAATTACCAGGCGAAACTCGCTGCCCATGGGAAAGGTGTTGAGCGAGCCGATAATCGATTCGATATCGGGGTCTTTGGTCATGTCGCGCTCGTCGAGGTTGAACTCGACCATGCCCGACTTTTCCAGACGTGCCTTCATGCGCGAGACAGCGTGGTCACGTTTGACTCCGTCGGTACCGACGATCAGATATGCCGGCAACAGCCCGGTTTCGGACATCGCGCTCCCCTCTCGCAAGCTCCTAAATTCTTACCGTGTCATTTTAGCCCAGGGCCCCACCGCGCGCCAACGATGCCATCACGACCACTGGCATCGCATCGTAAAGCCCTTCGCGGTCGGCGTGATGGTGATATCCCCTTGTTCGATGGTGCACGCAAAGCCCCCACCGGCCGCTCGAACCGCATCCACGCACTCGTCGCTGGGATGACCGTATCGATTCCCCTCGCCGGCGCTTGCAATGGAAAGCTCGGGTCTCAAGACGCCCAGCAACTCACCGTCGACCGAGACCTTCGAGCCGTGATGTCCCAACTTAAGCACATCGATATCCCCCACCTCCTGCACAAACTCACGTTCCTGGTCAAGCTCGGCATCGCCGGTCAGCAGCATGCGCAAGCGCTTTCCTTCTTGCGCAAAGGTGAGTAGCAAGACAAGCGAGTCTTCGTTCCCTTCTCCATCCACAGAATCGAACGGCCACATCACTTGGGCGCGAAACGCACCGATGTCGACGGTATCTCCCCGCCTCACCTGGCGATACGAAACACCGGGATGATTTAGAACCTGCGCGGGCGCATCATCGAGTGCGTCGGCCGCTACGGCGATGGTCCCAACCGAAAACTGTTCCAGAACTGCAGGCAGACCGCCCCAGTGGTCCTCGTCCCAATGCGTTACAAAGACAGCATCGATATGATGCACATTGTTTCGAATGAGTGCGGTGACCACCCGCTCATCGAGCCCGCTATCCACGAGCACCACCGTCGAGCCCTGCCGAACCAAGATCGCATCGGCCTGCCCCACGTCCAGGACCGTCACGGAAGGTGGGGCGAATCGATCCCAAAAGACATACGGGAGCGCCGCCAGAAAGACCAAACACGTGAGCCCCGCCACCATGGGGCGAGCACGGGGACGAGGCCACCAAACCAGCAAGATCGCGAGGGCCATCGGAACAAGGAAAACCACTATCGAGTCGGGCGGCACGCTCACCGATGCGCCCGGTATCGCAGCAAGGAGCTGCTCAAAGAACAGCGCACAGCGGGCGGCGATCATGGGCACCAAGAGCGCCCAAGGCCGCAACAAAGGCACGAGCGATACGGGCGCCAGCACGACCGAGACGGCAAGCAGTACGCTCACCACGGGGCCGATGAGCGCATTCGCGAGCGGTGCGATCAGCGAAAACGTCCCAAAGGCCGGAATCGTGATGGGCAACGTCGCCAACTGCGAGCATAACGTGACGGAGATCATACCGGCCACACCCGACGGCACGCCGAGCTCCCCCAGGGCGTAGGTGGCATAGGAGCAAAAACACAAGATGGCGAAGACACTCACGCACGATAGCTGAAAGCCCATCTCGAACAGCACCGTCGGCCGCAGTAGCACAAAGATGGACATGGTCATGAAAAGCGCGGAGAGGCCATGGCGACGACGTCCGGCACCGTTGACGGCAAGCGTTGCAAACACCATGCAGCACGCGCGCACGGCTGATGGCGACGCACAGGTAAAGGCAGTGTAGGACACAAGCGCCGCCGCAAGCATCGCACGCTGCAGCCCACGCGGACAACGCGTCCTTTGCAATGCGGACTCGAGCACAAAGTACACAATCGCCAGATGGCTGCCCGAGACGGCGATGAGATGCGCGGTGCCCGTCACCGAAAACCAATCGCCCGCCGGCTGCGCGCGCAGCTCGGAAGAACGGCCGCAGACGACACCGGCGATGAGCGCACGGGCGGAATCGGCAACGGGATCGACGGCATCGAGGAGCGCGCTACGAAATCGAAGCAACAAGCTCGGCGAGCCTTCTTGAACCGATACGAACCGAACGGCCTTGACCTTTCTCACCTCGCCGCGCAAAACGCGCGAA
>DAWEIC010000132.1:0-4528 GCA_052364855.1 Collinsella sp.
CGGTATAGCTCTCCTGCGGCGATGCATCACGACGACCGTGAATCACCTCGGCCAGACCTGTCAGCGTCTCACCGATATTTCCATCCTGAATGTTTGCGGTGCGCACACCCATAGTTCAATCCTTTCTGGTGGCCGAGCGTCTAATCGAGCGCCCGCCCTACGCGAGTTTCTTAAAGAAGCAGGTACGGTTGCCGGTGTGGCAGGCCGGACCCGGCGAGTCGACCTTGACCAGCAGCGTATCGCTATCGCAGTCGGCCCAGAGCTCCTTGACCTCCTGCATGTTGCCGCTCGTCGCGCCCTTGTTCCAGAGCTCCTGGCGACTGCGGCTCCAAAACCACGTGGTGCCGGTCTTGAGCGTCAACCCCACCGACTCCTCGTTCATCCAAGCAACCATAAGCACCTCGCCGGTGTCATATTGCTGAACCACACAAGGAATCAACCCACGGGCGTCGTATTTCAGCTCGGTAGCATTTACCACCTCAGTCATCATTCCTCCCAAGTAATTACCGTGAACATCGCAGGTCGGCGAGGCTTGCCCAGGTGCCGCAGGTTGCCGCGAAAGAGGAGCGACGCGTACTTTGGTACGCGAGCGACGGTTTGAACGGCAAGATGCGGTGCCTGGACAAGCCGCAGCGAAGCCCGCAGCATTAGAAGTCCAACCTCACAGGAATGCCCTGCGACGCCATATACTCCTTCACCTGGCGAATGCTGAACGTCCCAAAGTGAAAGACGCTTGCCGCCAGTACGGCGTCGGCTTCGCCCTCGATCACACCCTCAGCAAAATGCTCGAGCGTGCCCACGCCGCCGCTCGCGATGACGGGAATCGGCACCGCGCGCGCCACGGCGCGGGTGAGCGCCAGGTCAAAGCCGGCCTTGGTGCCGTCGCGGTCCATACTGGTGAGCAAGATCTCGCCGGCGCCGCGACGGGCCGCCTCCTCGGCCCACGCCACCGCGTCGATACCCGTGGCGTTGCGGCCGCCTGCGGTAAAGACCTCCCACTTGTCGGCACCAGATGCGCCGGGCAAACCGACGCGCTTGGCATCGATCGCCACGACCACGGCCTGGCTGCCAAACGCCGCGGCAGCCTGGCTAATCAACGACGGATCGCGCACGGCGGCAGAGTTAAGCGACACCTTGTCGGCGCCGGCTGCAACCATGGTGCGCATGCCCGCCAGGTCGCGAAAGCCGCCGCCCACGGTATAGGGAATAGCGAGCTCCTCGGCCGCATGCGCCGCCATCTCGATGGTCGTCGCGCGGTTGTCGCTCGTGGCGGTAATGTCCAGGAAGACAACCTCGTCCGCACCCTCGCGGTCGTAGGCGCGGGCTAGCTCCACCGGGTCGCCCGCATCGCGCAGGCTCACAAAGTTGACGCCCTTGACCACGCGGCCGTCCTTGACGTCCAAGCAGGGAATCACGCGTTTGGTAAGCATGGGCTACTCCTCCCCTCGGGCGGCGGCTAGCGCCTGGGCCAGCGTAAAGTTGCCCTCGTAGAGCGCACGGCCGGTAATGGCGCCCTCAATAGCATCCTCACCCACCGCGGCCAGTGCGCGGATATCGTCGAGCGTCGAGATACCACCCGAAGCCACGACGGGAAAGCCCGCGACCTCGGCCACATGACGATACGCCGCCACATCGATGCCCGTCTGCATGCCATCGCGCGCGATGTCGGTATACACCAGATGCTTAAAGCCCAGCTCGGAAAGCTGCGCCACGGCATCGTCGAGTGCCACGCCCGCGCCGTCGCGCCAGCCGTTCACCTTGACCTGGCCGTCGCGTGCGGCGATATCTGCCACCAGCAGCTCGCCAAAGCCGCGAGCCGCCACCTCGGCAAATCCCGGCTCGGTCACGAGCACGGTGCCCAGTGCGATGCGACGCGCGCCGTAGCCGGCCAGCTCGTCAATGCGCGCGAGCGAGCGAACGCCGCCGCCCACGTCCACGGACAGGCCGTCGACGTCGCAAATGGCCTTAATCGCCGCCGAGTTGGCCGCGCACGCGTCCTCGTCCTCGCCAAAGGCAGCGGACAGGTCGACGACGTGCACCCAGCTCGTGCCCTGCTCGGCAAAGGAGCGGGCAACGGCCACGGGGTCGTCGGAATATACCTTGCAGCGGCTCCGGTCACCGCGCTCCAGGCGCACGACCTTACCGCCGATCAAATCGATTGCGGGAAACAGAATCATCGGCCGGCCCCCTCGACGATGCTCACAAAGTTTTTAAGAATGCGCTGACCCAGCGCGGAGGATTTCTCGGGATGGAACTGGCAGCCCCACACGTTGCCATGGCGCACGATGCACGGGAAGCTCCGCGTATAGTGCGTGCGCGCCAGCACATCGGCGGCATCGGCATCGTCGGACACCGCGTAGCTGTGGGTGAAGTACATGTTGGCACCCTCGGCAAAACCGGCAAGCAGCGGATCGGCCGCACCGGCGGGCGTCATGTGCACCTGGTCCCAGCCCACGTGCGGCACCTTCAGGCGACTCGACTCCAAGCGCGTGCACGAACCGCACATAATACCCAGGCCATCGACCCAGGGGCCACCGGCCTGCTGGGGGGTGTTGCCATCGGCAACCGCGCCCTCGTCCGCAGGCACGCCTTCGTTGCCGCGCTCAAAAAATAGCTGAAGGCCCAGGCAAATGCCGAGCAGCGGAGTTCCGGTGGCGACAGCATCGAGCACCGCGTCCGCCTCGCCACTCTGGCGCATAAAGGCGATCGCGTCATAGAACGCGCCCACGCCCGGGATGACCAGGCCGTCGGCGTTGCGGATCTGCTCCGGATCGTCCGACGTGCAGGCGGCGGCACCGGCGCGCGCAAGCCCGCGCACGACGCTCGACAAGTTGCCCTTGTGGTAGTCAACTACCACGATCTTCGGTTCGCCCACGCGACCCTCCTTTTCCCCATTCAAAACCTGTCCCTTTTTTGGCAGGTTACAGCGATCCCTTGGTGCTGGGGATGCCCTGCACGCGGGGATCGAGCTCGCAGGCGTGGCGCATCGTGCGGCCCACGGCCTTAAAGGCAGCCTCGATAATGTGATGCGAGTTGCCGCCCGCCAGCTCGCGCACGTGCAGCGTGAGCTTGGCGTCACGCGCAAAGGCGTAGAAGAACTCGACGGCCAGCTCGGTATCGAAGCTGCCCACGCGCTCGGTCGGCACGGGCAGCTCGCAGTAGGCCTGCCCACGGCCCGAAATATCAACAGCAGCCATCACAAGCGTCTCGTCCATGGCGATCGCCGCGTCGGCAAAGCGCGTAATGCCCGCCTTGTCGCCCAGCGCCTGGCAAAACGCCTCGCCCAGCACAATACCCGTGTCCTCGACGGTGTGGTGCGCATCGACCTCCACGTCGCCCACCGCGTGCACCGTCAGATCGAACAGACCATGGCGGCCAAAAGCGTTGAGCATGTGGTCGAAAAACGGCACGCCGGTCGAGATATCGCACACGCCAGATCCGTCCAGGTCGAGCTTTACGACAATGTCGGTCTCGCCCGTCTTGCGGGTTACCTCAGCATAGCGGTCCATCTACATCTCCTCCTTCACCAGCGTGGCAAACGCGGCCAGCACCTCGTCGTTTTCCTGCGGGGTACCCACGGTAATGCGTAGGCAGTCCGCGAGCCCCGGCGCATAGCTAAAGTCGCGCACCAAAATCGAATACTCGTCGCGCAGACGCTCGCGCACGTGCGTGGCATGCGGCGTGCGCACGAGCACAAAGTTCGCCGCGCTCGGCCACGCCTCCACGGGCAGACCCTCGGCAGCCATTGCGTGCAGGGTACACAGTTCACGCTCGCGCTCGGATGCAACCTGTGCCACCACGGGCGCGTACGCGTCGCGGGCACGCACGCAGGCAAGCGCGGCGGCCTGGCTCAGCACGTTAACCGAATAGATCTGGCGAATCGCCGCGAACACGTCGATGACCTCGGGCGCCGCAATCACATAGCCCAGACGCGTGCCGGCGGCGCCAAACGCCTTGGACAGCGTGTGCAAAATCACCAGGTTGGGATGCTCGGCGATAAGGCCTTGCACCGTGGTGGCCGCGCCAAACGAATCGTCCGCAAACTCAACGTAGGCCTCGTCGACCATTACCATGCCGGGGCATGCATCGCACAGGGCCGCGACAAAGTCGAGCGGCGCCACATCGCCCGTGGGATTATTGGGCGAGGTCACGATTGCCAGGTTGCACTCGGGCGCCGCCGCGAGCACAGCCGCTTGATCGAGCTCAAAGGTCGCCGGGTCGCGCCACACGTCGCGCACCTCGGTCTGGCACAGCGACGCAAAGAACGCATACTCGCTAAAACACGGTGGGCAGTTGAGCAGGGTCCGCCCCGCGCCGCCAAACGCCAGCAGGTAGTTATAGAGCAGTTCGTCGCCACCGTTGCCCACGCAGATATTCTCGCGCGTCACGCCATGCCAAGTGGCAAGCTCGTCGCGCAGGTCGTTGGACATGGGATCGGGATAGCGGTTGAGCGGCGTGGCAACCAGGGCCGCGTCGACCGCCTCGCGCACGCCGGCCGGCACGGGATAGGTGTTCTCGTTGGCCGAAA
>DAWEIC010000133.1:0-4521 GCA_052364855.1 Collinsella sp.
CGAAACATAATGAAAAACCGTTTGATGTGAGTTAATATAAACAACGTCGTGAATCTGACTCCTGCCACATGCATGACAGGGGTTAAACACAAAAAAGGAGTCAATTATGGTTTCTGAGAAGGCTACCCTCGTTAATCCTCAGGGTCTGCACATGCGTCCGGCTGGTCTGTTCGCCTCCACCATGGGCAAGTACGCCTGTGACGTGACGGTCGTCACCCCCGAGAAGGAGGTCAACGGCAAGTCCCCGATGGCCCTCATGGCTGCTGGTATCCCCTGTGGCACCGAGGTTGAGGTTAAGTGCGACGGCGCTGACGAGGCCGAGGCTCTGGCTGCTGCCATCGAGCTCATCAAGAGCGGTCTTGGCGAGTAGAACTCAAACGGGTCGCATGTTGAACAATTAAGTTCATACTTGGGGGCGCAGTGACCTGTATCAAGGTAGCTGCGCTCTTTTGTCATGGATATGGCAAAACGCTTTATCACATGACACGGAGAGAGGAATGGGAATGTATCAGGGAGTCAACGCATCCGAGGGCATCGGTATCGGCACCGTCATGGTCGCCGTCGATCCCGACTTGACGTTTGAGCCGCACGCGGTTGCTGATTCGGCCGCAGAGAAGGAGCGTTATCAGACGGCTCTTTCGGTCTTCTGCGAGAAGACCCAGGCTCAGGCCGACCACATGAAGGAGACGGTGGGCGAGGCCGAGGCCGAGATCATGAGCGGACACATCGTCCTGGCTCAGGACCCGGGCATGACTGACGCCATCAACGCCGCCATTGACGGCGGCACCTGCGCCGAGCAGGCGCTCATGGACACCTCGACCATGTTCGAGAACATGTTCCTGTCCATGGACGACGAGATGTTCCGTCTGCGCGCGGCCGACATCGCCGACATCCGCACCGGTATTCTGGCCGAGCTGCTGGGCAAGGAGGTCGTCGACCTCTCCGTCCTGCCCGAGAACACCGTCGTTGTCGTGCACGACCTTACGCCGTCCATGACCGCCACGATCGATAAGGCCCACGTTGCCGGTATCGTCACCGAGACCGGTGGCCGCACTTCGCACTCCGCGATTATCGCACGCGCCCTCGAGATCCCGGCTGTCCTTTCGGTTTCCAACAGCTGCACCGCACTGCGCAACGGCATGACCGTCGTCGTCGACGGTGGCAAGGGTGTCGTCGAGGCCGATCCCGACGAGAAGACGCTCGCCGCCTACACCGCCAAGGCCGAGGCCTTCGCTGCTGAGAAGGCAGCCCTCGAGGCCTTCCGTGGCAAGCCGTCCGTGACTGCCGATGGTATCAAGAAGATCATTGCCTGCAATATCGGTAACCCTGATGACGTGCCCAACGCGCTCGATCACGATGCCGAGGCCATCGGTCTGTTCCGCTCCGAGTTCCTGTTCATGGACTCTGCTGAGCTTCCTTCCGAGGAGGAGCAGTTCAACGCCTACCGCAAGGTCGCCAGCGCGCTCAAGGGCGCTCCCGTCATCATCCGCACGCTCGATGTGGGTGGCGACAAGGAGATCCCGTACCTGCACATGGTCAAGGAAGACAACCCCTTCATGGGCTTCCGCGCCGTGCGTTACTGCCTGGCCAATCCCGACCAGTACAAGGTCCAGCTCCGCGCTCTGCTGCGCGCCAGCGCCTTTGGTGACGTCAAGATCATGATCCCGCTCGTCACCTGCGTCGAGGAGGTCGTGGCCGTCAAGGAGCTCGTCGAGCAGTGCAAGGCCGAGCTGACCGAAGAGGGTCGCAAGTTCAATGAGAACATCGAGGTCGGCATCATGGTCGAGACGCCTGCCGCTTCGCTGCTCGCTGACCGCCTGGCCGAGGTCGCCGACTTCTTCTCCATCGGCACCAACGACCTGATCGGCTACACCATGTGCGCCGACCGTGGCAACGACACCATCTCCAACCTGTACCAGGTGTACTATCCCGCCGTGCTCCGCTCGCTCAAGAACATCATCGAGAGCGGCGTGAAGGCCGGCATCATGGTCGGTATGTGCGGCGAGGCCGCTGCCGATCCGCTGCTTGAGCCGCTGCTGATCAGCTGGGGCCTGGAGGAGTTCTCGATGAGCGCTCCGTCGATCCTGCGCGCCCGCAAGACCATCAGCCAGTGGACCAAGGCCGAGTGCGACGAGCTCGCCGAGAAGGCACTCGCCTGCAACACCGCCGCCGAGGTCAAGGCGCTGCTCGAGTCCGCAGCTCGCTAATTTGGTATCAGAGGTAACCGCGTGGTTGGAATGGGCCGGCCACGCGGCCCTCACATATACAGGGGGTACTGTAAATGTTCTACACGCTAACCGCTAACCCGGCTGTCGACATGACGGTTTCGAGCTCTCCGCTCGAGCCCGACGAGAACGTCCGCACCGGCTCGGCCAGCTACACGGCAAACGGTAAGGGCCTCGACGTGTCCTTCGCCTTTAAGAAGATGGGCGTCGACACCGTCGCACTCGGCTTCTTCGCCGGCTTCACGGGCAAGTTCATCGTCGAGGAGGTCATGAACCTGGGTTGCCTGTGCCGCCCGGTCTGGACCGACGGCATCACGCGTATCAACACCTACGTCAACGATGGCCAGCACGAGTACGGCATCCTTAACCCCGGCGCACCGATTACGCCGGAGCACCAGAAGGAGCTCTACAACATCCTGGACACCGCGGGCGATCTTGAGTGCCTGATTGTCTCCGGTTCTGTGCCTCCCAAAGCTACGCCCGACTTCCTGGCTCAGGTCATGGAGCATGCTCAGGCCCGTGGCGCCGACGTCGTCCTGGACCTGTCCTCCGACAAGCTCAAGGAGCTCGCTCACAAGAAGCCGCTGCTCATCAAGCCGAACCATCACGAGATGAAGGCCATCTTCGGCGTGCCGGTCGACACCGACGAAGAGGTCCGCGTTGCCATGAAGCTCGCCCACGACGCCGGCGTCCAGAACGTGCTGCTCACCCGTGGTAGCCGCGGCGACGCTTACTTCTCCAATGGCGAGGACATCTGGTACGCCAAGCGTGAGTTCAACATCAAGTTGGTCTCTTCCGTCTGCGCCGGCGACTGCACCCTCGCTGCATTCCTGCACAAGTGGTACAGGAATCGCGACAACGTCGAGGAGGCCATGAAGCTCGCTATGGCCACCGGTGCTAACGTTGCCGAGTCCGTGGGCATTGGCGACTTCGGTCACGTTGACGAGTACAGCAAGCGCGTTGCTGTCCGTAAGCTCGATCGCAAGTAAGCGAGACGCGACAAATTCGTGCGCATGCGGCGCTCTGACTTCGGTCAGGGCGCCGTTTTTTTGTCCCAACCGAACTTCGGCGCCGCCCTTCACGCGTTCCACACCGTTCGCCGAGTTGTTGTAGCCTTTTGCCAAAGCGTGGAATATACTTTCATTAACACGTTGCTTCGTGAAAGGAACATTCATGATTTATACGCTCACTGCAAATCCCGCTATTGACTACAACATCGCCTGCGACGGCCTGTCCGCCAATACCGTTACGCGCACCCGTAACGCCGTCTACACCCCCAACGGCAAGGGTCTCAACGTCTCGTTTACGCTCGATCACTACGGCGTCGACACCACGATCCTTGGCTTCTTCGCCGGCTTCTCGGGCGAGTTCATCGTTAAGGGCGCCGAGGCCCTTGGCGTGCCCGTCAAGCCCGTGTGGACTGACGGCATCACGCGTGTCAACGTGTTCCTCAACGCCGGTCCCGACACCGAGTACAACATGGTCAATGCCGGTGCCGCCATTAACGAAGCCAACGAGCAGGAGATGTTTGAGCTTATCGATTCGCTCGACGACATGACCTGCCTGGTTATCAGCGGCTCGCTGCCCCCCAACACCTCCGAGGACTTCCTGGCCGAGGTACTTCGCCGCGTTAAGGCCAAGGGCGCCGAGTTCGTGCTCGACATCTCGAGCCATCAGCTGGCCGATCTCATTGCCATGGAGCCGTTACTCATTAAGCCCAACGACGACGAGCTGCTCGACATCTTTGGTATTAAGGTGAGCGGTGGCGACGACGAGTCCGTCAAGGGCGCTATGGCCGAGCTCCATGCCAAGGGCGCCAAGAATGTGCTGCTGACCCTCGGTGGTGCCGGCGCGTACTTCTCCAACGGCGAGCATATCTGGTTTGCCAACCGTACCTTTGAGGTCAAGCTGCTGTCGACCGTCTGCGCCGGCGATTCCTCGCTCGCTGCCTTCCTGTCCGTGTGGCACGATGCGCCCGAGCGCGTCGAGGACGCCCTGCGCCTTTCGATGGCTACCGGTGCCAACGTGGTTGAGTGCCCTGGTCTGGGCGATTTTGCCAAGGTGGACGAATATAAGAAGCGCATCGAAGTTCGTCAGGTCTGCTAGTTCCGGCACCTCGCCTGAATAGTCCGATTAATTCGCATCCGTCTTAGATCAGGACGGATGCGTTTTTGTTTATCGGACTTGCGTGTGCAGTAGAGGCTGTTTCTTGCTAGACTTCTTGCAGATGCAATCGATAGCCAATTTGATAGTCGCAGGAGGCCATAGGCATGTGTAATGTTTCGCTCAACGGTAC
>DAWEIC010000134.1:0-4492 GCA_052364855.1 Collinsella sp.
GGCTGGGACGGAGGGATTCGAACCCCCAACAGCCGGCACCAAAAACCGGAGTTCTACCGTTGAACTACGTCCCAATGTGTGGTGTTGCCCAAAAGCAACTCGTTTAGTTTACCTAATCTGCGAGGGCATCGCAAACGCCATCGAGCAGGCGTACGGCGAGTGTCTGCGCGTCGCTGGCCGTGAAGGTGCCGTTGTAGCGCGTCATGCCCGTGAGCTCAATGCGAATGCGTGCCGGCTTCTGCTGCGCGGCGACATTGGCAGTGCGGATGCGCTGGGCCAGGTTATGGCACTCGGCGAGGGCGATCGTGGCGCGCGGCGCTGCATCTGCGGGCAGCTCATCGCTTGCAATTTCGAGTACCAGGTCCACGTCGGTCGGAACCTCGGAATCGCAAAGCATCATGCCGCTACTATCGGTCGTCGCCGTGGCGATGTTCCACATGCGCGATGCAACGCTGCGCGCGATGGGGTCCTCACCGATGACGGCAATCTGGAAGCGCTCGAGCACGTTGGCGGCGCGAGCAAAACCGATGCGGGACTCGGCTTCGGTGACCGAGGGCTTGCCCTCCCACACATGGTGCAGGCGGTTGATGTAGGCGTAGGTGTCCTGGAAGGCCATGCCGTCGGCAAACAGGCCGACATTTTCCTGGAACTGCTGCAGGGCGGCCTCGGTATGCGGACCAAAGTAGCCGTCGTCTTCGCCACAGGCAAAGCCCAAAACGTTGAGAGCGCGCTGCAGGGCCTGCACATCGGCGCCATGGAAATTGGGCATGCGCAGATAGAGAGTGCGGTCGCCCAGCTTATACGAAGCGTCTACAAGGGCGCTCCAGCAGGGGATATCGACGGCATGACCGGCAGCAAGGCCGCTGTCGAGCCTGAAGGTGCTGACGGCCTGCTCAGTGGTGGCTCCAAAGTACTTGTCGGTGACTTCGGCGGCATCAATCGTGTAGCCGAGCTGCAGGAGACGAGACTGCACGTCCTCGACGGCTGCTCCTTGCATGCCCGTTGTAATAGGTTCCATGAACGAACCCCTTTCGGCGTACCATTCGTACTATTTGAGCGTCTGTCGGATAGACAACGCAAAGGGATGCATAAACATGCACTCAACAGTGTAGCAAGTTGTGCCTAAATACGCTGCTGACAGGTTTTATAACCCCCGTTAGTTAAGGCGCTCCACAAAGAAATCTGCCATGGAGAGGAACAGCTCGCGTGCGTGCGGATCAAGCTCAACGTTCTCGATGGCCGCTTTGGCCTTAGCGGTCCGGTCGAGCGCGTAAGTGTGGGCGTAATCGATGGAGCCGGTCTCCTGGAAGATCTCCACAGCGCGTGCGAGCTGCGCGGGATCATCGGTGCCCGAGGAAAGAATCGCCTCGACCTCGTCGTGGTGGCGCTCATCAGAGAGGGCGTGTACGGCGACAAGCGTGCGCTTGCCCTCGGTGATGTCGGTGCGGAAGTCCTTGTTGGCGGCTTCCTTAGTGCCGACAAGGTTGAGCAGGTCGTCCTGAATCTGAAAGGCGAGGCCTGTGTGTAGGCCAAAGGCGCGCAGCGCTTCGATTTGCTCATCGCTGCCGCCGCCGATAATGGCTCCGGCGGCAAGCGGCGTGGCTCCGCTGTAAAACGCGGTCTTGTGCGTCGCCATGTCCAGGTAGTCATCAACCGAGATATCAAAGCGCCCGTCACGGACCCAACCCAGGTCGAGCGCTTGACCCTCGATGGTGCGGACGATCATCTCGGTAAGCTCGTGGAGCACGCGCAGCTTCACGTCGGACTCCAGCGTGGGGTCGTCGAGAACCGTCTTGGTGACCATGGTGAGCGCCAGGTCGCCGCAATTGATGGCAAGGCCCGTGCCCTCGGTAAGGTGCATGCAGGGCTTGCCTCGACGAAGCTGTCCGTTGTCGGCGATGTCGTCGTGGATCAGCGCGCCCGACTGGAAATGCTCGATGGCTGCCGCGGCGCTGCGGGCGCTCTCAAAGCTACCGCCCACTGCGGTTGCGGCGAGCATACAGATAAGCGGGCGGTGGCGCTTGCCGGCGTTGGCCGTAAAAGCCGAGAGCGGCGCATACAGGTAGCGCTCGATATCGGCAGAGGTCGCCTGTCCGTCAAAGAACGTGGCCAGATAGTCGTTAATCTGGTCAAAGTGCTGGGCTAAAAAGCTGGTAAACGGACTGGACACGGGTTCTCGCATTCTTTCTGAGGTTGCGTTGATGCAATATGCAGACAACATATTGCCACATTAGGGCGTTTGGCGCGGCAGTTTTGGCGATTTGGGACCACGGGCGTGCGTTTGATGGAGCGCGCCTAAATCAGCCCAAAATGCTCGAGCGCCGCAACGACACCGTCGTGATCGACGGTGTCGGTCACGTAATCGGCCTTATCCTTTAGATAGTCCGGCGCATTGCCCATGGCGATACCGACATCGACGGCGTTCATCAGCGAGACGTCATTGCTGGCGTCGCCGATGCCGTATACGGTTCCGTGGTGGGGATCGAGGGCGTCGAGTACAGACTGGATGCCCCCGCGCTTCGTGCATTCGCGGGGCGAGATTTCGGTTACCTCGAGTTCGAGCTCGTTAAAGCACAGCAGCGGCTCAAGTGCCTTATCTTGAGCGATGTGGTTGGCGAGTGATGTAGACATCAAGATCTTGTAGACACTGTAATGTTGCAGCTGCGTGACTGCGTCGCCCAGGGTGCGCGCGTATCCGGGAGCATCGGGCGCATCGGCACTCATGCGCACGACGCCGTTGAGGCCCTCAAAGCGGATGACCTCGCCCGATTGCTCAAGGTAGGGGGCAAGACGCTGCAGCATACTGGGCGTCATCGACAGATCGCGAATTGCGTGTCCGTTGATCTCGGCGTAACCGCCCGCAAGACAGACGATGCCGGTCCAAGGCAGCTCAAGAAGTTTGGGGTGGATGCAGCTCAGGGTGCGTCCCGTGCAGATAAAGGCCATGTTGCCGTTGGCGACAAACTCGCGGATTGCCTGCGAAACCGCCTCGTTGGGATAGGGGGAGAGGTCCCGCTCGTCTTCGGGAAGGTCTTGGGCGAGCCTGGGGTCTTGCCAGGCGAGCGTTCCGTCGATATCGAAGAAGCAAATATCGCCGCGCTTATGGGCTGCGCTGGCGGCAGGGGAGGCCGAGGTGGCGGGCACAAATTCCGGCTCGAGGCCCATGATCTGGTCAAAATGCTCTTTAACGCGGGGAACGGAGATGCCGATGATCACCTGGGCGGTCTTGCCCGTAATGATGAGGCCCTTGGCGCCCACCGCGACAAACGACGCGTTATCTGCAACGATGGAAGGGTCTGCGACCTCGACGCGCAGGCGCGTGGCGCAGTTGGTTGCGCCCACGATATTGCCAACGCCACCTAAAAGCTGAATTACCCGCTCAGCGAGGACGTGATCTTGATCGGATCGACTATTGACCTCGTCATTGGGAGATTGCTCTTTGGCAAAGTCGCTTCCCGTTAAACAATCGATTGCCGCGCGATTGGCGACATGATCCTCGCGGCCCGGAGTCTTAAGGTCATAGACCAAGATGAGTGCTCGAAAACTAACAAAAAAGATGAGGCTAAAGGCAAGGCCGATACCGAGCGCCAAAAGATAGGCACCGGCATGCGTGCGCATGAGCGGAATAAAGTTGAAGGCTGCCATCTCCATCAGGCCGCCCGAGAAGATGCCGACGATGCCAAAGAGATTCATGGTTGTGGCAAGGCAAGACGATAAGACGGCGTAGAGCAAAAAGAGCCCGGGGTGGGTGAACATAAAGAGAAATTCGAGTGGCTCGGTAACGCCGCAAACCACCGAGGCGACGATGGCGGGCAAAAGGATGACCTTAAGGCCGGCGCGGCGCTCGGGTTTTGCGGTGGAGTAGAACGCAGCTGCGATGGCAGGAAGGCCAAAGAGCTTGACCCAGCCGGTGGCGGTAAAACCGGCCCACGGCGCAAGCTCATTAAGGGGGCGCGTGCTATGGGAGAGGATGGGGAGCAAGCTGCTCCACGTGGCGTAGATGCCGTCGTTAATGACCAGGTTGTCGTAGTAGATCGGCATGTAGAGCAGGTGGTGCAGGCCAAAGGGCTCGAGTGCTCGTTCTAAAAAGACAAAGATGCCCACGCCAAAGGGACCGACGCCTGCAAGCGCGTGACGCAGCGTATCGGTTACATCGTATACGTAGGGCACGATGGCGGCCGAGATAGCGGCAAGGGCAAACACGGCAAAAAAGCTGATGAGGTAGACCAGTGAGGAGCCCGAGAAGGTACCGAGCCAATCGGGAACCTTGGCATCGTAGAAGCGGTCATGGATGGCGACGACGGTTGCCGATACCGCCAGCGGGCCGATAATGCCGGTGTCGAGCGTCTTGATGCCGTCGATGATGGTGATGCCGCTAGCGGAGGTCAAAGACGACGGGTACTTAAGTCCAAGATTGTCTCCGCTCAGCTTAATGATTTCGCTCAAAAAGAAGCAATAGGCAAAATAGGCCACGAGTGCCTCGAGGCAGCAA
>DAWEIC010000135.1:0-4480 GCA_052364855.1 Collinsella sp.
CCCGGCGTGCTCTTTGGCGAGGGGGCAGGCGCTGCAGTGATTGAGGCTGGGGGAGACAGTCCCCTTGCCGTTGAGCTTTCGACGGCGCCCGACGTCGAGACGTTGCGCGTTCCCGGTCTGGTCGGTACCTCGCCGTTTAAGGCTTCCGCAGATAGCGCGAGCGTGCTGTCCATGAATGGCCGCCGCGTGTTCAAGTTCGGCGTCAACGCCATCTGCGACACGGTCCATAAGCTTGCGATCGATGCGGGCATTTTGGTCGAAGACATCGATCATTTTGTATTCCATCAGGCTAACGAACGAATCCTGAGCCAGGCGGTCAAGCGCCTGGGCGTGCCGGACGAGCGCGTGGTTCGCACGTTGCGCGAGACCGGCAACATTTCGAGCGCATGCATTCCGCTTGCCCTCGACCGGCTGGCAAACGCCGGTGCACTTCACACAGGCGACACCATCGCCTTGGTTGGATTTGGCGCCGGTCTGGATATAGGTGGCTATCTGCTTCGTTGGAAGTAGTCGCACATAGGAAATAAAAACGCCCTAGGGCACAACCAAAGGAGAACTACCATGGCAGATCAGAAGACCTTCGAGCGCGTTTGCGACGTTATCCGCGAGACCGCCGGTCTTGACGATGTCGAGATGAAGCCCGAGTCCACGCTCGAGGAGATTGGTCTCGACAGCCTGGGCACCGTCGAGATCCTCGTTGCCGTCGAGGACGAGTTTGGCATCCAGCTCGATACCGAGGAGAACCCCAAGACGGTCGGCGAGTTCGCCGATACGGTCGAGGCGGCATTGGAGAAGTAGAGATGCTCAAGACTCCTCTCTGCGATCTGCTCGGCATCGAAAAGCCCGTGTTCCAGGGCGGTATGGCCTGGATTGCCGATGCCTCGCTGGCGTCCGCAGTGTCCAAGGCGGGTGGCTTAGGCATCATCGCGGCCATGAACGCCGACGCCAACTGGCTGCGCGACCAGATCCATGAGCTGCGCCGCCGCACGGACAGGCCCTTCGGCGTCAACGTCATGCTCATGAGCCCGTTTGCCGACGAGGTCGCGCAGGTCGTGATTGACGAGCGAGTGCCGGTCGTCGTGACGGGTGCCGGTAATCCCACCAAGTACATGAAAGCTTGGAACGATGCGGGCATCAAGGTCATCCCCGTTGTGGCTTCGGTGGCGCTCGCCCGTCTCGTGGCGCGTCGCGGGGCCACGGCGGTTGTTGCCGAGGGCACCGAATCGGGCGGCCATATTGGCGAGACCTCGACGATGGCACTGGTACCGCAGGTCGTCGATGCGGTCGACATTCCCGTCGTGGCTGCCGGCGGTATTGCCGACGGCCGCGGCGTGGCGGCCGCCTTTATGCTGGGCGCTGCCGGCGTCCAGGTGGGTACGCGCTTTCTGGTCGCAGACGAGTGCACCGTCTCGGAGCAGTACAAAGAGATGGTCCTGAAGGCCAACGACACTTCGACGCGTGCGACCGGTCGCTCGACGGGACATCCAGTGCGCGCCCTCAAGAGCCCCTTCACCAACGCCTATGCCAAGAGCGAGGGTTCCGGCGCGAGTGCCGAGGAGCTCGGTACTATGGGAACCGGTGCGCTGCGTAAGGCCGCCAAGGACGGCAACTACGAAGAGGGTTCGTTTTTGTGTGGACAGATTGCCGGCATGGTCAACGAGCGTCAGAGCGCACGCGAAATCGTTGACGATCTGGTCGATGGCGCCGAGCGCGTCCTGAAGGGTGCGTCCGCATGGGTAGCGTAGCGTTTCTGTTTGCCGGCCAGGGTGCCCAACACCCCGCGATGGGCGTCGACCTGGTCGAGGCATCGCCGGCGGCTGCCGAGGTGTTCGCGATCGCCGACGAGGTGCGCCCGGGGACCAGCGAGCAGTGCCGGAGCGCCTCCAAGGAGGAGCTCTCGCAGACCGAGAACACGCAGCCTTGCGTGTTCGTGCACGACTTGGCTGTCGCCGTCGCCCTGCGCGAGCGCGGCGTGGTGCCTGCCGCCTGTGCGGGATTCTCGCTGGGCGAGGTCGCTGCACTCACCTTTGCGGGGGCATTCGATACGCGAGCGGGTTTTGAGCTTGTGTGTGAGCGCGCGGCATTGATGGCCACGGCGGCCGAGCGTCACCCCGGCGGCATGCGCGCCGTCATCAAACTTGATGCTGCGCAAGTCGAGAACCTGGCTGCGCAGGCCGGCGAGGACTGCTGGCCGGTCAACTACAACAGTCCCCAGCAGACGGTTGTGGCCGGAGCGCCCGATGCGCTGCAGACCCTCGACGTCCTAGTAAAAGAGGCTGGCGGCCGCGCCATGAAGGTCGCGGTGTCGGGTGCATTTCATAGCCCCTATATGACCGAGGCGACAGAGGGGCTGGCGACGTATATCCAAGCCGGCCACGCGCCGTCTCCGCTGCTGATTCCGGTCATGGCAAACATGACGGCGGCGCCCTATCCGGCGGACCCGCGAGCGGCATCGGATGTCTTGGCCAACCAGGTGAGTCATGCCGTTCGCTGGGTCGACACGCTGCATACTCTGCAGGATCAGGGCATCGACACGTTTATTGAGGTCGGCCCTGGAAAAACGCTGTCGGGCCTGGTCAAGCGTACGCTGAGCGACGTTCGCGTGTATTCGTGCGAAACGGCCGAGCAGGTCGCAGCTATTGCCGACGAGCTCGCATAGTCCACAGGGCTGTAACCCGAAAGGAATGACATGGGCAACTTGAACAACGGCACGCTCGAGCGCAACGACTCACGTCGCGTGGCACTGGTCACGGGCGGCTCGCGGGGTATCGGCCGCGCCTGCGCTGTCGGTCTAGCGGAGGACGGCTTTGATATCGCCGTCGTCTATGCCGGTAGCGTCGATGCGGCGCACGAGACGTGCGAAGCCTGCGAGGCGGCTGGCGCTACGGCACGCGCATATCAATGCGACGTGGCCGACCCCGCTGCCGTCAACGCGTGCGTGGAAGCGGTCCTCAACGACTTTGGCTCCATTTGGGCGCTCGTCAACAACGCCGGCATCACCTGCGATGGCCTGCTTATGCGCATGGGCGATGACGCCTTCGATCGCGTGCTCGATGTCAATCTCAAGGGAACATTCAATACGACGCGCGCGCTCACCAAGACCTTTATGCGCCAGCGCGGCGGTTGCGTCGTCAACATGAGCTCGGTCGTGGGCCTGATGGGCAATGCCGGGCAAGCCAACTACGCTGCCTCCAAGGCGGGCGTCATTGGTCTGACCAAGGCGGTGGCGCGCGAGCTTGCGCCCCGCGGCGTACGAGTGAACGCGGTCGCTCCCGGGTTTGTCGAGACCGATATGACGGCAAAGCTCTCGGAGAAGGTGCGTGCGGCAACCGAGGAGCAGATTCCCCTTAAGCGTATGGCGCGCCCCGAGGAAGTGGCCGGCGTGGTGCGCTTTTTGGCGAGCGATGCGGCTGCCTACATTACGGGCGAGGTCGTGCGCGTCGACGGCGGAATGGCGATGTAGAAACCAGGGCCGAAGAACGGCTTGGATGAGGAGACCATGATGGAACAGAGAGTTGCAATCACCGGCATCGGTGCCGTATCGCCGCTCGGCAACACCGCGCTTGCCACTTGGGCAGCCATGTGCGCCGGCACGTGCGGCATCGGCCCGATCACGCACTTCGATACCGATGCGTTTGCCGTCAAGGTGGCGGCCGAGGTCAAGGGTTTTGACGGTAACGAGTACTTTGGCAAGCGTGACGCCAAGCACCTGGACCCCTGCGTTCAGTTTGCACTGGCGGCTTCGGACGAGGCCATGCACGATGCAGGCTTCGATGTCGAAGGCGCCATCGATCGCGAGCGCCTGGGCGTCTACGTGGGCTCGGGCGTGGGCGGCATGCAGACGCTCGTCGACAACGTCCATACGATCGCCGACCGGGGGCCCCGCCGTGCATCGCCCTATATGATCGCGATGATGATCCCCAACATGGCATCGGGCAATATCGCGATTCGCCACAAGGCAAAGGGCCCGACCCTGCCCGTGGTGACCGCGTGCGCGACCTCGGCCCATGCGGTGGGCGAGGCGTTCCGCGCCATCAAGCACGGCTATGCCGATGCGATTCTCGCCGGCGGTGCCGAGGCCGCAATTATCCCCGATGCCGTTGCGGGCTTTACGTCCTGCCGCGCATTGACCACCAACCCTGATCCCGCGACGGCTTGCCGTCCGTTCGATGCAGACCGCGATGGCTTTGTGATGGGCGAGGGCGCCTGCGTGCTGGTACTCGAGAGCATGGAACATGCGCAGGCGCGCGGTGCGCACATTTATGCCGAGGTCGTGGGCTACGGCAACACCGATGATGCCTATCACATCACGAGTCCTGATCCCGAGGCTGCCGGCATTGCCCGCGCGATATCGCTGGCGGTGACCGAGGGCGACGTCAAGCCTTCCGAGGGTCTCTACATCAATGCCCACGGCACATCGACCAAGCTCAACGATTCGTCCGAGACGGCGGGCATCAAGCGAGCGCTCGGCGAGGACGCG
>DAWEIC010000136.1:0-4464 GCA_052364855.1 Collinsella sp.
CCTTTTTGTTTGGCTGCGTGGTTCCGGATATCTTCGTGGGCTATATGGTCCCTGGCATCGCCGATCCCATCCCGTACCGCATTACGCACTTTGCAAAGCCCGAGCCTATCCCTAAGCCTCGTGAGCATGAGTTCTGGGATACCTATGTGGCACCGTTGCTTAAAAGTTCGCCCACCGGTGCGCCAGCCGCGGCGACCTCGATTATCGAGGAACGCGAGCGACTGAACCGCGTGCACTATCCCCAGCGCTACAAGGATGCCGAGCCGGTTGTCGGTCCCGGCGCTCGTGAGTTCTCGCTTGCGTCCGAGGACGTGGCGCAGTCGTTGCTCGATTTGACGCTGGGTGTCTGGTCGCATCTGGTGGCCGATACCGTATGGAATACGCGCGTGAATCAGTACCTGGAGGCGCACGGCGGCAAGCCGTGCGAGGAATTCCGCATTAAAAAGCAAGGCGACTTTGACTGGTTTGGTAAGACGCTCGGCATTGTTTCGATTCCGCGCGCGACCGATCGCCTGTATACTGCGGCGACGCGTTTTGGGCAGTATCCCATCCATAAGGAGTATGTGCTCAAGACCATTGGCGTTATGCACGAGATTGTACGCGAAAACCCCGGCGAGCCCGATCATCCGCCGTATCGCCTGCTAACCGAGGAGTTTTTCGATGCAACGTTTACCGAGGTCATCGAGCTAACCGAGGCGGGATTTGCCGAGCGCGTGGCCGCTCCCGGCACGCCCGCGCTGCCCCTGATTGCTAGCTGCTAGCTGGCCGGCCCGGCAGTGAATAGCTCAACCCAATCGACAAGTAGCTCTTGCCGTAAGGTATCTTCGGCAATGCGCTCCTGTTTGGTCTTTGGGGTGTAGGAAAGTCCAGCCTTTTTATGGATGAGCTCGGCTATGTGGTCGAAGCTCTTCTCATCCTTAATCTGGCCAAAGGTAATTTGGATGACGTCGTAGCCCATGCTTGTGAGCGCGGTGGCGCGCTCGGCATCGGAGAGGCTCGCGGCTTCGCTGCCGTGGGCGGAGCGGCCTTGGCATTCAAGGATGACACCCATGCTGTCGGTGGCGCTTTCGATGAGGATATCGGCGTAGCAGCAGGTTTTGTCATACAGCGAGCGCGCGGTGTCGCTGAGTGGGATGCGCACGTTGTTTGCGATGTTGATGCCCATGCCGCCCTCGTCGCGGGGGAGCGAGATAAGCATGGAGGTCTGTACTTCGAAGGGCGAGGCGGTCTGTCCTGTCATGCGTTCGGCGGCCCAGCGGAGCTGCTTAACACCGCGCAGGCCTGCGGCCTGCTTGGCGAACGCGGCGATATCCGCTGCGGAAAGAAGCGGCGTGCGCTTCCACAGGTTGGTATCCTTGCCGTTGACGTCGATAACCCGCTCCCAGCCGCAGTTGGGTGGAATGAGCTTAAGCGAAATAGCTTCATCAAGTTGCTGTTGCGTACGTTTGCAAGGCGTGAACACCGCGAAGGAGCTGCACATCTCATAACAAGCCATAAGCAGCTGGCTGCGTGAGACCTGCGTAGCAAGGTTGAGCAGTGTGAACTCGGGCGATGTGACATCAAACCCATGCTCAGTTTGCCTAAACGACCCGGGAGGCGGCTCTTGGGTTAGCAGACGGCTATGAAATAGCTTTCCGTTCGCGCGCTGTTTTCTTTCGCCCACGAATCTCCAAACTGGTGTGCCGAGCAAGTCTTTAATTACTGGTTGTTTTGAGTAATGCACCAAGCGATGGTCATGGTCGGGCGGCAGGATTGCCGGATAGAGTCCTAGTATCTGGGGCGGGATGCGATAGTACTGAAAAGCTGTGGGTCCGCAAGCGAGAAATGACATGGCAATCCGATCGTTCGAGCGTTGTTTGGGCTAGAAAGGCTATCGGTTTCGGAAGTGCGGGGAAAAAGACAAACAGGCAAAGCACAAGCGGTATTTGAGCCAACTTTATCAGGGGTTTTGTTGAAATAAAAGGGCTTGTGCTCGGGGGTAAGCAATTTTTCCCCGCACTTCCGAAAACGCAATCAATTTGGACCTTGCTAAAACGATTTATCAGCGTCGGTTAAGGTGTGGGTTTGCCACCGGGCGAACATTTTTTGCGCTTGGGACTTTATTCATTGGGTCTCGAAGGGTGGATTTCGCGCTTTTGGTAAAGAAATGAGTGTGCGTTTTGCCGTGCGCCGGCATTGGCACAGAAAAAGGGCCCGGAAAGCGAAGCCTTCCGGGCCCTTTGCGATGCAAGTGTGCTTGCAAGTACGACTTAGCGCACCTGAGCGACGTAAGCGACGTTGGTCGAGGAGACCTTGTCCTCGAGCTGGACGCTCATGCGGGGATCGCCGGCGGTAGCGACGGTCAGGTCGCCGGCCTCGACGTAGCCGAGCTCCTTAGCGGTCTCGATCGCCTTGACGATCGTGCCATTGACGGTGCCCTGGGTAATCTCGGCCTGGTGCGGGATAACGCCCCAGTACATAATCATCTGCTGGACGGCCCACTCGTGGCGGGAGAACGCGCAGATCGGCATGTTGGGACGGAAGTGCGAGATCAGGCGAGCGGTACGACCGGTGGTCGTCGGCACGGTGATGCACTTGGCGCCAACGGTGGTAGCCATGTTCACAGCGGACATACCCACAACGTTGTTGACGACGCGGGTGCCGTGAGCATCGGCCGGAACCTCGAGCGGAGCGTGAGCCGGGAGGTACTTCTCGGTCTCGAGAGCAATGCTGGCCTGCATCTTGACGGCTTCAACCGGGTACTTACCGGCAGCGGACTCGCCGGACAGCATGACGGCGTCGGTGCCGTCGTAAATGGCGTTAGCAACGTCGGCAACCTCGGCGCGCGTCGGGCGCGGGTTCTGCTGCATGGAGTCGAGCATCTGCGTAGCGGTGATGACGGGCTTGTAAGCCGCGTTGCACTTGGCGATGATCTCCTTCTGGATGTGGGGAACGAGCTCGGGCTTGATCTCGATGCCCAGGTCGCCACGGGCGACCATGATGCCGTCGGAAGCCTCGAGGATCTCGTCGAAGTTCTCGACGCCCAGGGCGCACTCGATCTTCGGGAAGATCGTCACGTGCTCGCCACCGTTCTCGCGGCAAAGCTTGCGGATGCCGCGGACGGACTCGCCGTCACGGATGAAGGAAGCGGCGATGTAGTCGATGTTCTCGGTCAGGCCAAAGAGGATGTCCTGACGATCGCGCTCGGTGATGGCGGGCAGCGAGATGTTGACGTTGGGCATGTTGACGCCCTTGCGCTCGCCGATCAGGCCGTCGTTCTTAACGACGCAGGTCATGTCCTGGCCGTCGACGGACTCGACCTCGAGGGCAACCAGGCCGTCATCGATCAGGATGAGGGAGCCCTTCTCGACCTCGGAGGGCAGAGCCAGGTAGTCGAGGGAGATGTGCTCAGCGGTGCCGTGGAAATCCTCGGACGTGGGCTGAGCGGTGACGACGATCTTGTCGCCGGTCTTGACGGCAACCTTCTTGCCGTCGACCAGAAGGCCGGTACGGACTTCGGGGCCCTTGGTGTCGAGCAGGATGCCGACGGGCATGCCGAGCTCCTTGGAAATACGGCGGACGCGCTCGATGCGACCGTGGTGCTCGTCGTAGGATCCGTGCGAGAAGTTAAAACGGGCGACGTTCATGCCCGCCTTGATCATCTCGCGGATGGTCTCGTCGCTATCGCAGGCGGGACCCATGGTGCATACAATCTTGGTGCGCTTGTACATTCAGACCTCCATCTGACATCGTCTTGCGCTGATAGATAAACCATAAGAAATAAAACTGAGATGATTATAACGAAATGCCGACCGAATACCCCAAAAAATCGACCGTATGCCGAATTAGAAGTTCATTTTTTGCGGAAAAACGGTATATGCAAAAACTTTACCAACCGTTCTAACCGCTGCTATCTGGGCGATATTTTAGTTCGATGATGCGCCGAAGAAAAAACGTTTTATCAATCTTGAGCATCACACTGTCTGCACCGTTGCGCCTGTGCCGTGTTTCCAGATGGAATGTTTTGGCTAGACGCGTCGCTTTGGGGTACCATAGCTCCACTATCAACTGCCGCTCAGCACGGCAGCCTTGATGAGCCCTTGCCCTTCTCCTGGGAATTATGATCGGGCATCAATCTGCTGAGTGGCCCGAATCCCAGGAGGGGACTCTATATGCAAAAGGAATACCTGTCCGCCGCGGCGGAGGTACTCAGCGACCAGGGTGTCGATGAGAACCTCGGCCTGAGCAACGACGAGGCGTCGTCGCGCCTCGCCAAGACAGGCCCTAACAAGCTTGAGGAAGCCGAGAAGACGCCGCTGTGGAAGCGCTTCTTTGAGCAGATGGCAGACCCCATGGTCATCATGCTGATCGTTGCCGCCGTTATCAGCGCACTTACGGGCATGGTCAAGGGCGAGCCCGATTTTGCCGACGTCGCCATCATCATGTTCGTCGTTATCGTCAACTCGGTGCTGGGCGTGGTCCAGG
>DAWEIC010000137.1:0-4439 GCA_052364855.1 Collinsella sp.
ATTGTGGAATTATAGCTAAATTCGCAAAAGGTTGGATTATTTGTTTAAACGTCTAAGTTTGTTACAAATTGATTACGTTACTGCTTTTTGACTCATTACACGACAAGGCGTCGCTCATCAAGCCATGCCTTTTACAGATACAAGCAGGCTGTTCATTAATATCGATTTTAGGCAAGCGCGAATGCGCTTGTACTGCCGCCATTTTGTTTAAACAGACATGACTTGACTAACCGAAGCAAATATGTTTAGAACTCTAGCCCATGCAGTCATTGGATGTTAGGCGATATGGAGAGGGTTGGCGGCGTCGACGGCATCGGGGGCGTCGGAGAGGCCGTCAGGAGCAGCGTCTGCCGGGTCCTCGTCGGGGGTCTCGATCTGTTTGATCATTACCTCTTGACCCTGCAGCAAATAGGTCTCGCCGCTACCGCACTGGGGACAGGTCTTGCCGTGCTCGACCGTCGCGTAGTCGCAGCCGCACGCCTCGCAATGTGTCACGGCCTCGACGGGCTCCACGATAAGCTCCGCGCCCTGCGCGATAGGCTTTTTATCTGCTGCCCAGCGCCAAGCGTCGAGCAGCAAGTCGGGAACGACGCCCGAGACCTCGCCCAGTAGCAACGTCACGCTCGAAACGCGACGCACGCCATGAGCGCGCGCCACATTCTCGACATCGCGAATGATGTGGTAAACGATTCCCAATTCATGCAAGGTAGAAACCTTTCAACAACGGTTGATGCGATGTCAGCCAAACGTCAGCGAGCGGCGATCCAGGTGCCCCAGGTTGCCCCGAAACAAGGCGTCCGCTGGGCTTTTGCCCGCGGCGCCGAAGTTGAGGGGCAAGATGGGGTGCTTGGGCGCCGCGCAGCGTCGGCAGTGCCGCCGTTCGTTAGAACGGCGGAACCTCATTACTTGCGACCAAATTTGATCTTGATGGCGCGCTTTAAAGCATACTTGCCCAGGCTTGGGAGCTTTTGCTCGTATTTGACCATCGTGGAGCACTCGGGGCGGTCGCGATCCAGATGGATGGCGTCAAACGCGCACTTGGTGGTGCACAGGCCGCAGCCGATGCACTTGTTGGGGTCGACGATCGAGGCGCCGCAGCCCAGGCAGCGGGCGGTCTCGGCGCGCACCTGCTCCTCGGTAAAGGTCTCAACATACTCGCTAAACGGCGCAGCCTTCTCGCGTTCGCGGTCCACATACGCAACCTCGCGGCTCGCGTTGTCGTAGCTCTCGAGCACAACGTCGTCGCGATCGAGCGCGGTGTAGCGGCGCTGATTGCGGCCGATGGTGAGCGTGGAGCCCGGCTGCACAAAGCGATGGATGGACACCGCGGCCTCGTGGCCGGCGGCGATAGCGTCGATGGCAAAGCTGGGGCCGGTGTAGACGTCACCGCCCACAAAGATGTCGGGTTCGGCGGTCTGATAGGTCTGGGGATCGGCAAGGGCGCCCTGGCCACGGCCGAGCTCGACCTTGGAGCCGGCCAACAGGTCGCCCCACACGATGGACTGACCGATGGACATGACCACGCGGTCGGCGTCCACGCGACGCAGGTCGTTCTCGTCGTACTCGGGCGCAAAACGGCCCTCGTCGTCGAAGACACGCGTGCAGCGCTTGAAGGTAATGCCGCATACACGGCCGGCATCGTCCAGATGGACCTCCTTGGGGCCCCAGCCGCAGCTGATGTGCGCGCCGTCCTCAATGGCCTCGCGACGCTCCTCCTCGCTGGCGGGCATCTGAGCCTCGCTCTCCAAGCAGAACATCTCAACGTGCGCCGATCCCAGACGGCAGGCGTTGCGGGCGACATCGATCGCCACGTTACCGCCGCCTACCACGATGGTGCGGCCGGGCAGCGCATCGATCTTGCCGCTGTTGACCTCGTGCAAAAAGTCGACGGCCACGGTCACGTCCTCGGCATCCTCGCCCGGAATACCGGCAAGGCGGCCGCCCTGACAGCCAATGGCAACATAGAAGGCCTTAAATCCCTGCTCGCGCAGGTCGTCGAGCGTCACATCGCGACCGACCTCCACGCCGTAGCGAAACTCGGCACCCATCAGGCGAATGACCTCGACCTCGGCCTCGATGACGTCCTTTTGCAGCTTAAAGCTGGGGATGCCGTAGGTGAGCATGCCGCCCGGGCGCTCGTTCTTCTCGAACACGACGGGCTTGTAGCCCTTCTCGGCCAGGTAGAAAGCGCAGGACAGGCCGGCAGGACCGGCACCGATGATGGCGATCTTCTGGTCAAAGCCGCCGGCACGCGTCGGGGTCACCACAGGCGGGACATAGCGGGTCGCGGCATCCAGATCGCGCTGGGCGATGAACTTCTTGACCTCGTCGATGGCCACGGCGGCGTCCACGCGGCCACGGGTGCAGGCATCCTCGCAGCGGCGATTGCACACGCGGCCGCAGATGGCGGGCAGCGGGTTCTCGCGCTTGATGAGCGCCAGCGCCTCGTCGTAGCGACCCTGGGCAGCAAGCTTAAGGTAGCCCTGAACGGCAACGTGCGCGGGACAGGCCGTCTTGCAGGGTGCGGTGCCGGACTCATGCGTCTCGATGCGGTTGTCGTTGCGGTAATTGGGCGACCACTTGGTGTGGTCCCACTTGGTGGCGTCGGGCAGCTCCTGGCGCGGATACTCGGGCACCTGTCCGCCGGCCGTTTTGCTGCAGAGCTTCTGGCCCAGCTTGGCGGCGCCGGCCGGGCACACCTCTACGCAGCGACCGCAGGCCACGCACTTGTCCTTCTCGACCTTGGCGACATAGGCCGAGCGCGACAGGTTGGGCGTGTTGAACAGCTGAGAAGTGCGCAGGGCATAGCACACGTTGACGTTGCAGTTGCAGATGGCGAAGATCTTGTTCTCGCCATCGATATTGGTGATCTGGTGCACAAAGCCGTTGTCCTCGGCCTGGCGCAGAATGTCGTAGACCTCCTCGCGGGTCACGTAATGGCCGCGGTCGGTCTCGACCACGTAGTCGGCCATGTCGCCCACGGCGATGCACCAGTCAGCCGGGTCGTCGGCGCAGCCCTCGCCCATCACGCGACGGCTCGCGCGACAGCTGCAGGTGCTGGCGGCATATTTGCCGTCGTATTTGTCGAGCCAGTGCTCGATATGCTCGATCGGCACCGACGTGCTCGCGGCATCGATAGCCTTCTCGACCGGAATGACATGCATGCCGATGCCGGCACCACCGGGCGGCACCATCGGCGTGGCCTTGGACAGCGGTCCCTTGGACGCCTGCTCAAAGAACTTGGCATAAACCGGGTGCTCCTCGAGCTGGTTCACGCGCATGTTGAGGAACTCGGCAGAACCGGGCACCAGCATGGGCAGCACCCACTGCTTGGCGCGCTCGGGATTTTCCCAGTTGTACTCGAGCAGGCCCGTGTAGCTCATGTCGTCGAGCATCTTTTCGATATCTGCCTCGGGCATGCCGGTAATCTTGACCATCTCGGGCAGCGTGTAGGGACGGCGCATCTTCATCTTGCAGAGCACTTCGGCCTGCTCGTCGGTTGCGGCCTCGGCAAACGACCAGTACTCGTAGCCCAGCAGCTCATCGCGATGCAGCAGACGGTTGGTGCAATGCTCGCACAGCTTGACGATGGCCTCGCGCGGGTGCTCCGGCAGCGGCGGCACAAACTCCGCTCCGATATCGGGCTCGGTGTAGCTAATTCCCGGTCCGTTGAGAATCATGGTTGTCCCTTCTCTTGCCGCAGCCTGGCGAGACCGCGGCGCCCCTCTTTTTTGCAGGCTGGGCATGCCCCCATGCCGTTCACCCGCCATTGTTGACATTGTGTCAAAAATAGTATTGACGAACCGTCAACATTATTCAAGACTGTTAGGCGAACGGTCAGGCAAAAGAGGGTGAAAGGCGGCAAAACATGGGCAACAACGCAGCAGATACCTCTGTGGTCGATGCCATCCCCGCATCCGATAGCGCGGCAAAGCGCTTGACGGGCGACGAACGCCGTCGCGAGATCCTCGATGCCGTGCGCACCGTAAGCTCCGAGTTGGGCGTGTCCCACCTATCGGTATCGGCCGTGACCAAACGAGCCGGCTGCACGCGTTCATTGTTCTACCACTACTTTGCCGACATGGACGCCGCCGTCACCGCTGTTATGGACGAGGCGATCGACGGCTTTATCTCCGAACTCGAGCAGTGGAACGCCGGCCGCACCGTCGGTGATATCGAAGGCGCGCTCGACACCGTCGCCCCGCTCTTTAAGCGTCTAGTCGTGAGCGGCCACGAGCTGCCGAGCACGCTCACCTCGAGCAGCGGCGCACTCTACGGCGGCTTTCTGCACAACGTGGTTCAGCGCGTGGCTCAGTACATCTGCGACACCACCGTGGTGGACTTTGTCGCCCATCACGAGCTGCGCATCGACCATGTCTACGAAACGTTCTACACCCTCATCATGGGGTTGTTGATGTATATCCGCACGCACCCCGATG
>DAWEIC010000138.1:0-238 GCA_052364855.1 Collinsella sp.
TCCCGCCGGCAGCTTCGATGCGATCCTGATGGACATTATGATGCCGGACATGGACGGTTACGAGGCAACCCGCGCGATTCGCCTGAGCGAGAAGGTCGATGCAGCCGATATCCCCATCATCGCGCTCACCGCCAATGCCTTTGTCGAGGACGCCAAGGCGGCACACGACGCCGGCATGAACGCCCATCTGTCCAAACCGCTCGACTTTAACAAGCTCAAAAACATGCTCGCCCGCATC
>DAWEIC010000138.1:248-4435 GCA_052364855.1 Collinsella sp.
CGGATCCGTTTCGCTATAGTTTTTGCAGCAACCACGCACGACCAGAAAGGAAGCAACGATGTTTAGGCCCTTACGTCGAAAGAAACGCGCCATCACCGACGAGGAAGCGCGCGAACTGCTCGCCACCTGCAAGCGCGGCGTCTTTGCCGTCAACGGCGACGATGGCTACCCGTACGCCATTCCCGTCAACTACTTCTTTGACGCCGAGCACGACAAGATTTATTTCCATGGCGCCAAGGCTGGCCACAAGGTCGACGCACTCAAGCGCGATGACAAGGTCTGCTTTACCGTTTACGGAAACGAGTGGTACCAGGACGGCGACTGGGCTCCCTACGTTATGAGCACCGTCGTCTTTGGCCGTTGTCGCCTGGCGAATGACACCCCCGCGTTTATCGAGGACAAAGTCCGCCAGCTCGCCCTTAAGTACTACCCTTCTGCCGAGGAAGTCGAAGAGGAAATCGCCAAGGACATTAAGGGCGTCCAGCTCTACGAGATTACGATTGAGCATCTTTGCGGCAAGCAGATTCAAGAAAAGTAAGCCTCTCAGCAGGCCTCATCAATAACAATATGGCCCGGTTCCAACCCACCTTGGAACCGGGCCATATTGTTATAAAGCGTCGGCGGCGATGTGCGCCAGCGCCTCGACGAGCTCTTGCGAGCTCACAGGTTTGCTCAGGTGCGCGTTCATGCCCGCCTCACGCGAAAGCCTACGGTCGTCGGCAAAGGCGTTGGCGCTCACAGCGATAATCGGCGTGGTCACGGCATCCTCGCGATCGAGTGCTCGAATCTGACGCGTGGCCTCAAGGCCATCGATGCCAGGCATCATGATGTCCATCAACACCACGTCGTACTCGTGCGGTGCGCTCGCGGCAAACGCCTCAACGGCAGACTCGCCATCCTTAGCATGCGTCACGACGGCACCGGCACGGCTGAGCGTAAACTGCGCGATCTCGGCATTCAGATCGTTATCCTCTACGAGCAAAACGCGCAGGCCCTGGAGCGCATCGCCGTCGCCCGCATCTACGCGAACTGCCTGAGGAATCTCGGAGCGGTCGCACTTCTCGAACGGCAGGCGGATGATAAACGTCGTCCCCTGCCCCAAGACACTCGTAAAGCTCATGGTTCCGCCCATAAGCTCGACCAACTGTTTGGCAATAGGCGCGCCCAGGCCAGTTCCCGATGAAGCGCCCTCCACTTGCTGCTCCTCGCGGCAAAACGGCTCGTAGAGGTGTTGTTGGAACTCCTCGCTCATGCCAATGCCGTTGTCGGCGATCGTGTATTCATAGACGGGGACGCCATCCACCGACTCCACCTCGCGACACACCAGACGAACATAGCCGCCCCGGCGGTTGTACTTGACGGCATTACCGGCAATATTGACCAATAAGCGCTTGAGATGCGTCACGCTCACCCGTGCATAGGGATGATTAAACGTCTGCTGGTCGCAGATAATTGTCACCAGACGCTCCTCGGCCTGGCGCTCCAGAATATCGCACACCTCGCGATTGAGGGCCACCAAATTTGCGGGCACGAGTTCCAAGTCAATCTGCCCGCTCTCCAGGCGACTCATATCGAGCGCCTCGTTGGCAAGGTCGAGCAGCAGTCCCGATGCCGTCCAGATTTTTGAGCGGCACTCAGCCTGCTTTTGCAGATCGTCCGCATTGGCATCGCCAACCTCGACCATGCCGCGAATGCCGTTGATGGGCGTGCGCAGATCGTGGCTCATGCGACGCAGAAACTCCGTCTTTGCCGAGTTGGCAGACGAGGCCTCACGCGCCGCCTTTGCCAGCTTGTCGCCATAGTCGCGCTCCTGCTGCAGCAAGTCCGTCAAACGTCGACGATCAGCGCGGCGACGCACCGTCACAACAACGGCTATAACACCGCCGTAGAGCACCAGCACGCCGGCGGCAACAGCCGCGGCGACCTCAAAGTAGCGCTGCGCCGAGGCATAGGTGTACACATAGAATTTGTGCGCTTTTCCAAATGTGCCCAAATACCACTCGCCGTCGGCGTTAACCAATCTGACCTTACCAGCCAGGCATCGATCCTTAATACCGTCGACAATAAAGACATCCGTCGCAGGCAGATCGAACACGCCCAATACGGTGGGTTCAACGGCATTGGTCGCAACGACCTTGCCGTCGCTTTCGATCACGATATTGCCGCTATCGATGGTTTCATAGCCATCAAGCAAGCTCTGCAGTTTGAGTGTATTGCTTGCAACCGCTTTCGCGCTCTGATGCCTTACCGCGATAACGATGCCCTCGCCATCCTGCCGAGTCACGCAGCCAATGTCTGCGACCGAATCATCCGCAAGCGTGATGCGGGCGGTATAGGACTTAAGCGGATGAGTTGCCACCTCCAGCACGGGTGATTCTTTGAGATACGTAGCGAGCGACCCGTAGTCCACATCGCCCGTCGAGGACTCGGACACCAAATTGCCCGATGCGTCCGTCACGATCAGCGCGCTCACGTTGAACTGGTCGGCGTATTGCTCCAGCATGGCGTTATCCACTGAACCGTCGCGCTCCATATCGCGGGCAGCCTCTCCGGCGATCTCCATAACGCGAATCAGGTTTTTGGTCGTATAGGCGCTGTTGAATGCATCGTAGGAAAGGCTCTGCGTCGCCACGTAATCGACAACGTCGGCAAAGCGCTGCTCGGCTTGGGCCGTCGTGTAATCGTAGCTCATCATGCCGGCAACAACCGAGAGCGCTATCCCCAGCAGAGCGACAAGGAGCCATGCCCCTGCCGAACGATTGCCCCGCTCCTGAGCAGCGTGGTCGGGCGCATCGATCATGACAGGCCCTCCATATTCAAAAATGGCGAAGGGTCATCGAAGTACTTTGACACCAGGCGTTCCATGGTGCCATCGGCAAGCATTTCTTGGTAGGCATGAGTGAGCTTGACGTCGATGCCACGCGTATCGTTGATATCGAAAGCGGTGCCCAAACCGACCTCTAGCAGTGGCTCATCCAAAATGCGATATGTCACACCATAGTCTTTTTCGTAGGTGAGGAACGAGGACTCATGCGCGGCGATAGCGTCGACCAGGCCCTCGACGAGCGCCGGGTTCAGGTATGAACCGTCCGAAAAGCTGTAGAGTTCCTTGATCTGCGGAACGTTTTCATTTATGCGATTGAGCAAAATGTCCTCGGGCTTGGTGGTGGACTGAACCGCCACGATCTTATCCTCAAGATCGGCAAGCGTGTAGATATCGCTCTGGGAATCGACCGCGACCACCTGGCGGCTCGCAAGGCACGGGCCGGCCCAACGATATTCGTTTTCGCGACCCGTCATACTAAAGCTGCCCATGACACAATCGAGTTCGCCGCTCGCCAGCAGCTCCTTCTTCTTTTCCCAGTCGATCAGCTGGTATTTTGGCTTGTAACCAATGCGAGCCAAAGCCTCGGTCAATATCTCGACATCCAGGCCAACGATATCGCCGTACTCGTCGGTATACACAAACGGTGGATAGGGGTCGCTTCCGACGTTGAGCGTCTTAAGGTCGTCGTCTTTGACTTGCGAGGCGTCCAGACCTTCTAATGCAGACGTCGAGGCTCCGTCATTCGACCCGGAGCAGCCAGCTATCGCTACGACAAAGACGCTCGCCACTGCAAGCGCAACAAACAACGAAATGGCAACCGAGCGACGGGATCTTTTCATCGAGCTCCATACGATCCTGTTTACAGACTGAAATGGTTAAAGATAAGAGCAAACAAAACCACACGAGTGCCCAATTGTTACAGGCGCTTTACCGTGTGGGACCTTCCAGCCGACTTGGCAGAAGGCCCCGCATGCAGTGCTCACTTACCGTGCATTAAAAACGTAGCGGTCCAGGCGGTCGCACGCCTCCCTTACGCGCGAAAGCGGCAGCGCCAGATTCACGCGAATGTGGCAGGGTCCGTGGAACGGGCGGCCGTCCTGATACCCCACGCCCACGCGTGCCCCCTCATCGAGCAACCACTGAATATCGCGGCCATGCTCTCGGCACCACTCGGTGCAGTCCAGAAACACCATGTACGTGCCCTGCGGACGTGAATAGGACACGCCCTCAAAATGCTCGTCCACGTAATTGCAGAAGTACTCGATATTGCCGGCAAGCACCTGATTGAGCTCGTCCACCCACTCATAGCCCTGCGGCTGGTAGGCACCGATAAGCGCATGCATGGAGAGGACGTTCATCT
>DAWEIC010000139.1:0-4430 GCA_052364855.1 Collinsella sp.
CATGTTCCCTCACACCGACCACACCGAAACCGTAGCGGTCCTCGAACGCCGCTAATCCACCGGCACAAGAAAGGGGGCGACCCGCCTGGGCCGCCCCCTTCGCTTGGTTTATAAACTCCGCTACATCCCATTGCGCAGATCGCACACGCCGGCTGCCGCCATCTCGCGCAGCAGCGTCTCGCGGTCGCGCGTCACGATCAAATCCAGCGGGAAGTGAATCTCGTCGAGCATCTTGCGCGCGTGATCGAGCTTGCCAATGGCCATGCCAATGTGGGCATCGGTTGACACGCCAATGCCCACGCCCAGCTCGGCGCAGCGCTCGGCGATCTTGCGGCATACGGCCCAATGCTCAGTGTCGACACCGTGTTCAAGACTATGGTTGTTGATCTCAATAATCTTGTGCTTGGCCTTAGCTGCCAACAGCACCTCGTCGATATCGAACGGCACGCCCGAACGCCCCGTGTGACCCAGCATGAACACCTTGGGGTGCTCCAGGGCATTGATATACATCTCGGTCGTCTGGGCCAGCGTCGCGCCCTCAGCAATCTGCGGATTATGCACGCTCGCAATCAAATAATCCAAATTACGCGTAACCAAATCGAACAGCGAATGCTGACGGCTGTACGAATCGCCGGCAATATCGAGCGTGACAGGAGTGTCCTCGCCAAACAGGCTTCCGTCCAGCGAAACGATATCGGCCTCGGCACCACGCAGCACCAGCACGCCGCTCCAAATGCGCGGCCAGATATCCTGGTTGATAAAGAACTGGTAACTGCGCAGGTCATTGGGGCAAGCCGTAACCATAGAGCTCAAATGGTCGGCAGATCCGAGTACCTGCAGACCACGCTCTGCCGCCCAGTACACATTCTCCTCAATGGTCGAATATGCATGCGCAGAGAACATCGTATGGGTATGAATGTCACAAGAAAGCAGGTAGGGCATCAGGTCTCCTTATCTGGCACGGCCGTCGCTTATATTCATTGTACGCATAGCCTTCGATAGTCGTAAAACCACTCCATCCCAAAGACACAACGTCCATGACAACGGGGTCTGGCTTAACACCAAACCCCGTTTCACGTAAAACATTGTAGGCAGAGCGCTTTACTTTTAACGATACTCGTCCGCCAACTGTTTCCAAGCGGGTAGCGAATTGACAATCGTTTCGTAGCTCACGCAATAGCCCAGGCGGAACCAACCCGGCATACCAAAGCTGTCCGAGGGAACCGCAAGCAACTCATACTTCTTTGCGCGCTCGCAAAACGCATTCGCATCGGGCTCCAACGCTTTCACCCATAGGTAAAACGCGCCATCCGGCTCAACATAGGTGTAGCCATACTCCGCTAGTGCGTCGGTAAGCGCGGTGCGGTTGCGTGCATAGGCCTCAACGTCACTCGGCTCATCGATGCAGTCGATAATTACGCGCTGAAAGAGCGCCGGCGCGCACACGAAGCCCAGCGTACGGGCGGCACCGGCAACGGCGGGCATTAGACGGGCGGCCTGCGGATTGGTGTTGGGAACCAAGATCCACCCCACGCGCTCACCCGGCAGCGACAGCGACTTGGAATACGAGTAGCACACGATGGTGTGCTCGTAAATCGAGGGCACCCAAGGCACCTCTGCACCGTACACGATTTCGCGGTACGGCTCATCCGAGATGAGCATAATCGGATTCTCAGGATCGCGCTGAGCGTTGGCCTCGCGCAGAACGTTGGCCAGTCGCGTCAGCGTGTCGCATGTATATACGGCACCGGTCGGATTGTTGGGAGAGTCGATGATGACGGCCGCCGTCTTATCGCTGATCGCCTTGAGCACGTTGTCCACGCTCAGCTGGAACGTATCTTCATCGGCGAGCGCCTCAACACACGTACAGCCAGCCTTCTCAATCCAAACGCGATACTCCGGAAAGTACGGGGCGATAACAATAACCTCGTCGCCCGGGTTCGTAACGGCGTTGAGCGTGCAGGTGAGCGAAGCCGCGGCACCCACCGTCATAAAGACGTCTTTGCCCTCATAACTCGTGCCAAAGCGGCGGTTGAGCGATTCGGCCACAGCGGCACGACATTGCGGCAGGCCCGGAGCGGGGGTGTAGCCGTGCAACTGGTCACTCGGCAGCTCCAGGGCCTTCTTAATCGACTCAGCCACAGCAGCGGGCGCCGGAACGCTCGGATTGCCCAGCGAAAAATCGAATACGTTTTCCGCACCGATCTGCACCTTGCGCTCAAGGCCATAGCTAAAAATCTCACGGATGATGGAGCTTTCCGCACCGCGAGCATACATAGTTTCGTTGATCATCTGTTCCCCTTTCGCATAGGCGCTATTGTACGCTTTAGCCGAGCAAAGTGCCGCAGCAATGTTGATTGGGGACAGACTTAAATGCGTGAAAACGCTCATTTAAGTCTGTCCCCAATCAACAGACGGCCCCATATCGCTCAAAAGAAAAAGCCTCCGCAGGTTTCCCCGCAGAGGCTTTCGCCACAAAGACTATTTGTCGGCATCGGCATCGGCATCGACAACGGTATGGTCATCGCCAGCATCATCGGACGCGGCCTCGGCATCCTCCTGCATGGCCGCCTGCGCAAAGGCCGCGGCATCAGCCGCCAGCTCCTCCTCGCTCATACGAGGCGTGCGCTTCTTGGTCGGCAAGCCAGCCGCCTTGGCATTGCGCTCCTCCTTGGCCGCCAGGATATCGCCCTCGCGCTCAAGGTAGGCGTCCCACTCGTTATCGAGCAGGGCATTCACGGCGTCGCCTTCGACGGTCTCGCGCTCAAGCAGCACCTTCGCCATCAGATCGAGCTGATCGCGACGGGCGTCCAGGATCTCGACCGCACGACGATGGGCCTCACGCATGATGCGCTGAACTTCGATATCGATGCGGCGCGCCGTCTCCTCGGAGTAATCCTGATGATCGGCGTAATCGCGACCGAGGAACACCTGATGTTGCGCCTCGCCAAACACTTGCGTGCCCAGCTCCTCGCTCATGCCCAGGCGCGTGACCATCTCGCGCGCCATCTTGGTTGCGCGCTCCAGATCGTTGCTCGCGCCCGACGTAATGTCATCGCACATGAGCTCCTCGGCAACGCGACCGCCCAAGAACACGGCGAGCTCGTCGAGCATCTCGTTCTTGGTCTTGAGGAAGTGGTCCTCCTGCGGAAGCTGCAGCGTGTAGCCCAGAGCCTGACCGCGGCTGACGATCGAGATCTTGTGGACCGGATCGGAGTGCTCCAGGATGTGGCCCACCAGGGCGTGACCGCTCTCGTGGTAGGCAATCGTGGTGCGCTCGGCCTCGGTCATCACGCGACCCTTGCGTTGCGGTCCGGCAATCACGCGCTCCATCGACTCCTCGACCTCGTCCATCGAGATCACGGAACGATGACGGCGAGCGGCCAGCAGCGCAGACTCGTTGAGCAGGTTCGCCAAATCGGCACCAGTAAAGCCAACGGTCATCTGGGCGAGTTTCTCAAACTTAACGTCCTCGTCCATCGGCTTGTTCTCGGCATGCACGCGCAAGATCTGCTCGCGGCCCTTCACATCCGGACGGTCGACCGTAACCTGACGGTCAAAACGGCCGGGACGCAGCAATGCCGGATCCAGGATGTCAGGACGGTTGGTCGCAGCGATCAGGATGACCGACTCGCTCTCCTCAAAACCGTCCATCTCGACCAGCAGCTGGTTGAGCGTCTGCTCGCGCTCGTCGTGACCGCCGCCCAAGCCGGCTCCGCGCTGACGTCCCACGGCATCGATCTCGTCAATAAAGATGATCGACGGAGCCTGAGACTTGGCCTCCTTAAAAAGGTCGCGCACGCGGCCGGCGCCAACGCCCACGAACATCTCGACAAAGTCGGAACCCGAGATGCTAAAAAACGGCACGCCCGCCTCGCCGGCAACGGCCTTAGCCAGCAGGGTCTTACCGGTACCCGGAGGGCCAACCAGCAACACGCCACGCGGAATCTTGGCGCCCAGCTTGCGATAGCGGTCCGGATCGCTCAAAAAGTCGCGGATCTCCTCGAGCTCCTCGACTGCCTCGTCCACGCCGGCAACGTCCTCGAACTTGACCTTGGGACGCGTAGCCTCGTTGGTCTTGGCATTGGTCTTGCCAAACTGCATGTTCCTATTATTGGCGCCCATCATCTGGCGCATAAAGTAGAACATGATGGCGATCAGGGCAATCGTCGGCAGCACGCTCATCGCCAAGTCGCCCCAAAAATCGGGGTCGTTGGTGTTGACGATGTACTTGGTATCGGGGTGCTCCGCCATGAGCTCGGCAAGCGAATCGGAGCCGACATAGGTCGAGGAGAAGCTCTTGAGCTCGCTCGTATCGCCCTTGTCCTTCTTCGTCTTCCAGTAATGACCCGTCACGCTTCCGTCTTGAACCGTATAGGTCAAATCTTCGACGCGATCCTGCTTGATGGCGCTCACCATCTCGCTCGTCG
>DAWEIC010000140.1:0-4418 GCA_052364855.1 Collinsella sp.
GGCGTGTGTACCGTCATTGCCGGCTGCATCGTGCGGCTTGATATTGCCGAGTGGGCTACGGTCATCATCTGCTGCGGCCTGGTGATTCACGGCGAGTTGTGCAATACCGCCATGGAGGCGATTGTCGACCTCGCGACCCAGGAGCTGCATCCACTGGCCAAGCGCGCGAAGGATATCGCCGCTGCCTCTGTATACGTTCTTTCCATTACCGCCGCGATCGTGGGCGTGCTTGTCTTTGCCCACGCGCTCGACTTTATTTAGAAAGGGATTCCCATGTCCGACAATATGCAGCCTACCGATGAAGTTTTGGATGACGAGGTCCTGGGCGAGGCTGAAGGCGCCGATTCGTTTAACGAGGTCGAGGAGTTCGACCCGTTTGAGGGTATGAGCGACGAGGAACTCGATGCCCTGTGTGACGAGGATGAGAGCCTCGCGGGTTTTGGCGACGTGGAACCCGGTTTTCGCAGTGGCTTTGTGGCCCTGGTCGGTCGCCCCAACGCCGGCAAGTCCACGCTGCTCAACGCCTGTTACGGCAAGAAGGTCGCCATCACCTCTCCGGTGGCCCAGACGACCCGCCGCCGTATGCGTGCCGTCGTCAACCGCCCCGGTTACCAGTTGGTCTTCGTTGATACGCCGGGTATCCACAAGCCCAAGGACGGCCTGGGTTCCGAGCTTAATAAGAGTGCCCTGTTTGAGCTCAATGACGTAGACGTCGTTGCGTTTCTGATCGACGCCACCAAACCCATCGGCAGGGGAGACGCTTGGGTCGCCGAGCGCGTCAAGAATGCCCGCTCCAAAAAGGTCCTGGTGCTCACGAAGGCCGATGAGGCCGATCCCGCCCAGGTTATGGAACAGCTCAAGGCCGCTCACGAGCTTATGGAATACGACGATGAGATCGTGACGTCGTCGGTTAAGAACTTTAACGTCGATGCGTTTATCGAGACCGTCGCTCACTTTTTGCCCGAGGGCCCGCGCTGGTTCCCCGAGGACATGGGCACCGACGCGTCCGACGAGACCCTCGTGGCCGAGTTTGTACGCGAGAAGGTCCTGCGTCGCACCCGCGACGAGATCCCACACTCCGTGGGCGTCATCTGTGACGCGCTCGAGCAGACTAAGAAGGTCCTGCGCGTGCACGCCACGATTTACGTCGAGCGCGAGGGGCAGAAGGGCATCATCATCGGCAAGGGCGGCGAGATGATCAAGCATATCGGTATCGATGCCCGTCGTGACCTTGAGCGCATCTTTGGCACTCAGGTCTTTTTGGAGCTCGACGTGAAGGTCAAGGCCGGCTGGCGCGATGACGAGGCGCAGATCCGCCGCTTTGGCTATAATGCCGAAGATTAAGCCTCGGCGTTCATGGCAGGCTCTCGCACATATCGCACAAAGGTGCTCGTCCTCGACAAGACGAAGCTCAAGGAAACCGACCTGATCTTGACGATGCTCGACGAACGGGGACGGCAGGTGCGTGCCGTGGCTAAGGGCGCACGTAAGCCCGGCGGTCGTCTTGCGGCCCGCTGCGAGCTCTTCTGCACCGTTGATATGCTGTTGGCGCATGGTCGCTCGCTCGACGTGGTTTCTCAGGCGGAGCTTATGGAGGCGCCGCTCGGTGCCGCTCCTGACTACGAGACGACCTGTGCCGCCAGCGCGATTGCTGAGGTTGCGCGTGTGTGCTCGTTCGAGGATGCCGAGGATCCATTTACCTTTGCCATCACGCAGCGGGCGCTCACGCTTATCGGCAGCGGGCTCGACTCGGCACATATGGACCTGCTCGTGGCGGCTTTTGTCTTTAAACTGCTGTCGCACGTTGGTTACCGACCCGATTTTTCGGCTTGCGTATCGTGCGGCGATCCTATGCTCTCGCATTTCTCGGCCCAAGCCGGCGGGCTTCTGTGCGGGTCGTGCGCCTCGAGCGTGCCTGGCGCCGAGTTGGTATCGGTTGGCGAGGTCGCATGGCTGCGCGCCCTGATGTCCATGACGTTCGATGCCCTTATGGCCGAGCAGATCGATCCGCATACGGCCGCGTTTTTGCTGGGCCTTTCGCATGTTTGGGCTGCGACGCACGCCGATCAGCGGCTCCGTGCGATGGAATTCATGTTGGGTCGGTGATGATGCGCAGGTGTGCGCCGCTTGTGGTAACATACCGACCTGTTGGTACCTCGACCTTGGTTGTTCGCTCCACCGGCGGCTTCCCAGTCCGAGGCGAATAGAGTCGCCCGCGGGCGACGCGAAACGAAAGGTGAAACAATGACTGTTTCCAAAGAGCGCAAGGCGGAGCTGACCGCCCAGTTTGGTAACTCCCCGGTCGATACCGGTAACCCCAAGGTTCAGGTCGCCATTCTGTCCGAGCGCATCAAGGAGCTGACCGAGCACATGAAGTCCCACCAGAAGGACTTCCACACCCGTCGTGGCCTGCTCATGCTCGTTGGCCGCCGCCGTCGTCTTCTCTCCTACATCAAGAAGAACGACATCGTCGAGTACCGTGAGCTCATCAAGGCTCTGGGCATCCGCGACAACATCCAGTAAGGATTTGTACATGCTAAGAGCGTCCTGCGCAGCGGGGCGCTCTTTTTGTGTAAGGGCGTGAACAATCACGCTCTACAGCGTGGCGGGGGCAGGGGGCCCGCGTCACATGAGAAGCCCGCAGGCAAGGGGCCTGTGGGGTAAAGGAGAACAATGACACTCGTATCCAAGACCTTTGAGCTGTACGGCAAGACCTACACCTTTGAGTCGGGCGAGCTTGCCAAGCAGGCCACCGGCGCTTGTCTGGTCAAGCAGGGCGACACCACGATGCTCGACACCGTGGTCGTCTCCAAGGAGCGCAAGAACTACGACTTCTTCCCGCTGACCGTCGACTTCAACGAGAAGATGTACGCTGCCGGCCGTATCCCGGGTGGCTACCTCAAGCGCGAGGGCCGTCCCAGCGAGAAGGCCACGCTCACGGCCCGTATGATCGACCGCCCGATTCGCCCGAGCTTCCCGGACGGCTTCCGCAACGAGGTGCACATCGTCGCCACCTCGCTCGTCGCCGACCAGGTCAACCCCTTCGACGTTATCAACGTCATGGGCGCCTCTCTGGCCATGACGCTCGGCGGCGTGCCCTTCGAGGGTCCGCTTGCCTGCGTGCGCATCGGCCGCAACGTGGAGACCGGCGAGTTTATCGTCAACCCCACCTATGAGGAGCGCGAGAACTCCGACCTGGACCTGGAGCTGGGCGGCTCTGCCGACTTTATCTCGATGGTCGAGGCCGGCGCCGAGGAGATCTCCGAGGACGACATGCTCGTCGCTATGAAGTTTGGCCAGGAGGCCCTTGCTGCCTTCTGCCAGGCCCAGGACGAGTTCGTCGCCGAGTGGGAGCAGGTCAACGGCGCCATCGTCAAGAAGGAGTACCCGCTCGACCAGCCCGTCGAGGAGGTCCAGGAGCGCATTTTCGCCCACTACGACGAGATGGCAGCTGCCCTTCGCGATGCCGACAAGCTCTCCCGTATCGGCAAGGTCGAGGCTCTGAAGGAGTCCATCCGTGCCGAGTTCACCGAGGAGGAGCAGGCCGCTTGGGAGCGCGAGATCCCCGTGGCGCTCAAGAAGCTCGAGAAGAAGGCCATGCGCACCATGGTCGTCGAGACCGGTGAGCGCGTCGACGGCCGTGCCGCCGATGAGATTCGCCCCATCATGGTGAAGGACAACTACCTGCCGCTCGTTCACGGCTCCGGCCTGTTCCAGCGTGGTCAGACCCAGGTGCTTTCGGTTCTTTCGCTCGGCATGCTCAACGAGGGCCAGCGTCTGGATACCATCGAGCCTACCGAGGGCAAGCGCTACATGCATCACTACAACTTCCCGCCGTTCTGCACCGGCGAGACTGGCCGCATGGGCAGCCCCAAGCGCCGCGAGATCGGCCACGGCAACCTTGCTGAGCGCGCTCTGCTTCCGGTGCTCCCCGACGAGAACGAGTTCCCCTACGCCATCCGCGTCGTCTCCGAGGTCATGGAGTCCAACGGCTCCTCTTCGATGGCTTCGACCTGCGGCTCCACGCTCGCCCTTATGGACGGCGGCGTGCCCATTAAGCGCCCGGTCTCCGGTATCGCCATGGGCCTGATCCAGGAGGAGGGCAAGACCGTGGTCCTGTCCGACATCCAGGGTCTCGAGGACTTCCTGGGCGACATGGACTTTAAGGTCACCGGCACCACCGAGGGCATCACCGCCCTGCAGATGGACAACAAGGCTACCGGCCTCACCTTCGACATCCTGGCCCGCGCCCTGCAGCAGGCCAAGGAGGGTCGCGCTTTCATCCTGCAGAAGATGCTCGATGTGATCCCCGAGCCGCGCCACACCACGCGCAGCACCGCCCCGCGCATCGTCTCCATCCAGGTTCCGACCGACAAGATCCGCGACGTCATCGGTTCCGGCGGTAAGGTCATCCGCGG
>DAWEIC010000141.1:0-4338 GCA_052364855.1 Collinsella sp.
ACAACTACAATACCCTAGTTGACCGCTAGGACTTTTACAATGCTGCCGAAAGACATGAAAGGTTCCATCCGTCATGGATTTGCTGATTGATATTCTGCTCGACGCCGGCAAGGACACGCTCTCGCTGGCACCGTTTTTGTTGGTGACGTATCTTGCTCTCGAGACACTTGAGCACGTTGCGGGCGACCGCGTCAACGGCGCTATCAAGCGCGCCGGCGCTGCGGGTCCTGTGGCTGGCTCGCTGCTGGGCATTGTGCCGCAGTGCGGATTTTCGGCCATGGCAGCAACGCTGTACGCCGGCCGTGTCGTGACGCTGGGCACGCTGGTCGCCGTGTTCCTCTCGACCTCCGATGAGATGCTGCCGCTGTTGCTCGCCGAGCAGGTGCCCGTGCAGACCATGGCGATGCTTTTGGCTTCGAAGGCACTGATCGCGCTGGTCACGGGCTTTATCGTGGACGCGGCTATCCGCGGCCTTCGTCGTAATGCCCGCGCGCATGCGGCGATTCGCCGTACCGTGCTGGGGACCGCTGCCAATCCGGCTCATGTGAACTGCGCGCACGACGACCATACCGGGGGCGACATCATTGATGAAGTGGCCGAGGCGGGCGTGAGCGCCGACCACATCCACGAGTTGTGCGAGCGCGACCATTGCGGTTGCGATGATGATGAAGATGAACACGAGCGCGACCACGGACACAGCCATGACCACGGTCACGCAGGCGAGCATGAGCACCACCACGGCCATGGGCACGACCACGGTCACTCCCACGAAGGTGCGCCCGTCCTGTCGATTATCCGCAGCGCGATCTCGCACACCGTGCAGGTTTCGGTTTTTATTTTCCTGGTGACGCTGATTCTAGTTGCCGTGCTCGAGACCTTCGGAGAGTCCGCGATCGAGCAGTTCCTGCGTGGCAACGAGACGCTCGCCGTCTTGGGCTCGGCACTCGTCGGCCTGATCCCCAACTGCTCGGCCAGCGTGGTCATTACGCAGCTGTACCTGGAGGGCGCGCTACAGCTGGCGCCGATGCTCGCCGGCACGCTCATTTCCGCCGGCGTGGGCTATCTTGTCCTGTTCCGCACCAACCGCAGCGCTCGTGAAAACGCCGTGTTCCTGGTCATGATGTACGTCATCGGCGCCGGCTGGGGCCTTATCCTATCCGCCTTCGGCCTCTAAGTAGGCCTAAAAAATGGGCTTCAAATAGCCATGCTCGGCGCCTGCGCAATGCGGCGACGCATGGCATTTTGAAGCCCGTTTTTTGTTGAGCCATGGATTCCGAGCGCTCACACCGCTCAAAACAAAAAGGTAGATTTCCGGGCATGTCCCGAAAATCTACCTTGGTTAGCGCAGCAGCTCGGTGAGGTTGCGCTTAAAGCGGGCCCGGTCTTCGCTGGTAAATGCCGCCGGACCGCGAGTGCGACCGCCGGCGCGGCGCACCTTCTTTTCCTCGTGGCGAATAAACAGTTGCATGTCGATGGTCGCCTTATCGTAGACGCGCCCGCGCACGCCGATGGCGGCGGCATCGCGCCCGAGCACCATGCTCGCCAAGCCAATGTCCTGCGTCACGACTACGTCGCCCGCCTGCAGGCGTTCGACAATGGCAAAGTCGGCGCTGTCGGCGCCCACGCTCACATCGAGCGTCGTGACCCAAAATCCGCGTCGCGCATGCTCGACGTCGCGCGGATCGTCGCGGCGAATGTGGCGTTCCAGGTTCTGTGTGCTGTTGCCGGCGATAACGACGGCGACGCCCGCCCGCCGCGCGCAGTCAATCGACTCGCGCGTGACCGGGCAGGCGTCTGCATCAATAAAGAGCGTTCGCGGCATCTAGTGCACCAGTTTGCCAAATTGAATAGCGCGAACCATCAGCGTTACGCCAAACACCAGCAGTGCGGCGCCGCTAAAGATGACGAGCATCTTGGCCGACCACAGCGGATAGATAAACACGAACATGCCGGCGATGATGGAGAGCGCGCCGCTCAGGATGGCGAGGGCACGGTTGGACGAAAGCTCGGACTCCAGAATGGACATGACACCTTCGACGATCCAGCCAAAGCCGGCCACGATAACCACCATCGTGGTGAGCGTCGCGGTCGAGAAGGCCTGGTTGCGCAGGATTATGACGCCGCCCAAGATAATGAGTAGGTTGGAGATGATGCTCGTCACGCGCCAGCCGGTGGGCAGCAGTGGCTCGAAAACAGCGGTAAACAGCCTGATCGCGGCCGTGATCACAAAGTAGAAGCCCAAGACGGTCGTTAAGAAGACGAGGGACTTGGCGGGCGCAAACAGCAGTGCGATGCCGGCGACGAGCGCCAAGACGCCCGTGATGGCGTAAATCCAGCGCACGGCCTTGACGGCCTTGCCTGCCATGCTTTTCTCGTCAAATCCAAACTGGCTCGATTTTTGGTCATCATTCTTAAAGATGCCCATAATGTCTCCTTTCCGTGCGGCGTAAGCCTTGATCGTTACGACCAGTATCGCCTAAAGGCGCTGACGTATGGGTCGGGGAGGGTGAAACGTAACCCAAAGGCCCCGAATTGTTTCCGTTGTTCCCCACGTCGCGATTTTCTATTCAACAGGTGTAGAACATTGCAGCCCTGTTCGTTATTGCCTACGTTTTAGGTTAGATTTTCCTAAGAACAATTGCCCGAAATTGGGGGTCCCTATGAACGAAACAGTTCCCGCGGCGCCGTCTAGCGCGGAGTCGATGGCAAAGCAAGGTTGCGAAAAGCTCGGCCTGGACACGTTTGACGCGCTGGTCCGCCGCGCCCGTACGTGCCGTCGCTTTGACGAGTCCATGCGCGTGCCGCGTGAGCTTTTGCTTGAGCTGGCGGAGCTGGCGCACCTGACTCCCTGTGGTGCCAATGCTCAGCGTCTGCGTTTTCATGTGGTAAGCGGTGCAGAGGACTGCGCGCGTGTATTTGACGAGCTTGCATGGGCCGGTGCGCTCAAGGATTGGCCGGGTCCCGATGAGGGCGAGCGCCCGACCGGCTACATCGCGATTCTTGCCGAGCGCGCCGTTCCGGGTAAGCCCGCCGCTCCTATTACTGAGGTCGACACGGGCATTGCCGCGCAGACGATGATGCTCGCCGCCCGCAGCGCCACGCCCGAGGTGGCTGCCTGCATGTTCAAGGCCTTTACGCCCCACGCGATCGATGCCATGGGGCTCGATAGCGACAAGTATGAGCTCAAGCTGATCATGGCGTTTGGCGTTCCGGCCGAGACGCAGGTGATCGATGCGATCGATTCCAACCCCGACGGCTCAATTAATTACTGGCGCGACGAGGCGCAGGTGCACCACGTACCCAAGCGCCCGCTTGCCGACGTACTGGTGTAGCTGAGCGTCACCGCGGTGTGATCCGGCGGTAAACCACCACAAAGGTACCTGTCCCCTTTGCGGTGGTGCGAGGGGAGGACGTGTGGCAGATTTGTATTTGGTGCGGCATGGGCAGACTGAGCTCAATGTGCAGAACATTTTGCAGGGTGGGCACGATTCGCCGCTTACGGCGCGCGGGCGCGAGCAGGCGCTGGCGACGCGCGCGGCGTTTGAGGCGCGTGGCGTGACCTTTGACCGTGTGTATTCCTCGCCGTTGGGCCGGGCGCGGCATACGGCTGAGCTAATTGCTGGTGAGGGCCGCTCGATAGAGCTGGTCGATGACCTGCGCGAGTGGCATTTGGGCTCGCTGGAGGGTACATCAAATCGCGAGATGCCGCCGCAGCCCTGGGGTGATTATCCGGTGGCCTTTGGTGGCGAGTCTGAAGGCGAGCTCCAGTCGCGCATGGTCGCGGCGCTGTCCCACATCATGGCCAGGCCGCAGCACGACTGTGTGCTGGCAGTCTCCCACGGCTCTTCCTGCCAGGAGTTTCTTGAGTATGTGACTGGCAGGGGAGAGCTACCCGACAACGGTGCCGTGCTTCATTTTGGCTATTGCGACGGTGCGTTTTCGCTCCTTGATTGGTAACGAACGAAAGGACCCCTATGAATAAAGACCTGTATCTGGTTCGTCATGGGCAGACAATATTCAACCTTAAGCGCATTATTCAGGGTTGGAGTGACTCGCCGCTCACGCAGCTGGGATGCGACCAGGCGGCGCGTGCCGGCATGTTCTTACGTGCGCGCGGCATTGAACCCGATCATGCCTACACCTCCACACTTCATCGCACCGAGCAGACTATCGCCAACCTGTGGCCGGGCTTGGCGTACGAGCGCCTGGACGGTCTGCGTGAGTGGTTCTTTGGCGACTTTGAGGCCGAGCGCGTGATGCTTATGCCCGAGCGCCCGTGGCGAGATTTCTATCGTCAGTTTGGCGGCGAGGGCCAGATGCAGGTGCGCGAGCGCATGG
>DAWEIC010000142.1:0-4330 GCA_052364855.1 Collinsella sp.
CCGGCTGAGTCTGGGAAGAGGTGCCGGGCGGCGGGCGGAGCATGGCCACCGGACCTATCGAAACACATCTCCACCGTTCCATCAACTGGGAAAACGGCGCCCCCGGACCCCAGGAGGGGCCGCGGGGGCGTTCAGCTAACTGCGGGAATGGCCTATTTGCTCAATGTGTTCGGCTGAGATCGGAAATCAACCACCTAGTCATTGGGGACGTTCTTAAACGACCAGTCATTCAAGAACGTCCCCAACGACTACATGAAAGCGCCCCCCAAGCGGATGTGCTTGAGGGCGCTTCTTGCTTGCAAGGTTAAGACTCGATGTAGTCTTTGAGCTTGCTGCTGCGGCTCGGGTGGCGAAGCTTGGCCAGGGTTTTGGACTCAATCTGGCGGATGCGCTCGCGCGTGACGCCAAACTCGCGGCCGACTTCCTCGAGCGTACGGGGATGTCCGTCGACAAGGCCAAAGCGCAGCTCGATAACCTTGCGCTCACGATCGGCAAGCGAGTCGAGCACCTGGGTGAGCTGCTCCTGCAGCATGGAGAAGCTGGCGGCATCGGGCGGAACGATAGCCTGGGAGTCCTCGATGAAGTCGCCCAGCTGGGAATCCTCTTCCTCGCCGATGGGGGTCTCGAGCGACACGGGCTCCTGCGAAATCTTCTGGATCTCGCGGACGCGGTCGGCGCTCATGTCCATCTCGGCACCGATCTCCTCAGGGGTCGGGTCGCGACCCAGGTCCTGAAGGAGCTGGCGCTGCACGCGGACGAGCTTGTTGATGGTCTCGACCATATGCACGGGAATACGGATGGTACGGGCCTGATCGGCAATGGCGCGCGTAATGGCCTGACGGATCCACCACGTGGCGTACGTGGAGAACTTAAAGCCCTTCTGGTAGTCGAACTTCTCAACGGCGCGGATCAGACCGAGGTTGCCCTCCTGGATCAGGTCAAGGAACAGCATGCCGCGGCCGACATAGCGTTTGGCGATGGAGACGACCAGACGCAGGTTTGCGCTGATGAGTGCCTGCTTAGCTTCGAGGCCGACGTTCTCAATGCGCGTAAGACGACGCATCTCGGCACGCGTGAGCTCGAGCTCACCGGCATCGGCGGCCTCGAGCTTCTCGGTGGCCTCAAGACCGGCCTCGATCTTCATGGCCAGATCGACCTCTTCGGAGGCGGTCAGCAGGTCGACCTTGCCGATCTCTTTGAGGTACATACGAACCGGATCGCCGGTCAGCATCACCGTGGAGGCATCGATGCCACGCACGCGGGAGCGTGAACGGGACGTGCGCACGGTGCGCTTCTTCTTGCTCTTGGAAGAACCCATCTCGGCATCGGCCTGACGGGCCATCTTGAGCTCGTGATCGTCGAGCGAGCCGGAATCGTGCTCGTCGTCGTCATCGAAATCGTCGGTATCGGTATCGGTATCGTTATCGTCATCGTCGACGTCCATGGGGGCGTCGTCGTTACCGCTCGCGGAGATAATCTGGATGCCGCTGTTGCGCAGCGCGGAATACACCGCGGTGAGCTGCTCATCAGTTACATCGATATCCTTCAGGGCGACCTGAATCTCGTCCTCGGTTACCGAAGTCCTGTTTGAGCCGTTGCCCATGAGCTTTGCAACGTAGGATTCCAGCCCAGTACCCGTGCTCTCAGTCTTTTTTGGCACAGATTCTCCCTTCATAGTCCACAGGACTCAATACTTTAGCACACACATTGACGTCTATACCCAAAAAGAGGACTGGATATAGGCGAGAATACGCTGGTTGACCACAACATCTAGGCTTGTTCGGTGCCTGCGGCCTCCGGGCCGATCAAACGGAACGGGTCCGCCACACCGCCGATCGACTTTTGCAGTTCGCGTTGACGCTGCGAATCTTGCGCGGCCTGAACGGTCAGCGCGCGACGGGCCTCATCATCGAGCGAACGGTCCTGGCGCAGCTTGGCCTGTGCGGCACGCATGCGGCGTTTGATGGTGTAGAGCTCGAGCGTATCGAGCATAAACACGATGTTCGTCTCGGTGGGGTGCTTGCTCGTCGCCGAGATGCGCCCGACACTCACAAGCGTTGCCGCCTCGGGACACACCGAGCGCGCCGCATCCATGCAGGCTGCAGGATCGGTTCCCGGCGGCGTTGCCAGAACGGCCCACGCGATGGACTCGTGACGTGGGTCAACCCACTCGATGGAGCAGATGCGGTCGGCATACGTGCGGAACAGGTCGGGGTAGCTCGTGAGCATGGTCAGCAGCTCGCGCTCCCCTGCCAAGGACTTGCGCTCAAGATCGGTAAGAACCATCGGCGCCGCCGCAGCCGGTGCGTTCGAACCATCAGGCACAGGCACAGCGCCCATACCATCAGGCACATCGATCGGCGGAAGATCGTCGACGACCTCCACGGGCGCGGCACCGTAGGCATCGAGCGGGACATAGTCGTACGGCTCTTCCTCGACCGGCGCGGACACCGGCGGCGTCGCGCCCGATGCCCAAGCACCGCGACCGGCATCACGAGAACCCGATGCCCGACCGCCCGCATTTCCAAAGCGTTCGGCCTGCGCCCTCTGGCGCTCATAGTTTTGCTCGCGACGGCGTTCCGCATCTTCGCGCTTGGCGACGTCGCGAAACACGCGGCCCGAGCTCGCGCGCACCGTCTCCAGATCCAAACCCAGCAGATCGGCAATCTGGATAAAGTACGTGTCAATCATATAGCTATCGCGCAGCGGATAGATAAGCGTCAGAGCATCTTCCAGCGCCTTGGCGCGACCGCCTGGCGTAGTGATGTCACTCGACTCCTGCAACGAACGGTAAACAAAGTCCATAAGCGGCTCGGCAGCGTCGATGCGCGCCTGCAGTGCCTCGCCGCCATGCGCCGTGATGAACTCCATGGGATCGTTACCGTCGGGCAGCACCACGCAGCGCAGATCCATCGAATCCTGCTCAATAAACTGAATCGCACGGCGCGCGGCCTTCTGGCCCGCGGCATCGCCGTCGAACATATACACGATGCGCTTGGCGAAGCGGGTGAGCGTCTTGACGTGATGCTCCGTGAGCGCAGTGCCCAACGTGGCGACGACGTTTTTAATCCCCGCCTCCCAGCAGGCGATGCAGTCGGTATAGCCCTCCACCACGATGGCGGTATCCTGCGCGACGATAAACTCCTTGGCCCAATTAAAACCGTAGAGGTTTCGCTTTTTATGGAACACGCTCGTCTCGGAGGTGTTGAGATACTTAGGCTGGCCGTCACCCATGATGCGACCGCCAAAGGCGATGTTATGCCCTTGCTCGTCAAAGATGGGAAACATCACGCGGTCGTAAAAGCGGTCGGCTAGTTGCCCGCGTCCGCGGCTCACGGCAACGTTGGCATCGATCATCTCCTGCGGGGTAAAACCCGCCTGGGACAGGTGCGACACCAGCGCGTTGCGGCCCGGTGCAAAGCCCAGGCAGTAGCGGCGGCAGACGTCGCCACCCATGCCGCGGCTGGCAAAGTACTCGCGTGGACGGCCGTCCTTACCGCGCATAAGCATGGTGTGGTAGAACTGGGCGGTCTCGGCACACAGATCGTAGATGCGGGCACGCTTGGTACCGCGCTCGCGACGATCTCCGGTGTCATGCAGCTCAATACCCGCACGATCGGCCAAATAGCGGATTGACTCGGGAAAGCTCAGGTTCTCGCGCTTCATGATATAGGTGAAGACGTCGCCACCCTCGCCGCAGCCAAAGCAATGCCACACCTGCGTGGCGGGGATAATGTGGAAAGAAGGCGTCTTTTCGCCATGGAAGGGGCAGCAACCCCAAAACTCATGGCCGCGGGGCTTGAGCTCAACCGTTTCCTGCACGATGGCAACTAGGTCGGACGCAGCGCGTACCTGGTCTTTTTCCTCATCGCTAATCACGGATGCTCACCCCCTGCTCACCCAAGTTATGACGAATATCCTCGATATTACCCTCGACGGTCGCAATCAACTCATCCAGCGAGTCGAACACACGCGAGGGACGCAGCCAGCGCGTAAAAGCCAGCGAAACGGAAGCGCCGTACAGGTCGCCCGTATAACCAATTAAGTTAGCCTCGAGATGCGATGAAGCGGCATCGTCGGCATACGTCGGCGGCAGGCCAACATTAACGGCAGCGGGCCACGCGATGTCATCGACGAGCACCAGACCCTCATACACACCATCGGCAGGCACCTGAATGCCGTCGGGAACCTGCAGGTTTGCCGTGGGAAAGCCCATGTCAGAACCCTCGTGACGGCCACGAATAACACCGCCACGCAGCATATACGGGCGGCCGAGCAACTCAGCAGCAAGCTCCACATGGCCCTGTCCCAGCTCATGACGAATGCGGGT
>DAWEIC010000143.1:0-4327 GCA_052364855.1 Collinsella sp.
GCGGACATGGCTCAGTTGGTAGAGCACAACCTTGCCAAGGTTGGGGTCGCGGGTTCGAGCCCCGTTGTCCGCTCCATTGCATTTCCGGACCGTTTAGGCGGTCCTTTTTCGGCGAAGTGGCCAAGTGGTAAGGCAGAGGCCTGCAAAGCCTTTACCCCCGGTTCGAATCCGGGCTTCGCCTCCAGGCAACATCCGGGCGCTCCGGCGCCCGTTTTGTTTTACATATGCGGACATGGCTCAGTTGGTAGAGCACAACCTTGCCAAGGTTGGGGTCGCGGGTTCGAGCCCCGTTGTCCGCTCCAAACGCAACAGCCCGGCTACCACGGTAGCCGGGCTTTTTTGTATCCATCGCATGGGCTCGAACCCGAGAGGGGGCGAGCGTTAAGCAAACGCGGAGCGTTTGTAGCGAGCTGGCGAGGTCGCCGGCAGGCGGCCGAAGCCGGTGCGGATCCGCGAAGCGGATACGCGGACGCCCCGTTGTCCGCTCCAAGCACAACAGCCCGACTACTACGGTAGCCGGGCTTTTTCGTACCCATCGCCTGGGCTCGAACCCGAGAGAGAGCGAGCGTTTTGGGGCGTGGCTGTGGTGTTATTTGCCGCGAATGTTAGCTTTGAGCGTATCATCGTGGACATCTCGCAAAACCTCGTTGCAAGGGAGGCACACCCCATGGCTACAGAAAAGTCCTCTTCTCGCTCATGGATGTCCGATGCCGCGATCTATCAGATCTACCCGCGCTCGTTTAAGGATTCGACTGGTTCGGGTCTGGGCGATATCGCGGGCATTACCCAGCAGATGGACTATCTTGAGCGGCTGGGTATCGAAGCCATCTGGCTGAGCCCGTTTTACCCATCGCCTCTTGTCGATGGTGGCTATGATGTGGCGGACTACTGCGATGTCGATCCACGTCTCGGCTCGCTTGACGACTTCGATGACATGATCGCTGCGGCTCACGCGTGCGGCATCAAGGTCATCGTCGACATCGTGCCCAACCATTCATCCAGCCAGCACCCGTGGTTCAAAGCCGCTCTTGCCGCTGGCCCCGGATCGCCCGAGCGCGCTCGTTATATCTTCCGCGATGGTCGTGGCGAGCACGGCGAGTTGCCTCCCACCAATTGGAATGCCAACTTTGGCGGCCCCGCCTGGACGCGTGTCGCGGACGGTCAGTGGTATCTGCACATGTTTACGCCCGAGCAGCCGGACTTTGACTGGTCATGCCCCGAGGTTCACGCGTTCTTTTGCGACGTCCTGACGTTTTGGAGCGATCGAGGCGTCGATGGCTTTCGCATTGATGTGGCGCACGGTCTTGCCAAGGATCTCGACCGCGATGACCTCGACCGGTGGCATCTCGCCGAGGGCGATGACATGGTTGACGACGGCACCCATCCGCTGTGGGACCGCAACGAGGTCCACGAGATCTATCGCGAGTGGCGCCGCGTGTTCGACCGCTATAATCCGCCGCGCAGCGCCGTCGCCGAGGCGTGGGTGCTGCCCGAGCGCCAGTATCTCTACGCGCGCCCCAGCGAGCTTGGCCAGACATTCAACTTTGAGTTCGCCAAGGCCACTTGGACCTATGATGACATGCACACTGCAATCGAGAAGGGCTTGAAGGCAGCCGTCGAATCCGATTCCGCCTCGACCTGGGTACTCTCCAACCACGACGTGCCGCGCGTGGCGACGCGCTATGCCCTGCCGCAAATCAAGGCGACGCGCTACCACCAGATTGCACTCGACTGGCTCTTACGCGACGGGTCGTCTTATGACGAGGACCGTGAACTCGGTGAGCGCCGCGCGCGGGCGGCCCTTTTGCTTGAGCTGGCGCTTCCGGGCTCGGCATACGTGTATCAGGGTGAGGAGCTCGGCCTTTTTGAGGTGGCTGACATCCCGTGGGCTGCACTCGAAGATCCTACTGCGACCAATACGCACGGACCGAAGCGCGAGAAGGGGCGCGACGGCTGCCGTGTGCCCCTGCCGTGGGTGGCAGCGGACGATCCCGCGCAGGGCGGATCGTTTGGGTTTTCGCCGGCGGACGCCGATGCGGCGCCCCATCTGCCGCAACCTGCATGGTTTTCCGATTACGCTGCCGATAGGGAAGAAGCGGACCCGACATCGATGCTTGCGCTCTATCGTGACGCCCTCCGGCTGCGGCGCAAGCTGCGCGGGTGCGCCAACGATCTTGCGTGGCTCGATCTTGACGGGCGCACTGGCCTTACAGATGGTGCCGAGGGCGCTGAGGGCGGCGTCATCGCCTATCGCCGCGACAACGGCTGGGCGTGTGTGACGAACTTCGGTACAGCACCCGTGGAGCTGCCGGCGGGCAGGATCCTGCTCACTTCATCACCACTTGCAGACGGCAGGCTCGCGCAGGACAGCTCTGCCTGGATCATGCTCGGTGAGATGTAGAGGCCTCTTGCGGCGAGTTTGCGGTTGCCTGCGCTTTCCGTGGTGGCTGATGTCTTCGCGAGGTTCGTGAGGGCGTCGCAAAACTTTTTAAAAAAAGTTCTTGCATAGGATGCGGGTATCACGTAAGATTAATCCTCGTAAGCGGACATGGCTCAGTTGGTAGAGCACAACCTTGCCAAGGTTGGGGTCGCGGGTTCGAGCCCCGTTGTCCGCTCCATTTGGGCGTTTAGCTCAGGGGGAGAGCGCTTCCCTGACACGGAAGAGGTCAGAAGTTCAAATCTTCTAACGCCCACCAAATGTTCGCAGCCCAGAGGCTATGTCCTCTGGGCTGTTTTTTTGCCACCAAGCACGCCGCCAAATAAGCCACCAAATATTGACTCAAGGTTTGTACGCGATGGTCTTCGCATCCCGTAGGGGTGCCGGCAGATTGCATACGTTCTGGCCGATCGTGACCGCAACATGTTGGTCAAGCATAATCTTTTGGATTCTTTTGGCGTGAGCGGCTTGGTTTTAGTAGGATTTGTCAGCGGCTTGACAAGGGGGTTTTATAACTGCCATGCAGGTAGCCGTGTTGGTAATGTTTTACCGACTTGCTAAGAACCCCTCATAATTAATGCGTCTGTAAATTGACCAATTGGTTTGACCTGCTGAAACACTATATGTTGTGTTTGACCTAAAAAAAGAATACAGGATATAGATGCCTCTTTGTCGTATGATAGATGGCGGACAGAGAGCGAGAACCTTATTCGCCCCATTTGGATGGATCTTTGAGCCCCTTGATCGGCTGCGAGGATTGTCCGCATGAGGGCCTATGGTTATTCGAGAACACAGATTGCGCGACGGCGCCGCAAGACAGGGTCAAACCCTGCCGGGCATCGTTTGGCTCTGAAGCGCAATGAGGCTACGATGCGAAAGAGGCAAGAGGATGAAGATCATCAAGCGCAGCGGCACCGAGGTTACCTTTGACATCGATAAGATCGTCAATGCGATCCGCGCCGCAAACTTGGAGGTCGAGGAAGGCTCTCGCCTTACCGACCGCCAGGTGATCTATGCGGCACAAAACGTCGCCGAGGCATGTGAGAAGGCCGGCCACACCGTATCGGTCGAGGAGATCCAGGATCTGGTCGAGGACGAGATTATGCGTCTCGACTGCTACGAGGTCGCTCGCCACTACATCATCTACCGCTATGTTCAGAGCCTGAAGCGCCAAAAGAACACGACCGATGACAAGATCCTGTCGCTGATTGAGTGCAATAACGAAGAGGTCAAGCAGGAGAACTCCAACAAGAACCCGACCGTCAACTCCGTTCAGCGCGACTACATGGCCGGCGAGATTTCCAAGGACCTGACGCAGCGCGTGCTGCTGCCCCAGGAGATCGTGGATGCCCACAACGAGGGCCTGATTCACTTCCACGATTCGGACTACTTCGCCCAGCACATGCATAACTGTGACCTGGTGAACCTGGAGGATATGCTCCAGAACGGCACCGTTATCTCGGGCACGCTGATCGAGAAGCCGCACAGCTTCTCGACGGCCTGCAATATCGCGACGCAGATTATCGCCCAGGTCGCCTCTTCCCAGTATGGCGGCCAGTCGATTTCGCTGACCCACCTGGCTCCGTTTGTCGAGGTGAGCCGTCAGAAGATTCGCGGCGAGGTTGCCCGCGAGCTCGAGGAGCTTGGCGTCTCTGCGTCTGCCGAGAAGGTCCGTGAGGTCGTTGAGGACCGTCTGCGTGACGAGATCCGTCGCGGCGTCCAGACGATTCAGTATCAGGTCGTGACCCTTATGACCACGAATGGCCAGGCGCCGTTCGTGACGGTCTTTATGTATCTCAACGAGGCCCGTACGCCTCAGGAGAAGCACGACCTTGCCATGATCGTGGAGGAGACGCTTCGCCAGCGCTACGAGGGCGTTAAGAACGAGGC
>DAWEIC010000144.1:0-4319 GCA_052364855.1 Collinsella sp.
TGTCCGGCCTGCCCGAGGGCCATGTCATCGGCTCCGGCACCGTGCTCGACACCGGTCGTCTGCAGCAGATGCTCGGCGCCCACGTCGAGGTCGATCCGCGCGACGTTCAGGCCTACGTCATGGGCGAGCACGGCGACTCCGAGTTCGTCGCTTGGTCCAGCGCTCAGGTTGCCGGCGTGCCGCTGAGCACCTTCTGCGAGCTTCACGGCCATCTGGAGCATGAGGCTGCCGAGAAGCGTATCGCCGAGGACGTCAAGAACTCCGCCTACACCATCATCGAGAAGAAGCACGCAACCTACTATGGCGTTGCCATGGCCGTTAAGCGTATCTGCACCGCTGTTATGCGTGACGAGCAGACCGTTCTGCCCGTTTCCTCGCTCATGGTGGGCGAGTATGGCCTGTCCGATCTGGCCATCTCCATGCCGACGGTCGTTGGCCGCGACGGCGTCGTCTGCCGCGTCCCCGTGCCGCTGAACGATGACGAGCAGCATGAGCTCACCGCCTCCGCCAAGGCCCTCAAGGACATCATCGACAGCGTCGACTTCTCCTGCTAAATTCGGCTCGTTTGGGCAACAGGCTACAATGAAAGGCGTCCGGGCCACACGGTCCGGGCGCCTTTTTAGTGCGAGGGGGGTCAGGTTACTTTGCACCACCCCAATGCACCATAGTTGATGGGAGGGCCATGTCGGATTCGCCTAATTTTTTGACCTATGCCCAGACGGCGTTTGATCCGTTTGAGGAACGGCCGTTCTGCGCGGTGGATAGCCTGGTCTTTGCGTGGTTGTCCTATTTGCGTTTGCCGGGTGATATGGCGGAGCTGACGAACTGGCAGGGCCTAGACGTACGCGAGCTGCTGCGCGCCGAGTGCTACCAAGACATGATTGGCGACCTGTGGGATCCGGAGGGGAGTCGTGCCCTGTTGGAGGCTGTGGCAGCAAGCCCTCGCTACCGTGGCGTTCGTGTTTGCGGCTATCGTAGCGTGAGTGATGCCGAGACAACGGAGCAGTTTGCGGCCATGACGTTCCGATTTCCGGCGGGGTTTAGCTATCTTGCCTTCCGGGGGACCGACAGCACGATTGTGGGCTGGAAAGAGGACTTTAACATGGCGTTCCGGTGTCCTGTGCCGGCCCAGGAATCCGCGGCGCGTTATGTAGACGAGGCGGCGGATGCGATTGACGGGCCGCTTTTGTGCGGAGGTCATTCCAAGGGTGGAAACCTTGCGGTGTACGGTGCGGCGATGTGCCCCGATGTCGCCCGTGAGCGAATCGAAAGGGCGTATTCCCATGATGGCCCGGGCTTCGTCGAGGAGTTTCTGAGCGGCAACGCCTTCGCCGATCTATCCGGTCGAATCGACAAGACGCTACCTCGGTCGTCGATCTTTGGCATGATGTTCGAGACACAGGAGGACTATGCCATCGTTGAGAGCACCGAGTTCAGCCTGCTTCAGCATAATCCCTTTAGCTGGGTGGTTGATGGTCGCGACTTCGTGTACTGTGAGCGCCTGTCCGCCGGTGCTCGATACGTTGATGGCTCCATTCGCGAGATGCTGCTTGCGGTGTCGCCTAACGAGCGCGAGCGTTTTGTAGATGCGTTGTTCTCCGTGCTTGAGGCTACGGGTGCTGAGCGGTTTGCGGATATCGCTGGGAATCTACGCGAGAGCCTGCCCGTGATGCTCCAGGCTGCGCAAGGCTTTGACAAGGATACGCGACGCTTTGTCTCGCAGACTATCGTTGCGATTCTTAAGTGTGCGCTTCTGCCCAAACGTCCCCAGATCGACATGCCCGCTGCCGGCAAGAGCTTGGCAGAACAGCTCGAGGCTTGGCAGTCCGAGCTCCTGCGCTAACCATTGGTGCAAAGCAACCTGTCCCCGATGCACCAATCTTCGATGCGCCTGGGGCGGGATCGACCGCTATACTGGTTCGTGCCGAAATCGATCTAGAACGGAATGCCGTATATGAAAATCAATCACGCGATTCTGCATATCCTGGACTTTGACTCTGCCGTCAACGTTATGAGCCAGCGCGAGCTCGATATCGAGAGCCGCACCGTGCGTAATTTCGTAACCACGCACCTGCGGCGCGCTCGTACCTCGGCCGACAACAAACGCGCCACGTTTGCCGAGAACTCTGCGTTTGGTGGTGAGCTCAAGGGCTATTTCTTTGGCGAGCGCGAGTTCGTGGACCTGTCTCAGCAGATTGCGGAGTTCATCTCTTCCGAACTTACTAAGGCCGAGAAAGCCGAGTCCACCGACGTGCTCGTGGCTGATTTTGACGACGATGAGGATGCCCGCTGGTTTGCCGTGATGCTGCTGGGCTCCAAGCAGGCTTTTATGCACGAAGTGGGCCGCGAAGAGGGGGAGGTGCGCAACGACATCGCGCGCCACTACGCCATTCTGCCGAACCCCTCGCAAAAGGTGCCGAGCTATGCCATCGTGCGCGCGAGTACCATGGAGATCGGCTACGTGGACAAGAAGCGCAAGATTGCCGGCGAGGACCGTATGCTTATCCCCGATGGCCTGCTGCAGTGCGACACGGGCGTATCGGGCAAGGAGGTCATCGACACCGTGACGCGTGTGGTCGAGGAAGTCGCCGAGGAGCACGGTGCCAACACGGCTGTAGCACTCGCCAAGGTTAAGGCTGCTGTTGCCGAGAAAGTTGAGGATGACGAGGAACTGCCCCCTTGGGATATCGTCGATGAGGTCTTTGAGGACGAGCCGGTTATCAAGGAGAGCGTGCGCGCGGCACTGACTGAGGAGAAGGTGCCTGAGCGTGTGCCCGTGGAGCGCAAGCAGGTCGAACGCGCGGCGGTGCGCAACCACAAGATCCGTACCGACACGGGCATCGAGATCAGCTTCCCGGCCGAGATGGGTTCGAACTCTGAGTACATCGAGTTTGTCAACGAGCCCAACGGCCTCATCTCCATCGAGCTCAAGAACATCGGAAGTATTGAGAATCGATAAACTGCTCTTGGACGTTGCAAAAAACAAAGGCCGAAGCCTTTTGGGACTTCGGCCTTTTTTGTTTTCGGCTTGGTTGCTGACATTGCGCCGCAGGTTGAGCTCACGTCAGCGAAAACGCCCCTAAGCGAGCAAGGTGACGTGAAAGAGGAGGGAAGCGTACTTCGGTACGCGACCGACGATTGAACGTCAGATTGCCGCTTAGGGGCGTTTGCAGCGTCGAGCCGTTACGCGGTTTGGTAAAACCGCGTAACTTCTACAGCTGGCGCAGGCCCTCTTCCAGGCCGGTCTTGCTGTCGGTCTTCTCGTCGCGCATCTTGATGACGCGGGCGGGGACACCGGCCACGACGGCACCGGCGGGGACGTCCTCGACGCACACGGCGCCGGCGGCAACAACAGCGCCCCTGCCCACGCGCACGCCCTCCAGGACCACGGCGTTGGCGCCAATCATAACGTCGTCCTCGATGATGACGGGCGTGGTGCTGGCGGGCTCCACGACGCCTGCCAGCACGGTGCCGGCGCCGATGTGGCAGTTCTTGCCCACGGTGGCGCGGCCGCCCAGCACGGCGCCCATATCGATCATGGAACCCTCACCAATGACGGAGCCGATGTTGATGATGGCGCCCATCATGATGACGGCACGGTCGCCAATCTCGACGCGGTCGCGGATGATCGCGCCCGGCTCGATGCGAGCGTTGATGCCCTTAAGGTCGAGCATGGGCACGGCGGAGTTGCGGCAGTCATTCTCGACATCGTAGTAGTCGATGGAGTCGGCATTGGCATCGAGGATGGCCTTGAGCTCATCCCAGTCGCCAAAGACGGTCTTGCCGCGACGGCCGCCGTAGACATGTGCGTCGCCCCAGGCAACCTTCATGCCGGGCTTCTCGCGCACGTACAGCTTGACAGGTGTCTTTTTGGGCGCGGTGGCGATGTAGTTGATAATCTCCTGGGCATCCATCTCGGCTGCGTTACTCATATGCTGTTTCTCCTTTTCGTGAATACGGTTGATACCTGGTTAGGCAAACATGACCTGGTCGAAGGTGTAGAAGCCGGGGTCGCGGGTGACGAGCTTCTGCGCGGCTGCCAGGGCGCCGTTGACAAAGATCTGACGGCTCGTGGCGCGGTGGGTGAGCGTGACCTCCTCGTCCTGGCCAAAGAAACCCACCTCGTGCACGCCGGCGACGGTGCCGCCGCGCAGCGAGTGCATGCCGATCTCCTTGGGATCGCGCGCGCCGCACATGCCCTCGCGGCCATAGACGGGGTGGTAGCCTGCCTCGGGTTCAGCTTCGACGACGGCGTCGAGCAGTAGCTTGGCAGTGCCGCTCGGGGCGTCGACCTTTTGGTTGTGGTGCGTCTCGACGAT
>DAWEIC010000145.1:0-4314 GCA_052364855.1 Collinsella sp.
GAGCAGGTGGACAGGCCGCCCCACGGTTCCACGGCCACAAAGTCGCCCTCGGGCTTGCTCCACACAATCAGGTATGGCATATCGGGGAACGTCAGGCGCACGCCCTTGTCCTCGGTTTTCTTGGTCAGCGTAACCACGCGGCTGTCGAGCACGTCAAAGATGGTCTCCGCGAAGTCGAAGAGTTCGTGGGTAAGCGGCAGGTTCTGGCCGATCATGGGGTTCTTGCTGCGATGTTCAACATCAATCAGGCCCGTCGAGGGAACGGCAGTACAGAGCTCGGTGGCCTCGCGCTGCTCAAAACGAAGCTCATAGTCGTCATAGGACTCGCCCTCGTCGAGCGGGCACTTAAAGCCGGGGTGACCGCCCACAAAGAACGGCATGTCCTCGGTGCCCTCATTGGTCACCTCATACGACACGGCCACCTTTTCCGAATCGATCGTGTAACGAGCAACGATCTTAAACGGATACGGGTACTGCTCGAGCAACTCGGCATGGTCGGCAGAGCTCAGGCTCAGCGCAACCATGTTATCGCCCTGCTCCTCGAGCTTCCACTCCTGCTTGCGGGCAAAGCCGTGGCGGGCAAGCTTGACCTCGCGGCCGCCCATGGTCATCGCGCGGCCGTCACGAAGGCCGCCGCAAATCGGAAAGCAAATGGGTGCCTGGCCCGACCAGACCGAAGGATCGCCCTGCCACAGGTACTCGCGACCGTTGGCTTTAATCGAAGTGAACGATCCTCCAGCCGTGCTCAGTGCCACGCGAACAGAACCGTTATCAAGAACAAACTCCATAGGAGCCTTCCCTTTCTTACGCCAGCCCGCCGAGTGAATAGGGCTGATAGAAAACCGGCCCGCGCCCCCTCACAGAAACGCGAGCCGTCAACGGACTAGTAAATTACGCCGGATACCCGCTAGTCATGGTATTCGCCACGGTCCCACTTCTCGAGGAACTCGTCGAAGAAGTGCGGGTCGGCCTGAACCTCGGCGTCGGCCTTGTTGCAGGCATCGATCTTGGCGATCAGGGCATCGTGCTCGGGAGTCTTCTCGTAGGGCTCCTCCAGGAAGGCAAGCATAATGTCGGCCATCAGGAACTCGCCGGTGATCTTGCCGCCAAAGCCCACGATGTTGGCGTTGAGCTCGCGACGGGCATACAGGGCAGAGGTCATGTCGCGGACCAGGGCGCAACGGGCGCCGGGAACCTTGTTGACGGCGTTGGTGATGCCGATGCCGGTGCCGCACAGGGCCACGCCAAAGTCGGCCTTGCCGCTGGCGACAGCCTCGCCCACGGCCTTACCGTAGATGGGGTAATGCGTACGGGTGTGGCTGTAGGTGCCGCAGTCGAGCACCTTGTAGCCGGCCTGCTCCAGGCGGTCGGCCAGATAGATCTTCTCGTCCGTAACGATATGGTCGCAACCGATTGCGATGGTCTTCTTCATCAGAACGTCCTTTCGTCTGAATTCACAAGTTGAGGTAGAAGTTCGAGTTCTCGGTGGCTCTCGTTAGGCCATCTTGTTGAGCATGTCGACACGGATCTGGTGACGACCGCCGGCGTACTGGGCACGCAGGAACTCGCGGGCGATCTTCTTGGCGACCTCGGTGCCAACGACGCCCGGGCCCATGGTGACCATGCGCGAGCCGTTGTGCTCGCGGGTCATGTAGGCGGAACGCTCGTCGGAAATGTTGGCGACGACCATGCCCTTGATCTTGACGGCGGCCATATAGGAGCCGACGCCGTACTTATCGAATGCGAAGCCCTGGGAATCCTTGTGCTCCAGCAGGTCCTTGGCAACGGCGGTCGCGGAATCGACAAAGTCCGCGGCAGGGGTCTCGGAATAGTCGACGACCTCGTGACCGTCGGCGATGAGCATCTCCTTGATGGACTCCTTCATCGACATACCGTCGGCATCGGAAGCGATTACAACCCTCATGACATCCTCCTTGAGAGATACGCAGGTGCGTAGTTTCTGTTTGGAAGTGTTGAATCGCGTTCAGGTCCGGGCATCTGAATGTGCGGTTCTTCACTGTTCATGTTTATTTGAACACATTCGAACAGTAACTGCAACAACTATTTGTTTATCTTTGTTCTTTTTTGAACAAATACCGTTTACGGATGATTGCTGACCGTTTGGGCCCAGCACGGACGTAGCGACCGCGTGCTCAACAAACAAAAGGGCGGCCGAGAACGCGTCTCGGCCGCCCTTCTTACGGTTGATCTTCCAAAGATCGATTTGCCGCCTACTCAGGCTGCCCACCCTTCTTGACATGCTTGGACGGAGCGCTCAAAAAGCGGCCCGTCAAATAGTTCGCTGGCCCGGAAATATCAATCCCCAACAGCGTGTGTCCCAGCCACAAAAACGCCGCGAGCACCAGCAATGGAATCACGCACGAGGTCACGATCATCACGATGACGCCTTCGATGAGATCGGTCACCTGTTGCACGATCTCGTCGGTCATCTGCTTGGCGCCGCTGGTCACCGACGTGACGAGACCCGAGGCGCCGTCGGCAAGCTGCTCAAGCACGTTCTTGGACTCTGTGGACTCGGTCTTTTTCTTGCTTGTTTTGGAGTTATCGCTATCTGCCGCACTCGCAGCGTCGGCCGCTTTTTGCTCGGCCGCCTCGATGCTCACTCGATACGTTTCGTCGACCTTTTGCGACACCCATACGCTTGCAGGCACCAAGGCCATTCCGATCATGGCGACCACCAGCACGCGAGTCGCCACGCGGCGCAGGACGGCGCTCGTGCTCCAGCGCCCGTGAATGCCGAGCGACACCGCAAAGAGCACCAGCGCAAACGGGATCAGGATGCCCAGGCCAACCGACCACAAAATGGTCAGCAAGTATTTCTCGAGGTAGAGCACGGCAAGCACGATGCCCAAGTTTCCCGAAAGCTGTGCGAGTTGTTCGGCGACCGGCGTTCCCGTATCGCCCGGCAGCGCAGTGATGCCCGCAGATAGGGCGACGCACGAGGTCGTGAGCGCCAACACGTTGCCCTTCTTTTGATCGATGACCTCGATGGTGGAGTCCCAAGTCTTGGTATCGGCAAAATGCGGACGAGCTACAAAGCCCGACAGTAGCGCCAGTACCACGAGCGCAACGATGAAGCCAATCTGCAGTTTTTTATTTGCGCACACGACATCGGACAGGCTGGGCTGCAGTTCGGCCACCGTCGTATGCTCGGTAATTTGGACGGGGCGCCCGTGAGTCATCTCGCCCGCGTCTCTCTTTTGAATCGATCCGTTGTCCGGCATTTGGATACCTCCTCATTCCGGCCTGTATTGCGGATGGAAGTATACCCACGAAGCAAAATGTCCAACAGCACCCAATAAGTTGCGGTGAAATAGGGACTGTTTTATGCCTGCTAGCCCCTATTCAGTCCCTATTTCACCGCAACTTGGAGAAGGACAGAAAAAGCCCTGCCGCGGGTAGCGGCAGAGCTTTTGGAAGGGGACCTAGTTGTGAGAGCTCGTTAGGCGAGCTTGGCCTCGAGCTCGGCGATGCGCTTGTAAGCATCGATGGTAAAGCGGGTCTGCTTCTCCAGGATCATAGTGGTCATGAGAGTGTCCTGAGCGTGAGCCATGATGAAGGTCATCTCCATCTCGCCACCGCCGGCCTCCTGCGAAAGCAGCTTGGTCTGCGTGTCGTGGGCGCCGATAAGTGCATCGCTGGCATCCTTGTGCAGCTGTTCGGCCTTCTCAAAGTCACCCTCGCGAGCAGCATCGAGCGCTGCAAGCAGATCGGTCTGGGCGTCACCTGCGTATGCGACAATCTCGAATCCAACCATCGAGATTTCTTCTTTGGTTGCCATATTGCGTTCCTTTCACATATGAACCAATGGAGAGCATCGCGTCCGGGCATACGCGCTGCGTTCTGTATGACAGAAACATTAACATTCAAACAAAAAAGAACAGCGCAAAACGTGATTTCGAGCTATGAACGGTCGCTTTTCGCCCGTGAACGGTTTTTAAACCAATCTGAACAATATCGAACACAATTAGCGGCAACCCAAACAGACCTGCGCCCCTAGCGTACATCGCGCACCGTATCGCCCTCGACGAGCACGCCCAGAAACAGCATGTGCTCCACACCGGGCGCAACGCCCTCGGCGCCGGCAATCTTGTCGACCGCCCACATGCCGACGCGCTTGTTGTCAAAGCGCATCGTGGTCAGGCGACGGTCGGGCACGATATCGCCCAGGCTGTCATCAACACCCACCACACTCACGTCCTCGGGCACGCGCTTTCCGCGCGACTCGAGCCCGCGAATGCAGCCGTAGGCCATGGCGTCGTTGGAAGCATAAATGGCCGTACAGGTCGGATC
>DAWEIC010000146.1:0-3303 GCA_052364855.1 Collinsella sp.
GGTGTTCTCGTTGGCCGAAAGGTTGATGCGCGTGGGCGTAAAGTTAGGATCGTAGGGCTCAATACCGGCCAGGTAAGGCTGGACGAGTTCCTTCATGCGGGGCGTCAGCTCGGCCATGTTAAGCCTCCTCGCCGGTCGCGCCAGCGCCATCCGAGCCTGCAGCCGCCAGGTCCACGCCCTCGGCGACCGTCACGGTCGTATCACCCGGCCAGGCGACCTTGGTCAGGTCGGCCGCAGCCAGCGACGCAGCGCTCACGGCATCCTCGCCCTGCTCCAACACGCGGCGACGCAAAGCGGCGGAAAGCGCGTGCGCCCACAGGCCCTCGGCCTCGGCCAGGCGCTGCGTCGCGGGAGCGTCCGAGAGCAGGCCCTCGGGTGTATAACAAATGACACTCGAGCGCTTAACGAACTCTTCGACCGAAAGCGGGTTGGAGAACATGGCCGTACCGCCGGTCGGCAGCGTGTGGTTCGGGCCGGCAACGTAATCGCCGAGCGGCTCGGAGCTCCACGCGCCCACAAAGATGGCGCCGGCGTTGCGAATGCCGCCGAGCAGGCCCATCGCATCCTTACAGTGCAGCTCAAGGTGCTCGGGCGCCACGGTGTTCACCGCCTCGACAGCGGCAGCCATATCGGCGGCCACCACGATGGTGCCCTCGTTATCGAGCGAGGCACGCGTGATCTCGGCACGCGGGGACTGCGCCACCAGAATATCGATACCCGCCTCGACCTCGCGCGCAAACTGCTCGTCGCAGGTCACCAAATAGCAGGCTGCCAGCGGATCGTGCTCGGCCTGAGCCATCAGGTCTGCCGCGACCACCATGGGCTTGGCCGTAGCATCGGCCAGCACGCAGACCTCGGACGGGCCGGCGACCATGTCGATTCCCACATCGCCCGAGACAATCTGCTTGGCCGCCGCAACAAAGGCGTTACCCGGGCCGGTGATTTTGTCGACGCGCGGAATGGTCTCGGTACCGTATGCCAGCGCGGCCACGGCCTGGGCGCCGCCCACCATATAAATTTCGTCCACGCCGCCGAGCTTTGCCGCGGCGAGCGTGTAGGGGCTGATCAGGCCGTCTTTTTGCGGCGGGGTCACCATGACCACGCGCTTAACGCCGGCGACCTTGGCGGGAATGGCATTCATAAGCACCGTGGAGGGATACTGTGCGCGACCGCCCGGCACGTAGATGCCGGCCGCCGCGAGCGGGGTCACTTTAACGCCGAGCATCGTGCCGTCCGGGCGCGTGGTAAACCAGCTCTGCTCGACCTCGCGCTGGTGGAACTCACGAATCTGGCGCGCGGCCTTCTCGAGCGCGGCGACAAAGGCCGGATCGAGGCCTTCGAGCGCGGCATCGACCTGCTCTTGCGGCAGACGGAAGCTCTGCAGCTCGACACCGTCAAAACGCTGACAGTAATCGCGCACCGCGGCATCGCCGTTGGCGCGCACGTTAGCCACGATATCGCGGGCGGCGTCGACGATGCTTTGCGGCAGCACACCCTTGCGGTTGAGCTGGTTGGTAACGAGGCGCTCACCGGGAGCAAGCTTGATGGTCTTCATATCGGAATCCCCTATCGGTCGAGGTTGAGTTCGAAAAACGAGAGGCCGGGCGGCGGCGCCAATCGGCCCGCAGCCCAGACGTTGGGACGCCCGTGCGCGCTCGCGCTATTGTGCCGAGCCCGCAACGGGCTCAAAATGCTTGTCCTTCACGGCCGCTGCCAAGCGATCTGCCAGATTACGCACGCGCGGATCCAGGCGCGCAGCACCCGGGTTGACGAAGAAGCGGGCCGTACAGTCCATAATGCGACCGGTGATGACCAGGTCGTTGTCGCGCAGCGTGGCGCCCGTGGCAGTAATATCCACGATGCGATCAGTCATGCCGACGATGGGGCCCAACTCGATGTTACCGTGCAGCGAAACGATGTCGGCGTTCACGCCGCGCTCGGCATACCAGGCACTCGCGATGCGCGGGTACTTGGTGGCCACGCGAAGCGACCCGCGACGGGCATAGTTGCGCTCGGCCTGACCGGCGCGCCATGCGGGCTCTGCCTCGATAAAGGTGCACAGGCCATAGCCCAGATCGACCAGCTGCAGCAGGTTGAGGTCGGCCTCGATAAGCGAATCCCAACCGCAGATGCCGCAATCGGCACCGCCGCAGCCCACAAAGGCGGGCGCATCGCTGGGGCGCACGATGACAAACTCGATATCGCCGACCGCGCCCTCGCCGGCACGCGCGTCGCGACCTCGCACGATCAGGTGACGACCGGGGTCGCGCAGTTCAGAGACGTCTAAGCCCGCTGCCTCGAGCACGTCGAGCGTATCGGCCTTAAGCGAGCCCTTGGGCACGGCAATGCGCAGCGGGCCCTCGGCGCCACGGCCCGCGGCGTGATCGCCGTCGGAAGCGGCATCCTCGGCCGAGGTGCGCGCGGCCTCCAGGCGCTCGAGCGAAAAGGCGAAGCCCGCCGCCGGCACCTCGATACCGTCGCCAAATGCGCCGGTAAAGATGGAGTCATAGCGTCCGCCCGAACCGACCGGATCGGGCAGTCCGCCGGCATAAGCCTTAAAGACCAGGCCCGTGTAGTAATCGAAAGAGTTCATGATGGAGAAGTCGAACGACAGCACCTGGGCGTCCTCGGGTGCCAGGCCCTCAACCAGGGCACGCAGCTCGCGCGTCAGCGGCGCGACGATACCGGCGGCCTCCAGCAGCGCGTCCACGCGGTCGAGTACCTCGGCACCGCCGTGCAGACGCGGCAACTCGCTAATAGCGGCCTTGACGGCATCGGACTCGGCGCTTGCCGCCACGCGGGCATCGAGGCCCACAAAGTCGTTGGCGTGCACGCAGCGCAGGGCCTCGGCGGCCAGCTCGCGATCCTCGCACGCCGCAAGCAGCTCCTTAAACGGACGCACGCTACCTGCGATAATGCGCGCATCGGGCAGCGCCAACTTGCGCACGGCCTCGGCCACGAGCGAGACAATCTCGACATCGCCCGCGGTATCGCCCGCACCGATAAGCTCAAAGCCCAGCTGCGTAAACTGGCGCGAGCCACCGGCATTGCGCTGGCACTCGCGAACCACCGGCGCCTCGTAGCGCAGGCGCAAGGGCAGGTCGGCCGCGCGCATGCGGGTCGAAACCAGACGCACGATCGGCAGTGTGTTATCAGGACGAACCACCAGCAGACGACCATCGTCGTCAAAGAGCTTAAACGGCGTGTCTGCAATGCGCCCGCCTTCCTCGAGCGAACCCTTGTCCTCGAGCAGCGGCGTCTCGACCGGCAGGTAATGATGCTCCCTGAAGCAGCCCTTCACCG
>DAWEIC010000146.1:3313-4185 GCA_052364855.1 Collinsella sp.
TCCCGGAATCCCCACGGTGTGGCCGTCATCTGGTGAGCCTCCTCATGCTGTGCTTCGTATAGAACAGAAGACCGGCATAGCTCCGCCGGTCTTCTGGGTACTTTAGCATACTAGAGTGCTTGCGGGGAGAATCGCCCTCCTCGGCTCACAGCGTATTCATTTGGAAACATAGGGCGAGCGGTTAGCAGCAGTCTCTTGTCACAACGCAAAAAGGGCGCCCGCGCAAATGCGGACGCCCTTGTGCAGGGTCGAGATATCAACCAGCCAAGATATCGGACCCGTGACCAGCTCTTAGTAGTCGAACTGGTGGTAGTAGCGGCGGTACTTGAGGTTGTGCTTGGTGACCAGCTCGTAGTTGCGCGAGAGGCGGTCGGTGGTCAGCACGGACAGGATCCACGGCGACACGATGACGCGGAAGTCGTCGTCCAGGCCCGGGATCGCGTACTCGGCGGTGTCGATGATGACGTAGTCCTCGTCGCCGGTCACGCCGCTGGTGAGGAAGGCGCGGACGCGCTCGTCGAGGGCGCGGCACTCGTCCTCGCCCATGAACAGGAACACCGGGACGCCGGGCTCGAGCAGCTCGAGCGTGCCGTGGAAGAAGTCGTGCGAGGTGATGTGGCGGATGCGCTTCCACTGCATCTCCTCGAGCAGGCACATGGAGTACAGGATGGTCTCGCCCCAGAGGGCCCCCGAGCCGATGAACATGGTGTAGTCGGCCAGCGCGTACTTCCTGGCGAGCTCCTCGGCGCGCGGCTCGAAGCGCTTGCGGATGTCGAGCATGTCCTTCCAGACGTCCTTCGTCTGCTCGATGAACAGGTCGAACTTGGGGAAGCAGCCGCGGCGGTTGAGCAGGCGCAGGCCGAAGCAGTCGG
>DAWEIC010000147.1:0-917 GCA_052364855.1 Collinsella sp.
CCATGACCACCCCGGCAGCGCTGCTGCTCATGGGTTCGTCCATTGCCAAGTATCGTCCGCTCGACATGCTCACCAACTGGCGTGCCTATGTCGCCGTGGCGTTTCGCCTGGTTATCGTCCCGGTGGCGTGCCTTGCCGTGGCCCGCGTGTGGCCGGGCATGACGCCCATGTTCATTACGACACTCGTGCTCGAGATGGCAATGCCGGTAGGCAGCAACGGCACGCTGTACTGTCTTCAATACGGTAAGGACGCACGCCCCATGATGCAATGCACCTTCCTGTCGATCATCTGCTCCATTTTGACGATCCCGCTAGTAACAATGCTGTGCGGATAGGCATCCGGGACGGTCTCGCGCTGGGCCCTGCTCCGGGCGGGGTGCCTTGCTCCGGGAAGTGGGCTTCGCGAACTTCCCGGAGCAAGGCAACCCGCCCGGAGCAGGGCCTCTCGACCGTTTCGTTTTGCGGGGTCTGATTCTTTTTATGTAATAGGGATTTTGTTGTTATGGCCTTGGAGACTGTCCATCCTCCTTTGGTCAGCCCAGAATACATCGCCGGGGCCGGGGTGGTTGGTATAGGTTTTGGAAGTTCGCGGAGCCCACTTCCAAAACCTATACCAACCACCCCGGCCCTCGCCCGTATTACCCCGCTGAGCGAGCCATAGGCACCACGCACCGACGCGCTAAAGCGCCGGCTTGAAATTGGTGCTATATTCGGCTTGAGTTGTTTAATGCTAGTACGGGAGGCTGATATGGGGCTGTTCAAGAAGAAAAACCCGCAGGATGCCTTTGATCCCGATGTGTTTACCATCACGGATACGATTTTGGACCCGCCGCGGTTTACATTTTTGCCGGCCATCTACCAGGATGCCACGCGCCGCAAGTGGGCCGTGCATCAGCGCGGCGGCGAGCCGAAGATTT
>DAWEIC010000147.1:927-4179 GCA_052364855.1 Collinsella sp.
ACTATGCGGACGTGTTGCAGTGCGAAGTGGCCGAGGCGGGCGATCCGGAGGCCGAAGAAGCGGTCTCTAAACAGGAATTTGCCCAGCGTATCCTGGCAAATCCTGCCAAGGCAGCAAAAATAAATGCTGCCAAGCGTAATATGTGTCTTGGTATGGGCGTTGTTGTGGCGGTTCAGACGGGAAAAGACGAGGTTTCCAAATTAGAGATTCCCGTTATGACCGACGAAGTCAAACGCGATTCAAGTCTATATAAGTCGTATCGGAATGTCGCCGAGAAGATCAAGGCAGAATTTGATGCCATGGGAGGGCTGGCCTAATTTTGGCGGCATACGTTTCTGAATGAGGAGTCTGTGCAATGGCAGGCGAATCTTATGCAATTCCCCCCAAAGATCATGCTGTTGAGGGAATTCTTTGGTATATCCAGCACCATCAGCTTGCCGGCGGCGATCGCCTGCCGGCCGAGCGCGTGCTGTGCGAAGAGATTGGCGTTTCGCGTACGGCGTTGCGTGCCGGTATCACGCGGCTTATCTCGTGTGGAACGCTCGAGAGCCGTCGCGGATCGGGCACGTATGTGTGTCCTCCCAAGCCGCTGAACATCTTCCAGGAAACGTATAACTTTTCCGATGCTGTGCGGACTGCCGGCCTGCACCCCTCTTCTCGTCTGGTTTCCACCGGGACCATCGAGGCGGATGAGGCGCTTGCCGACAAGCTTGGGGTGGCTGTAGGCGCTCCCTTGCTCCGCATGCAGCGCGTTCGACTTATTGAGGGCGAGCCGGCGTCAATCGAGACCGCTCACGTTAACCTGTCCCTGTGCCCATCGCTTCCCGAGCACGATTTTGAGTGTGAGAGCCTTTACGATGTCTTGCTCAAAGAAGGTGGCGTGCGCGTTGAGCATGGACGTGAGCATATCTCCATCTCGCGTTTGAACGTCGAAGAGGCCGAGCTGCTCCAGCAAGAAGAGGGAACGCCGGTGTTCTATGAGAGCTCGATCGAATTTGATAAGGACATGCGTTTTGTGGAGCATTGCAAATCGGTGATTTTGCCCACAAAGTTCCGCTTTGCCGATAACGGCGAAGAGAACGGCATGAGGAGCGTGGCAGGTGAACAATGGCTGAAACAGTAGATGCCACCCCGGTTTATATGCGCATTCGACGCTGCATCGAGGAACGTATCGAGCGCGGTGCATATCCCACGGGTTCCATGATTCCGTCCGAAAAAGACCTCGCCGAGGAATTTGGTACGACACGCTTGACCATCCGAAGCGCTGTCGATGAGCTGGTTCGACGCGGGCAGATTCGCCGTGTTCGGGGAAAAGGTGCCTTTGTGGCGCAGAAAGTACCTGCTTTTTTTGAACGCACGGTCGGTTTCCGTGAATCGGTCCGTGCTTCGGGCGGCGAGCCGTCCGTCCGTATTCTCGCGCGTTCCAAGCGTTATGCGGGGCCATATTACGCCGACCTGTTTGGCATCGCCGAGGACGACCTGCTCTATTCCGTTCGACGCCTGAACTGCATAAACGGTAGCCCCGTATCGATTGAGACGGCGCTGATTCCCTGCCTGCTGTTCCCAACCATCGAAGATATTGACGTGTCGGTCTTCAGTTTGTACGAGACCTATGAGATGCTGGGCCGAAAGCCAGTCATGGCACAGGAAAAGCTCGATATCGAGGCACTGGGCGCACGAGATGCCGGCCTCCTTGGACTGGAACAGGGCGATCTTGTTTTGCTTTTGGAATGCGTGAGCTATGACGCGAGCGGTCAGGCTATCGAGTATGTAAAGTCCTTCAATCGTGGCGATACGGGCGGCTACACCTATACGTACTAGCTGGTATTTTGTGAATAACGGCTGGGAAACTAACCAGTTTTGATCGTTGGGTCAGCTGTATATACAACCTTACATGGCTCAAAATCGACCGTTCGCCGAAGGGGATAAATTAATCGACAAAGAGGTATCAAAAAGCCGTAACCTGTAACTGTGATTGGTATCAAATACTAATGATTTGTTACGAGGTGAGACGATGAAGATGCTCGATTACGTTCAGCTTGCCCATGTGCGTATGGGAGAGAACCTCGAGCGTTCGTCTGAGCTGGTAGCGCAGCTCGTTGATATTTTCCAGTCCGGTTCTTTTGACGCGCTGCGCATCGTTGCTTCGGGTTCGTCGCGCCATGCTGCGGATTGCGCCCGCGATTTCCTGCAAGATACGCTGCAGATGCAGGTGTCCGTTGTGACGCCCGAGGCCTTCGTCGATTTTGAACACACCTATCCACAGCATGCGATCAACATTGCCGTTTCGCAGAGTGGCTATTCGACCAATACGATCGCGGCTCTTGATTACATGCGCGCACACGATATGGCTGCAGTTGCGCTCACGGCAAACGTCGAGGCACCCATCAAGGAACACGCCGACATCGTTCTTGACTACGGTGTGGGTGTCGAGTCGGTGGACTTTGTGACTCTGGGCGTCGAGGTTCTCGTTGAGTACCTGGTGCTCTTTGGTATTTACGGCGGTCAGGCGCGCGGAACGATTGACGCCAAGGGCGTTGCTCAGCGTCTTGATGGCCTGCGCGAGGCTATCCAGGCTAATGCCGTGATGTGCAAGACCGCCGAGGCATATGTCCAAGACCACATGCTCGAGCTTTCTGAGCACACGCCCGCTATGGTCGTCGGCAACGGCCCCAACTACGGTGTTGCCGAGGAGGCGGCGCTCAAACTGAGCGAGACCATCAAGATTCCTGCCATGCATCACGAAGGCGAGGAGTTCGTCCACGGTCCCGAGATGCAGATTGTTCCGGGCTACCTGGTGTTTATTGTCGACGATCCGCAGGGGTCGGAGCGTCTTGCGAATATCGCCGATGCGCTATCGAACGTTACGGCAAAAACGGTGCTGCTCACGGCCCATCCCAAGGGTAGGGCTCACGAGGTTGTGGTGCCTCAGGTGGCTCCGCTGCTCAGTGCAATTCCCAATCTCGTGTTCTTCCAGACGATTGCGGCAATAATCGCCGAGCGTCTGAAGTCATGGGACGTTCACCCGTATCTCGATGCTGTCTCCAAGCAAATGGAGGTCAAGGCGGAGGGCTACGAAGAGTCAGTCAATGCGCTTAAGGCCAAAGCGGCCGAGTGTTACGGAATGTAAGCGGGTTTTGATGCCCGTTGGCATGGGGGATGTGGAAACAACCCCAGAAAGGAGAGACAAATGAAGGAAACCGAGAAGATCGAGATCATGCACTTCGACCAGGAGGGCTATCTCGAGGACGG
>DAWEIC010000148.1:0-4171 GCA_052364855.1 Collinsella sp.
GTGCCTAGAAAGGACCCGCAGCTTGCGGGTCCTTTTTATGACTGTGCCGGAGTGCGTAACATAAAAAACCGAGCCCTGCACATAATGGCGCAGAACTCGGCGAACGGGTGAGCGGTCAAGGGTAGGTTTTAAGGCATGTCCCAAAACCTACTTGAGGAGGAAGTCGGAGAGGGGAATGGTACGGGCCTCGCGATGCTCGGGATCGGCGATGTGGTCGGCAGGATATCCGCAGACGAGCATGTGATAGGGATAGACGCCCTCGGGCAGGTTGAACTGCTCCTGTGCCACCTCGGGCTTAAAATGGCATACCCAGCACGTTCCCAGGCCCTGCTCGGTGGCCTCCATCATCATCTGATCGCAGACGATCGAAGTATCGATGGCACTCGAGTTCATCTGATCATACGGGCGCACCCAGGCATCATCGGTAACGCTGCAAATAAGGAAGATAAGCGGAGCGCCAAAGATAGACCCATCACGAGCAAACCGAGGCTGACAAGCAGCTGCCTTCTCCAGAAGCTCAGGCGTATCCAACACCATCACACGGGTTGGATGATTATTACAAGCAGAAGGAGCAATACGCCCAGCCTCAACAATGGCATCCACCACAGCCCGCTCAACAGAACGATCCTCAAACTCGCGACAAGAATAGCGACCCCGAGCCAGATCCAAATACCCCATAACCAAACCCTCCAAAGTCAGCAAATCAATCCAAAGTAAACCAAAGGATACCCAAAGCCCTGTCCAACCAAACGCCCTGCACAGCCCCAAAGTATCCATTTGGGAATAAAGGGCCATATCAGCCAAGACCCAATTACACTCAAGCTATCAGCCAAGGTTCCCAATGGTGGTACCTAAGGCGAAGGCCCGACACCTATTTACTTTCGAACGACTCTGCCATGCAGCCGGAGTGAGAAAGCAAATAGGTGTCGGGCCTTCGCCGGTGGGACGGGTATCCCCAATTAACTGTTCTTCATGACAATCGAATCCACAACATCGGCCACATTCTCGCAGCAGTCGGCGCAGTACTCCAGGAAGGCGTAGACGTCACGCCAAGCGATGACCTCGAGCGGATCCTTGCCGTTAACGTGCAGGTTGCGCATGGCGTTGATGTAGAGCTCGTCGGCCTCGGACTCGATGGTGTTGATCTGGATGACCAGCTCGCGCAGCGTTTTGGACTTGCGGTAGTTGGGAAGCTCGACCATCAGGTCTTTCATGGCGCGGCAGGCGTCAGTCACCTTGTGGGCGATGACGATGGCGTCGGGATGGATGCTCTGAATGTTGGTGAAGTAGACGCGCTGCACGACGCCCTCAATACGGTCGAGCACGGTGTCGAGCGCGCAGCTCATCAGATCCAGATCCTCGCGCTCGAGCGGGGTGATAAAGGCGGTGAGCAGGGCGTCTTCGAGCTCGTGGTGCTTCTTGTCTGCCGCATGCTCAATCGCATGCATCTTATTGAGCATGTCGTGAATCTGCGCGGGATCGAAGTTCTCAAAAATCTTGGTGAGCAGCTCTGCGGCCTGGACGGCGAGGTCGGCGCAAGCGACGTAGTTGTCAAAGTAGAACGAATCGGGTTTCTTTGCCATGGGTGGGTCCTTTCGAGGCGAAGACGGGTGGGCGAAGTGTTGCGGTCCGGATGGACGTTCGGTTTGATTAGAGGAACATCATGAACAGCTTGGCCATGACAAAGCTGATGAGTCCGCAGGCGGGGAAGGTGAAGAACCAGGTGAACATCATGTCCTTGACGACTCCGAAGTTGATGGCCGAGAGGCGCTTGACGGCACCGACGCCCATGATGGCGCAGGTCTTGATGTGTGTGGAGGACACGGGGATGCCGGTAAGGGTGGCAAGCAGCAGGTTCGCGGCGCCCGCGAGGTCGGCGGAGAAGCCCTGATACTTCTCGAGCTTAACCATGCTCTGGCCGACGGACTTGATGATGCGCTCACCGCCCACGCTGGTACCGATACCCATAGTGGCCGAGCACAGCAGCATAATCCAGATGGGGATGCCGGCATCGCCGACGCTGGTCTGGCCGTTTGCGAAGGCCACGCCTAAAAAGAGCACGCCGATGAACTTCTGTCCATCCTGCGCGCCGTGCATAAAGCTCATGGCCGCGGCGCTCGCGATCTGAGCGTATTTAAAGAAGACATTGGCACGTCGCCTGTTGGCGGCGGCGAAAAGAATCGAGACGAGTTTGCACAGGACCCAGCCCATGACAAAGCCCAGGCCGATGGAGAGCGCCAGGCCGTAGATGACCTTCATCCACTCGTGGACGTTGACGCTGCTCGCGCCGCCGAGGGCGATAGCGGCACCGGTCAGGCCGGCGATAAGGCTGTGGCTTTGCGAGGTGGGGATGCCAAAACGCGACGCTGTGGCACCGTAGACGACGATGGAGAACAGCGCCGCGCACAGACAGGCGAGCGCCATGGTGCTGTTTCCGCCAAAGTCGACGATATGTGAGATGGTGTTGGCGACGCTCGCATTAAAGTGCGTCATGATGAGCACGCCGAGGAAGTTGAATGCGGCGCTCATGAGAATGGCGGCGCGGGCGGGCATGCAACGCGTAGTGACGCAGGTCGCGATGGCGTTGGGCGCGTCGGTCCATCCATTGACGAAGATGGCGCCCAACGCGAGGATCACGGTGACGGCAAGGACTGGGTTCGACACAATTTGGCCGAGGAAGGTTGAGAACGTTACGTCCATATATGGGCTTTCTCGAAGTTTGCAGACACGTTACAAAAACATGATAAATCGTATCACCTCCTGCGGGTCTCTTTACCGAGTTCTGATGGGAGAAGTGAACTTTTTGGCACTAAAATTGAATATTAGCCCTGTTGACCGCGGGTGTTCTTTTTGCTAACACGCCATGCGGACACGTGCGATTACTACGACACTCCAAAACCACAGTCTGTTCGCTTTACAACATGCAAACATGCGTTCGATAATAGGAGGCATGGAATATCGACAGACAGACGGCAAAACTCGGCGCGTACACAAGCAGTATGTGGACGTCGTGGCTCGCATCCTCGCGGGCGGACAAGTCGTGCCAGTCACCGTCTGCTGGGTCGACGGACGTTGTTTTACAATCGATGAAATTATCTCGACCACCGGGTTTGGCCTGACGGTCCACGGCATCCGTACGGCGACCTATAAGGTGCGTTTTGGCGGGCACGCGACCGAGTTGTATCTGGAGGACCAGACGCGCGAGCGGGCGGACGGCTCGCAGGCGCACGTGATGCGTTGGTGGGTCTGGGCCTTTGATCGTACGCTCGAGGGCGAGCGCCGTAGGTAAGGACGTACGGCATTCGGGTACAATGACAGGAATCTTGTCACCTGCTGCGCCGTCTTTCACGGCACTTTTTGAAAGGACGAAATTATGAACGATATCCAGGGCTATCAGAACGGCCCCATCGAGGCCGGCGCAAGCCGTGCCAAGGAGATGTCGCCGCGTGCGTACAATCTTGCCATGTCTGCCCTGATCTTCTTGGGCTTTTGTGCCATGGGCGCCGGCGCCTACTTTACGAGCACCATGGCGTTTGCCCGCATGATGATGAGCGGCGCCGCCTTGCCGCTGGTCTTTGGCTCGTTTATTTTGACCATCGTCGGCATGGTCATGATGTCGGCCGCCGCCAGCAAGCAGTCCGTGGGCCTGTCCCTTGTGGGCTACGTAATCTTTGCGAGTACCTTTGGCCTGACCGCGTCGTTTGGCCTTGCCAACTACGACCTGCCCACCATCAACACTGCCTTTATCGCCACGGCCGCCATCACCTTTGTCTTTGGCGCCTTGGGCGTGACGTTCCCCAAGTTTTTCCAGCGCGTATATGGCATCGGTTTTGGCATTCTGCTCGCCACTATTCTGGTTGAGATCATGCTGATGTTCATGGGCGTCTCGCAGACCATCACCGACCTGATCGTGATCGTGGTGTTCGCTGGCTTTATTGGCTACGACACCTATGTTGCCACGACGGTGCCGCCCACGCTGCCCAATGCGGTGCTCATGGCGTCCAATCTGTTCGTGGACATTATCAACGTGTTCCTGCGCATTTTGAACATCCTTGGCCGTCGCGACTAGTGGCGAATTGCGGCGGTGTTTGCCGTGCGTGTAAATCGATGTGAAAGGCGGTCCTTCGGGGCCGTCTTTTTTGTACGCGGCGGGGTATCATGGATGGGAAAA
>DAWEIC010000149.1:0-4116 GCA_052364855.1 Collinsella sp.
CCGGGGCGCTCTTTTGGATTTCCTGGGTGACGGCCTCCTTGTCCTTGCTGGCAAGCAGGCGCTCGCAGAACATGGTGTTGATCTGGCGCTCGAGCTGACGCGTGCTGCAACGAGAATCGGCGCATTCGTTCATGTACCAGGCGCGAGCATCAGGGTCGGGAATGCGCATCAACCTGCGGTAATGAGTCCAGCTCAATTCGCTACGCAGTGCGTCGCGAATTGGAAACGCAAGAAAGAACTGACGCATATTGCGAAGGTTTGCGATGCCAAAGCCTCTTCCGAAATCCGCGGTAAGCCTTCTGGAGAGGCCTGCAATCAATGCCTCTCCATATGCTGCGCGCTCCTCTCCGCCCTGTTCATCAACAATGCTCTTGCCGATCTCCCAATACGCCTCAACCATCGCAAAGTTAACGGCGGTATAGGCCTTGTCGCGAGCGGCGTTGAGAATCGAGGAAACCTGCTTGTAAAAAACTTCTGGCACGATTGCCGATTCTCCACGGTTTACCAGTTCGCCCATCACTGTCGCCCCACTTTCCTCTTGTGGAATGTATCTTTATCGCATTTAGCTTAAAGCCTCGCGCGGACACGAATTGCTGTGCTGTCTGGCACCTTCGCATGGGAGCCTTGCGGTGACTAAAATGTGGCCATAGAGGCAGTTTTAGCGAACCCCGCGGGAGTGACACGCATGGATAACAACACTTTGCTGTTCCAGGACAAAGGTTCGGGCGGGTTTAAAGACGTCAGGATTTACCCCAACCGCATCGAGGTGCTCAAGAAGGGCACTTTCGGCGGCAAGCATATCGAGATTGTCTACCTTAAGGACATCACGGGCGTTAACAGGATCAAGGGCCGCAATGTTTTTCTGCGCAACAGGTTGTTGACTGCCTGTGTCTTTAGCCTGAGCAACCGCTCCCAGGCCCAGGAATTTGTGAACGCGCTGAACATGGTGATGTAGCCGACGTCGGCGTTCGGGCCAGACTTACGCCCGCGCATCTGGCGGCATGGTGGCTGGTCGTTCAACCTGCGAGGCGTCCTTTATGCGCTGCCCCTTCATGTCAAAAATAGGGGCACAGAACGGTATTCCGCGCCCCTGATTGAGCCGATGCGTCTGAAAACCGGCTTGCCTATTCGCTAGCGCCTTCGTTGTTTTCGCGGTCACTGGCAAGCATTGCTGCGCCGGCGACCGTCGTCGCCACGGCGGCAGCGGCGAGCCCGGCGGCGATGCCAGAGCCGTCGCCCGTGCCGGCGAGCTTCTCGCCCGAGCCCTTGCTCTTGTTGCCCTTGCCGTTCTTGTCGGCGCTGTCCGTGGCGGCATCGTTGCCGTTGCCGCCGCCGGTACCGTTGCCGGTGCCGCCCGCACTGCCCGAGGCCGCTACGGTAAAGCTTGCGGATCCGTCGCTGGCGAGCGTGTAGTTCTGCGCCGCGTCGCCCAAGAGACCGTTCACGCGCACCCAGTACGTTCCTGCGGCAAATGTTTCGCCCTCGGCCATTGCCGTGCCCGGAGCGCCGTCCGCGTCGTGCACAAACTCGAGCTGGGCCGTGCAGGCATCGGTTTCGAGCTTGCCCTCGAGTGATGCCGCAATCTTGGCGCGCACGTCTTCGCCGGCCTTAAGGCCTTCGAGTCCCTCAAAATGAGGCGTCAGCGCACGTGGATCGATATCGATGGGCACAGGGCCCTGCAGCCCCGTAACAGTCTCGTTGCCCAGGGCGTCGACATCCACATATTCGATGGCAAACGCATGTCCCGAGGCTGCTACGTTGAGTACGTTGCTGCTGTCGACAAGGCGGAAATGGCCCTCGCCAACGGTCTTGCCATCTTGGAGCGAGGCATCGCTCAGCGAGTCGCCGTACGTCATGCGCATGCGGGTCGGGAGATAGCACGAAACGGTTTGCTTGTGCTGCGCATCGTTGTAATTGCGCTGGTAGATGCTCCGGGCCAGTGCCGCATCAACAAAGTCGGATGCGATGATGCCAATGTGCTTGCGGCAGTCCGCCTTTGTGCTCTCAACTCCGGTATTGTTTATATACGAGCTCTTGTACAGGTGCTCGTTGACCACTCGCGCTGCGGTAAAAGGGTTGTTTTGCGTGCAGCTCGTGTAGTTGATAAACCAGCAGCGCTCCGTTGCCTGCACCGTTGTCCCGTCCGCGGCAGTGATATCTACGGTGCTGCGCTCGAACTCGGACGCTGCCTTCAGGGCCATATCGACCCAGTCGATCTTACTGGATCCCGTGCAGTCGTAATGGTCTTGGGCATATACCTTGGTGCAATAGGGCTCTTTGGCACCCGCATTGCCCGCAGCCTCAAAGCCTCGCGCGTCTTGGACGAGGCACATGGACTTTCCGGAATGCGCCTTGATTTTGTCGTCCCATTCAGTGAGGTCGAGGCCCCACGTGTGGCCGTCTACGCTGTCGCCGGCGAGTTTAAATCGACGCAGCAGGACGATCTTTCCGCGCACCTCGTTCAGTGTGGGGACATGGCTCGACGTATAGAACAGATCGGAGTTATTGCCCATAACATTGGCGAAAGCCGTCGTAACGCTTTCGTCGGTAGCCTCGTCGTTGCCTCGTGACACCAGCATGATGAGCGCTTCTGACGGGTGTTCGTTCAAAAATGTTTTGAAGTAACCGATGACATCGGAGAGTTGCATAAAGTCCCCGTCTTTTTTGTGCAGGTAGCATATTCCATGGTCGATGCCGGGGTCGCCGTTCTTGTCGTTCTTTCCAAGTCGGATATCAAAATAGCGAATGCCTTCGAGCAACTGCGTGGGGATGTAATCCTGCTGGCACTTTGCAAGCGAGGTTTGGGGCTCGGTGTCGTTGTCGACGCTGCAGGTGCCCGAATCGTGAGTTCCCGGGATGCTCAGTTCGTCGAGGTACTTGCTGCCATCGACGTGGCTCATCCAACATGGTCCGTCGACGTAGCTGCTATACGTGGTCCAGTCGATGCTGCTAACTGTGGCATTGGTCTTGTCCATGCTGTAGCCGACAAGCTCGAGCTCCCACGGAATGCTCTTACTCTTATGGCAGATCTTATTGTTGTCCTGGTCTTTGCCGTCCTTTTCTATGGCCAGGTACTTAATGTCTTTTTTCTCGGTTTCTTTCTCGACCGTGCGGTCTCGGATGATATAGGTACCGTTTGATTGACGCTCGAACGCAAAAGAGCGACTGGCCTTGCCGTCATGCTCGCCACTCCATACGTGGATGACCTTTCCGTCTTTGTCCGAGTCGCCATCGACCGACCAAATGCTGTAGCCCGTCTTTTTATGCTCTTCGAAATTGAGCAAGGTGCGGATAGCATACCAGTTTGTATCGTCATTCTTGGTCGTTACGTTCTCAAGGATGAGCTTGCTGGACGTGCCGTCGTTAAACAGGTGGCAGACGTTGCCGCGAACGTTGCCGTCTTGGTTGACGCTCGCGGTGCGAAAATAGCCCGCGGGGCGAAGGCGAATGACAAACTTGTCGAGGCTGTCCGACGGTGCGGGTGTGTTGTCTGCAAATGCCGCTCGCAGGGGAATGCCCGGCGCTGCGGTTTCGGGCAGGCTTGCCAGCGGCGACAACGCGGCGAGTCCAAGGCCCAGCGTAAACGCTCGGCGACTGATGGCGTGGTGTTCGGTCATATCTCCTCCGTTCGCAGGGTGCGGTTATGCACTTGTTTTGGTCACTATACTGCCCAGATGTTTAAAGACGCCGGTTTAAATTGCCTGCGCGGCGCTATAAATCGGCGGGCGGACGTGTTGGGGCACTTGTCTATTTGTGCTGTTATCACGTCTGGGATGGTTTTGGAGCCCGACATCCTGCGTTCGTCGGCTACCGGCATAAGAAAGGGGAGGGTCGGTTTACCGGCCCTCCCTGGGTACGAAGCGCTGGGATACCGTCGCTTGTTTGCACTGCGTCCGTGTTTCCCGTTGCGCTCGCCAGTCGCTTAGCGCTTGATCTCGATATCGTCGAGCTTGACGTCCATGGCCTCGGTCTTGGCCTCGGCGATATCGTCGGCAAACTCAAGGGACTTCATCATGGTCTCGACGGCGTCCTTGTGCTCCTCGACGTTGTCGATACGCACATACACACTGCCGCCGTCAACGTCGGTGAAGTATTCGGTCGTTACGCCGCCCGAGT
>DAWEIC010000150.1:0-2846 GCA_052364855.1 Collinsella sp.
TGTGCGGTTGAGGTTTGTTTGCGCTAAGTATTCTAGTTATAGCACGAGCGCCCGCGCCGCCTTCGCCAGCCTTTGCTCGACATAAAAAAGGCGCTGAGTCATATGGCCCAGCGCCCAATGGTGCTCAACAGTGCCCGGCGGGGGCGAGGCGGATCCGAGTCAGCCCCGCCCCCGCACACGCTGCTGCCTAGCGAATGTTGTAGAACGCAGACTTGCCGGCGTAGCGCGCGCTGCCCTCGAGCTCGTCCTCGATGCGGATGAGCTGGTTGTACTTGGCGATGCGATCGCTGCGGCACGGGGCGCCCGACTTGATCTGGCCGGCGTTGACGCCCACGACCAGGTCGGCGATCGTGGAGTCCTCGGTCTCGCCAGAACGGTGGCTCACAATGCAAGCGTAGCCGGCCTCCTTGGCGGTTTCGATGGCCTCCAGCGACTCGGTGAGCGTGCCGATCTGGTTGACCTTGACCAGGATCGCGTTGGCGGCACCCAGCTCGATGCCCTTCTTGAGGCGCTCGGTGTTGGTGACGAACAGGTCGTCGCCCACCAGCTGCACCTTGTTGCCAATGCGACGGGTAAGCTCGACCCAGCCGTCCCAGTCCTCCTCGGCCATGCCGTCCTCGATGGAGATGATGGGATAGGTGTCGACGAGCTTCTCCCAGTAATCGACCATCTGGGCACTCGTGTACTCAACACCCTCGCCCTTGAGCTCGTACATGCCGGTCTCGGCGTTGTAGAACTCGGTCGAGGCCGGGTCCATGGCGTACATGAAGTCGACGCCGGGCTTAAAGCCGGCCTTCTCCACGGCCTTGGTGATGTACTCGAACGGCTCGGCATTGGTCTTGAGGTTGGGCGCAAAGCCGCCCTCGTCGCCCACGCCGCCGCCCAGGCCGGCCTCGTGCAGCACGCCCTTGAGGGTGTGGTAGACCTCAGCGCACCAACGCAGGCCCTCGGCAAAGCTCGGGGCGCCCACCGGCATGATCATGAACTCCTGGAAGTCAACGTTATTGTCAGCATGCACGCCGCCGTTGAGGATGTTCATCATGGGCGTGGGCAACAGGTGGGCGTTGACGCCGCCCAGGTACTGGTACAGCGACAGACCCGCCGACTCGGCAGCGGCGCGGGCGACGGCCAGCGACACGCCCAGGATGGCGTTGGCACCGAGCTTGGTCTTGTTGGGGGTACCGTCCGCGGCAATCAGCGCGGCATCGACGGCGCGCTGGTCGAAGGCGTCGAGGCCCACGACGGCGTTAGCGCACTCGTTGTTGACGTGCTCGACGGCCTGCAAAACACCCTTGCCCAGGTAGCGGCCCTTGTCGCCATCGCGTAGCTCGCAGGCCTCAAAGGCGCCGGTCGAAGCACCCGAAGGCACCATTGCGCGGCCAAAGCTGCCGTCCTCGAGCACAACCTCGACCTCGACGGTGGGATTGCCGCGGCTGTCGAGTACCTCGCGACCGTAGACGTCCATAATATCGCTCATGTTGTCTCCCTCTCACTTGGAAACGTAGTGGATGCAAGCGACCGGCTGACCGTGCACCATCGGTGCGCCTCCGTAAGTTAGCCATGTCGCACTTTTTGCATTATGCCCTAAGTTAGCCGAGGAATACACTTGATTTTCGAAAAATTTAGCGGGAACGATGAGGCGCGTCAGCCCGTCGTTCCCGCAGTCTTACTCCTCCGCCTTTGCGGCATCCCACAGGTCGTTGAGGCCGTGGGTCGAGAGCTCGGTCAGATCCACGTGGGCATCGGCCGCCATCTGCTCCATCGCGGCCCAGCGGCGGCGGAACTTTGCTGTGCTGGCACGCAGGGCGCTCTCGGCGTCGATACCCTCCTTGCGCGCGACGTTGACCAGGGCAAAGAGCAGATCGCCAAACTCCATTTCGCGCTCGGGCGTTCCGGGGGCCTCGGCCTCAAACTCGGCACGTTCCTCGGCGACCTCGTCCCACACGTCCTGGACCGTCTCCCACTCAAAGCCCACGGCAGCCGCCTTGCGCGACACCTTCTGAGCCTGCATCAGCGCCGGCAGATGCGTGGGCACGCCGTCGAGCAGGCCCTCGGGCGCAGCCTCGCCCGCCGCCACGGCCTTGTCCTTGGCAGCCCTCTCGGCAAGCTTGACCTCGTCCCAAATCTTGAGTACCTCGTCGGAGCTGTCGGCATCCACATCGCCAAACACGTGCGGATGACGGCGAATGAGCTTGGCGTCGATATCGCGCGCCACGTCGGCCAGCGTAAACTCGCCGGCATCCGCCGCAATTTGCGCATGCAGCACCACCTGCATGAGCACATCGCCCAGCTCCTCGCGCAGATGCGCCGCGTCGTCCGCCTCGATGCAATCGAGCGCCTCGTAGGCTTCCTCGATCATGTTCTTGCCAATGCTGCGGTGCGTCTGTTCGCGGTCCCACGGGCAGCCATCGGGCTGACGCAGACGCCAGATGGTCTGCACCAGATGCTGCAGCTCGGCCGACGCGTCGACCAGCGTGGACAGATCGCGCGAGCCCTCGGCATTTTGCTGAGCCATGTGCTGCGCCATGGTTACTCCTCCTCCAGGATCACGTGGCGGAACGCGCCGTTCTCGTAGATGCCATAGCTGTGCGTGCCGTCCTTGGGAATGCTCACGCTGCCGGGGTTGAAGAGCCACAGGCCCGGGTGCGCGGCGCTCTCCTCGTTGACCTTGATGTGCGTGTGGCCGTAGACGAGCGCGGAGCCCTCGGGCAGCGCGGGCGCGTGGTCGACGCTGTTGTGCATGCCGGCGCCAAAGACGTGGCCGTGCGTCAGGAACAACTCGCGGCCGGTCTCGTCGAACAGCATGGCGTAGTCCGCCATGACGGGAAAGTCGAGGACCATCTGGT
>DAWEIC010000150.1:2856-4003 GCA_052364855.1 Collinsella sp.
TGCCGCGCACCGCGATGATGCGGTCGGCTAGGGCGTTGAGCAGCGGAATCACGCGCTTGGGGGCGTAGTCGCGCGGCAGGTCGTTGCGCGGACCGTGATAGAGCAGGTCGCCCAGCAGGACGATGCAGTCGGGCTGCTCGGACTCGATGGCGGCGACCAGGCGCTCGGCCCAGTATGCCGAGCCGTGGATGTCGGAGGCGATGAGGTATTTCATGGGGGGTCCTTTCGGGTGGGGTTGGTTGGGTTGGGCGCGGTGTGTCGATGGCCCGTGTTACTCAAATCGCAGTGCCGCGGCTTGTGCCGCCTGCATCACGCGCTGGAGCGGCACGTTGTGCTCGTGGGCGAGACGGGCACAGTCCTCGTACTCGGGCGCCGCGCGCTCACTGCCGTCGGGCAGGGTGGCCACCTTGACGGACACCTCGCCCCATGGCGTCGTCACCTGCTCAAAGCGGCGTGGCAGGCAAACGCGCTCCATAACCTGGCGACGAATGCCGTTGGTCGTGGTTTCCAAGAAGATGATCGTCTGCAGGCGCTCGATATCCTCGTAGGTGCAGATTACCTGCAGCTGCCAGCCGGGGCGGCCTTTCTTACAATAGAGGGGCAGCCAGTGCACCTCGCGCGCACCCGCCTCGCGCAGGCGGTCGGCGGCGTAGGCGAGTACCTCAGGCGACGCGTCGTCGATGTCGCATTCCAGCTTGACGATGGTTTCGGGCGCATCGGTCTCGCGGGACAGCGGGGATGTGCTATCGCATGGCATACGGTCCGGCTCCTTTCCGCGCGGGCTCGTTTTGTTCATCCAAACGCTAGCACATCGGACGTGGCACAAGCGTGACTTTCGTCCGCCGCCGCCCTCGCCCCCATCCAAACGTGTACGTCAGCCTCCAAACATGTCATTATTTGTCGGTTTTGGAGGCTGACGTACACGTTTTGAGAGCAAGCGAGGCCGCACCACGCGCCGCGCAACCTTTCCAATCGATTTCGATCCCCGGCGTGCCCGGCGTGTTGAGAGCTGCGCCATTACAATGAAGCGGATTCGCTTGACGCAAAGGAGCCGCTATGCCCATGTGCCCGCTGGTCGATTGCCATACCCACACCTCGTTTTCGGACGGGCATGCCTCGTTTGAGGAGAACGTCCGCGCTGCCGCGG
>DAWEIC010000151.1:0-3988 GCA_052364855.1 Collinsella sp.
TGATCTTTGTCGACCCGCCCACGTTCTCGAACTCGTCCAAGATGGGCCGCCGCACCTGGGATGTCCAGCGTGACCATGTTGAGCTTTTGGCCGGCGTATCTCGCCTGCTTGCACAGGGCGGACATGCCATCTTTAGCTGCAACCTGCGCGGCTTCCGCCCCGAAACGCGCAAGCTCGCGCGCGCGGGCGTCGTGCTGGAGGACATTACGGCACAGACCATCCCCGAGGACTTCGCGCGCAACCAGAAGGTGCACCACTGCTATATCGTGCGCCGACTGCCCATCGAGGACGCCATGGCCGAGGTCGGCTTTAGCGCCGAGGAGATTGCCGAGCGAACCGAGGAGCTGCGCAACCCCGAGGCGCGCAAGCCTCGTGCAGCAGCGCCCGCGCCCACGCAGGCCGGCAACGGCAAATCAAACTTTGCCGGCAAACCCTCCCCTGCCGGCAAGTCCAAAAAGAAGAAGTTCTACGCCAGCAAGCCCAAGGGCAAATAACAAAGTTGCGGTGGAATACGGACTGTTTTACCTGGAATTAGGCAAATATAGACCGTATTTCACCGCAACTCATAGTGGGATGGCGGACGCCGTCCTACCCTTGGGTGACCAGGCGGTAACCGATGCCCACGTGCGTCTGGATATAGCGCGGATGCGCGGGGTCGGACTCGATCTTCTTGCGCAGCGTGCCCATAAAGACGCGCAGGCTCGCCAGGTCGCTCTTAGTTGCCGTGCCCCAAATCTCGTGCAGGATAAACTGGTGCGTCAGTACCTTGTCGGCGTTATGTGCCAGCAGGCACAAGAGCTTGTACTCAATCGGCGTCAGATGCAGCTCCTCGCCATCCATCGTGGCAATGCCGGCATCAAAGTCGATATGCAGCTCACCGGCATCGAACGTGCCCTCGGAGGCAACGCCGCCCGATTGCGCATACGAAAGGCGCCTGAGCGTCGTGCGAATGCGCGCGAGCAGCTCCTCGACCGAAAACGGCTTGGTCAGGTAGTCGTCGGCGCCGGCATCGAGTGCGCGAATCTTGTCCGCATCCTCGCTACGCGCCGATACCACGATAATCGGCATGCCCGACCATGCGCGCACCGACTCCACCACCTTGACGCCGTCCATATCGGGCAGACCCAGGTCGAGCAGCACAATGCTCGGTGCCTGCGATGAGGCGGCAGCGATGGCGGCATGGGCGGTCTCCACGGCCATATGACGCAAGCCGTGCGCCTCGAGCGCGGCAACAATAAGATTGCGGACAGCGGGGTCGTCCTCAACGACCAAGATGAGCGGTTTTACGGCAGAGTTCGGCACAGCGCTACTCCTTATCAAACGAAACGTCGGCGACGGGAAGCTCAATCGTAAAGACCGAGCCGTGCGGGTCCGCCGCGGCAACCTCTATGCTACCGCCATGCGCCAGCGCAATGGAGCGGCAGAGCGAAAGACCCAGGCCCACGCTGCGATGGCTGTCGGCAAGACCGTGGTTGGCGGTGTAGAACGACTCAAAGATTCGCTCGCGGTCCTCGGGCGCAATGCCCGGACCATCATCGGCCACCGAGCACGCCACGCGTCCATCGTCGACGCTAATCGAAATCATGATATGCGAGCCTGCGGGCGTATAGGTGATGGCGTTGTTCACCAGATTGACCACCAGCTGCACCATCAGGCGCGCATCGACGTTGACGAGCGCCGGCTCATCGCACGCCACCACCTTAAGGTCGTGCTCGCGCACGGCAGGGTTCACGTGGCGCAGCGCCTCCTCCACGATATCGTCCATGAGCTCGAGCGTGGTCGACAGGCGCATACCGCCGCCCTCGAGCTTGGTGATGGCGAGCAGGTTCTCGACGGTGGCGTTGAGCCATTGCGCATCCGAGCGAATGGACAAGAGCAGGCCGCGGCGCGTTTGGGCGTCGAGCACGGCGGTGCCGGTCGAGCCCTGGTCGAGCAGCACATCGGCATTACCCGAAATACTGGTGAGCGGCGTGCGCAGGTCGTGCGAGATGGAGCGCAGCAGGTTGGCGCGCAGCTGTTCGTTTTTGGCGAGCACCGCCGCTTCCTCGCGGGCCTCCATGGCGCGGGCGCGGTCGAGCGCCAGCTCGCCTTCGCTCACGATAGCATCGGCAAGTGTCCGCTCCTCATGCGTCAGCACGTCGGGCTCGGCAACGATAGCCAGCACGCCCACCACCGAGGCGGGGTCGCCCGAGCGGACGAAGCCGTCGCCCGTGCGAACCGTCAGGTAGATGCCATAAAACGCCGAGCCGCCGAACGTAGCATCGAGCGGCGTTCCCACATAGGCGGACGCCGAGAGCCGCGGTGGCATCTGCGGCGCCAGCTCGTGCACCGGCGCGGCATCGCCCACGGCCGTGTATGTCGCACGCGGCAGCAGGTCATCGCCCTCGGCGTCGGCGCTGTACCACACGACCGGACAGCCCGAAAGACGCGCCAGCTGCGTGGCCATGGCGTGAACGATCTGCTGCTCGTCGGCGCAGCGCTGCAACATGCGATTGGTCTCGAGCACCATATGCGTGCGGCGGTCGCTGGCGGCAGCCTGTGCCAAGGCGCGGCGCAGGGCCAACGCAATCGAGCTCGACACAAGCGAGACCACGAACATGATGAAGAACATGCCGGGATAGCCGCGGTCGATAAGCGACAGCGAGTAGCGCGGGTCGACAAACAAGAAGTTGTAGAGCGCCACGGCGGCAGCCGAGCTCAGCAAGCAATACAGGCGACTCCAGGTAAAGAATGCGCACAGCTGAACGGCGAACACATAGACGATCATGATGCTCGGCGCGAGACCCGGATGGTCGAGCAGCGCGCCCACAATCGTCGCCGCGACCAGCAGCCCCACCGATACGCAGGCGTCATACAGAGGAGTGCGGCGCGTCAGCGTTGTGCGCCGCCACCAAAAGCTATCGGCAATATCGCCGTCCGTACGGACGTCCATCAGCGTCCCGCCCCTCTCTCAAAAACAAAAACCACCACAAAGGGGACAGGCACCTTTGTGGTGGTTTCCCTTGTGGTGGTTCCAAGTGTATAGCCTTTGCAACCTGCGGTCGCTAGACAAACAGCACGTGCGCGAGCAGTGCGCACACGCACGCCGCGACAAGCACCGTCACCACGATCGAAATCACGCGGTCGGCCATATCCATGTTGGCCCGATTCGTAAAGAACCGATCTTCGGCAGCATCGGCGCGTACCTCACGCACCAGCTCGGTCGCAAGATCGCAACCGTCAAGCACCTTTGCATCCATGGTTTCCTCCCAGGACTCAATCCCCGTCAATACAAACCCGCCCGTTCGCAGACAAACCTCGAGCGTCGACTACGGCCGCTCGTTGGGAGCCAGGCGCTGCATCTTATTCACGGCCTTGAACTTGGTGAACAGCGGCACGTACTCAAAGCTCACGTTGGAGTTCTCCAGGCCGTACCAACGCGCGGGCGTGCCGGCGGCGCGGCGGATGATGTACTTGAGCGTGATGGCCGTACGCTCGCTGGGCTCCACATCGCTTTCGGGCGCCAGAAGCTTACGGATCAGGACGAACTTGAACGTGCCGATGTTACCCGGATCCTTGTAGACCGAGTAGTCATGCGTCTGCGGCGGCAGCTCGCCGGTGGCAGCCAGGTCCTGAACAACCTGACGCAGGTAGGCATTGACGCGCTGGTTAATCTTGTAGCCCAGGTACAGATGCACGCGGAACACGTAGTCGGTGCCGAACGTCTCGACCGAATAGGCAAAGGTGTGCGGTTCGTCCATGGTCTCGACATTCACAAACCACCAGGCGCGGGCGCGCTTGGGATGCTTATCCAAGATCGAGTAAACGATATCGCGGTCGATGTAGTCGGTATGGGTGTCCTTGGTCAGGTACACGATGTTGTCGCTCACGAGCTCGTAACGGTCGTCGTCGCGCAGGCGCTTGAGCTGCGGCAGGTAGCTGCGCAGCGGCAGTAGCGTAAACTGGCGCTGCTCGACCGCCGTGCCGTTGTACCAGCACACCATAATGC
>DAWEIC010000152.1:0-3885 GCA_052364855.1 Collinsella sp.
GGCGACACCGCCCTATCCTTCGGCCGCCAATCCCGCTTCAACGATTAGTCCCTGAGGCAAAATGAAAGCCGGGTAGCTGCGAATGATTATTCTAGGACGGGGATTTTTTAATCATTTGGAGCGTCATTTCGCCCTTTGAATGATATTGGTCCCAATTCCCGTCAGACGCGAAATCTGGTCAATCGTAAACCCCCGATGCCTCAACACTGCCAGAAGACGATTTCGCTCTGATTTCGGCAAAGTTTTAAGCTGATAAGGCTCATGCGGAGCCAAAAGAGCCCGGGCAACTTCCAGCGCATCCATATCGGAGATATGCTTACCTTCGGGCATAAAATAGGGATTAGGCTTGCCGTCGGTACTCGAAAGATAAAACGCTTCCGTACCCCCAAACAGATTGAGAATACCTTCACAATCACAAATTTCGGGATGAGAGAAATACTCATGGAAGCTGCTCCAGCGATACAGAGGAGCAGAAGAAATACCTGCTTTTGCAGGATTGTCGTGTATGTATCGGACGCAACGGAGCAGCTGTTTGTCGTCAGAAATGATCACACTCTTGAATCGTTCCTGGAACACCGGTCCGCGGCGGCCGGTTTTTTGATTGAAGTGTTTCGCATATGCCGTATCAATCGCATGCATAGCAACGCTCATCTGATTATCGAGATCATCAAATAGCAGGTGAACATGATTGTCCATGAGGCACCAGGCAAGAAGACGAATATGAGCGGACGTAAATCGTCTGTTCAATAGATTGAGAAAATAAAGGCGATCGTCATCGTCTTCGAAGATCAGCTGGCCAGCACAGCCCTTGAGCATGACGTGATAATGGCCGAGTTCGGACAACGCACGGGCAACACGAGTCATCGAAACCCTCCCTTCCAAGGATGCAGTAGTCACAGCATACAAAAGGAAAGGAAGAAAAAGGCCGAACCGCCCAACAAAGGTGAGCGGTTCGGCAAACGGTAGCAATGATTATTTTATCCCCGTCCCAGAAAAATCATTTAGAGGAGGTTGAGGGGGAGCTGGGGGGCGTCTCCCCAGAGTTTCTCGAGGCGGTAGAAGTCGCGGGCTTCGGGAGTGAAGACGTGGACGACAACCGAACCGTAGTCCATGAGCATCCAAGTCTTCTGCTCGCGGCCCTCGATGGAGAACGGATGCTCGCCGCAAGCCTCGGCGACCTTCTCCTCAATTTCATCGACGATCGAATCAACCTGGCGGTTGTTGGTGCCGGTAGCAAGGACAAAGTAGTCGCACACGTCGGAGAGCTCGGTCAGGTCGAGCACCTGAACGTCCTCGCCCTTCTTGTCGTAGGCGGCTTGTGCGGCAGCGCGGGCGACATCCTCGGCGGCGACACCGCTCGCGGACAGCGAGGCGGCAGTACGGTCGGACGTGGCAACGAAACTCTTGTGCTCCACAGCCTTAAGAATCTGCTCGTCGGTCATGGTCTCATCGGCCATGGAATACCTCTTTCTAGACAGCCCAAGCTAGCGCAGCTGGGCGTAATGGTTGTAAATCGTAATAGCCGTGGGATAAAGATAACGCCCGGACTGGATCACATAGACCAGACCCTGCGCAAAACAGGAGAAGAACAACTCGTCGAGCGAGGACTTCCCCACCATCTTGCGCAGCGCATGGGCATAGTCACCGTGGCGGTTGGGTTCGATGGCATCGGCAACAAAGACCACCATATCGAGCGGCGTCATGTCGCAAGCGCCCACGGTGTGACGGTCGACAGCCTGAAAGACTGCCGGAGACAGATCGGGAAAAAGCTGCGGAAGCTCATAGGCGGCAACCGGGCCATGCAAAAGCGGCGTCGCGGCAGACGGAGAGCCGGCAATCTTAATGCCGTAATGCAGAGCGCGCGTGACCAGCTCGTCGTCGGAGAGCACCTTGTCCCAGTCATGGATCAGGCCGGCGGCAGCGGCATCAAAGCGGTCGACACCGTACACCTCGGCTAGGTGCAACGCCGTCTCGGCAACCCCGAGCGAATGCACGTAGCGCTTACGCTTATCCTTCATGCGCACATCGAGCAACTCGTGGATACGCGTCAAGAGCGCACGCTCATCGCCCTCAAACTGATCTTCTACCGACAACGTTCTCCCCCATCAATCAAAATCGTCTTGCCCAAGATCGGCATACAGACCGCGTTTACGGATATAGCCGAGCACAGACTCGCTCGTAAGATAGCGCACGCTCATGCCGCGGGCAACTCGCTTACGAATGTTCGTCGAGCTGATCGCCAGCGCCGGAATCTGAATATAACGCACGTCGAATGGCAGCCCCGATTCCTTAATTCGCGCCCGGGCCGTATCGATGTCAAAGCCGGGTCGTGTCGCAGCAATAAAGGTTGCCAGTTCGGCAATCTCATCAGCATTGTGCCAGGTCACAATATCGATAATCGCATCGGCACCCGTAATAAAGTAAAGCTTCACCTGTGGCGGGTAAAACTCGCGAAGGGCATGTAGCGTATCGGCTGTATAGGTGACACCGGCACGATCTATCTCGAAGCGGCTTGCCAAAAAGGCCGGGTTCGCAGCAGTGGCGAGGACCGTCATGGCATAACGGTCCTCAGCAGGCGTCACCGGTTTGTCAAGCTTAAAGGCGGGAGAGCCGGCCGGCATAAAAAGCACAGCGTCCAAGTCGAGCGATTCGCGAGCCTGCTCGGCGGTAACCAAGTGCCCGTAATGAATCGGGTCAAAGGTGCCGCCCATAATGCCAAGCCGAAACTCATGCCCATCCTTGATGGGCAGCTCGGGCAATCCGATTCCACCTCGCAGCGACATGGCCTACTCGCCCTCCGGGGTCTCAACAACGTCGACTTCGGTAGTGCCTTCGGAGCCCTCGGTGGCATCAGCCACGTCCGCACCCTCGGCCGCTACGTCAATAACCTCAACGTCTGCATCCTCGAGCTCGTCCTCGTACTCCGAGAAGTCTTCGGCACCCTCAAAGTCAAAGGCGCGCTGGCAAATGCGGACCTCGTCGCCCGCACGGCAGCCGGCCTTCTCGAGCGCGTCGTCGACACCCATGCGCGCAAACTTATGCTGCAGGTAGATGACGGCTTCCTCGTTTTCCCAGTCGGTCTGGATGACCATACGCTCGATGGCGCGACCGACCACGCGGAAGGCATGGGGCTCTTCCTGAACAATGCGGAAACGCTTCTCACGCTGCAGGCGGCGGCGCTCCCACTCATCGTCACGCAGATCGACCGACTCATCGGAGACGGCCAACTCGGCGCGCAGCTTAGCCACCTGCTCGCCCACGGCAAGCATCAGCGTGTTGAGGCCGGCGCCCGTCACGGCAGACACGGCAAAGAACATATGGCCATCGTCGAGCGCTGCGCGCTTGAGGTCGGCAATCTTATCGGCCGTGCCCGGCGCGTCGCACTTGTTGGCAACAACGATCTGCGGACGCTCCGAAAGCTCGGCGCCATACTGCTCGAGCTCGCGGTTGATGATGCGATAATCCTCGACCGGATCGCGATCCTCAAAACCACCCGTCATATCGACGACGTGCATGATGAGTGCCGTACGCTCAATGTGGCGCAGGAACTGGTGACCCAGGCCACGGCCCTCGCTCGCGCCCTCGATCAAACCGGGAACGTCGGCAACGACGTAAGAATATTCGCCGGCACGCACCATGCCGAGATTCGGCACGAGCGTGGTAAACGGGTAGTCAGCAATCTTGGGGCGGGCGGCACTCATGCGCGCAATGAGCGATGACTTACCCACCGAGGGAAAGCCCACAAGCGCGGCATCGGCCATAAGCTTCATCTCGAGCTCGATCCAGTGTTCCTCGGCAGGCTCGCCGAGCTGGGCAAAGGCCGGAGCGCGACGCACCGACGTCACAAAGTGCGTATTGCCGAGACCACCGGCGCCACCAGGGGCC
>DAWEIC010000153.1:0-3820 GCA_052364855.1 Collinsella sp.
GCGTCGCTGCGTACGATTCTCAACACCCTGCGCGAGATCTAAGGCCGCCAAGGCATTTGCTTCCCATTAACAACTGCATAGTCCCGTTTGAGCGCGTATACCGTGCCGGGGCAATGCTGTCTAAATTCCCCGTGCGAGACCTGCGCAAGAAAGGATTTGTTATGTCCGTCCGCATTATTACCGATTCCGCAAGCGATATGTCGCCGGCGGAGCACCCCGCTCTGCGTGTTTTGCCGCTGTCCGTCACCTTTGGCACCGATGTGTATATGGATGGCGTCGACATCGATCATCAGCGATTTTACGAGATGCTCGTGGAGCGCGATGAGCTGCCCAAGACGGGCCAGGTCAACCCGTACGCGTTTTCGCAGGCGATTGCCGAGGCGCGTGAGGCCGGCGATGAGGCTGTGATTATTACCGTGGGCGCTAAGCTTTCGGGCACCAATCAGAGTGCTCGCACCGCACTTGCCGAGGCGCCGGGCGGCGACGTGTTCGTTGTAGACAGCAATAACGTAACCCTGGGCGAGCGTGTCCTGGTTGAGTATGCCCTGCGCTTGGTGGACGAGGGCCGTAGTGCGGCCCAGATCGCGGCGGCCGTCGAGGCCGTGCGCGACCGTGTGGTCGTCATCGGTCTGCTCGAGACGCTGGAGTACTTGGTGCGCGGCGGTCGCCTGTCTGCTGCGGCCGGCGCTGTGGGCACGTTGCTCAACGTGAAGCCCGTGGTGGCCGCCGAGGACGGCCTGATCGTGCAGCTGGGCAAGGCACGTGGCTCCAAGAACGGCCGTAACCTGCTCAACCAGAAGGTCGAAAAGGCGGGCGGCGTCGACTTCTCCATGCCGCTGGCGCTTGGTTATACGGGTCTTTCGGACGCGGTGCTCAAGAAGTATATCGAGGACAGCGCCGCGCTGTGGGCCGGCCATGCCGAGAACGAGCTGCCCATCCACACCATTGGCGCCACCATCGGCACCCACGTGGGTCCCGGCGCCGTAGCCGTAGCCTTCTTCCGCCCCGCCAACTAACTATCCGGTCAAAACCACCACAAAGGGGACAGGCACTTTTGTGGTGGTTTATGCTTGTTTCGGTTGAAAGGAGCATGCGATGGCGTCTGAGGGCTTTTTTGAGCGGGTGTACGAGGTGGTCGAGCAGATTCCCGAGGGGATGGTTGCCACCTACGGTCAGGTGGCGCTGCTTGCCGGTCGTCGGCGGAGCGCGCGCTATGTGGGCTATGCGCTGCACAGCAACCCGCGCCCCGGCCAAATTCCCTGTCATCGCGTGGTGTTTGCCGACGGCCGTATCTGTGAGGGCTTTGCCTTTGGCGGCCCCGATGCCCAGCGTGAGCTCTTAATGGGGGAGGGCGTGGCGTTTACCGATCCCATGCACGTCGACTTGGCCGCCTGTCGCTGGCCTGCCGGACTCTAACAGCTCTGCCGTGGCCAAAACCACCACAAAGGTGCCTGTCCCCTTCGTGGTGGTTTCCCGTTGCAGGTTTACCGGGGCTAACATATGGAGAAGGTGTGGCGGCGTACGTTGCCGTTAGAAAGTAAACCACGGTGAACTATATTGTATTCAGCAACGGAGCAGGCAATAGGCGATGAAAAAGCCTGCCCTGTTGAGTTTGATTCGCATTCCTCCCCTCTGTGCGATTCAACGGTGTACTTCGGGAACGGGCCCGCTGGCAACTGACTGCCGGCGGGCCCGTTCCCGTTTGTCGGGGGAGTGCAATGGGTGGAGCCGAATCGGTCGGGCACCAAAAAAGGGCGGACGCTGCAGCGCCCGCCCTAAAGCAATCGAAAGCTCAAGTCAGCTAATCGGTTTAGTACACCATGCCCATGGCGTCCCGAACCTCGGCCAGGGTCTGCTCGGCGATCTCGTTGGCACGGCGGTTGCCTTCGTGCAGCACGTCCTTCACGTAGTCCAGATCGTTCTCGTAGCGCTGGCGACGCTCGCGGATCGGCGCGAAGTACTCGTTGACGGCCTCGGTCACGTACTTCTTGAGCTGGCCGGAGCCGCCCATGCCAATCTCCTCGGCAATCTCGACCTCGGATCGGCCGGTGCAGATGGCGGCGGGCGAAAGCAGGCCGGACACGCCGGGGCGGTTCTCGGGGTCGAACGTGATCATGCGCTCGGAGTCGGTCTGGCTCTTCTTGATGCGCTTGGCCGTCTCCTCGGCGGTCATCGAGATATTGATGGCGTTGCCGTAGCTCTTGCTCATCTTGCGACCGTCTAGGCCGGGCAGCAGCGGGGTCTCGGACAGCAGCGCGTCGACTTCGGGGAACACCTTGCCGTAGCGGTTGTTAAAGCGGCGGGCGATGGTGCGGGTGAGCTCGATGTGCGGCAGCTGGTCGCGACCGACCGGCACCACGTTGCCCTTGCAGAACAGGATGTCGCAGGCCTGGTGCACCGGGTAGGTGAGCAGAAGGCCGGTAAGCTCATGCCCCGAGGCCTCCATCTCGGCCTTGACGGTGGGGTTGCGTGCCAGCTCGGCCTCGGACACCAGCGACAGGAACGGCAGCATGAGCTGGTTGGCGGCGGGCACGGCGGAGTGCGCATAGATCATGGTCTTGTCGGGGTCGATACCGCAGGCAAGGTAGTCCATGACCATGTTGTACACGTTGTCCTGGATGTGCTCGGTGGTGTCGCGGTCGGTGATGACCTGGTAGTCGGCGATGAGCACGTTGGTCTTGGCGCCCATGTTCTGCAATTCAACGCGGCCCTTGAGGGTGCCAAAGTAGTGGCCCAGGTGCAGACGGCCGGTGGGGCGGTCACCGGTAAGCATGGTGAACTTCTCGGGCGTCTTTGCCAGGCCCTCGCGAATGGCGTTGCTCTTTTGCAGCGCGACTTCGTAGCTGTTCTCGTTTGGCATGATTGCTCCTAACGTATGTTCATGGGTCAAGATGATAACGCGTTTATTGGAGGGGCGGGGCGTAAGCAGGCGAGTGGCGGAAGAGTGGCGGCTTGCGCGATGGGTATCGGGCTGCGCTTGGCCAACGGTGCCTGGGCACATCCTCGGCAGCTTACCCTAGAGCTTGTGGTGGCGCTCTTCCTTACGTTCCTCGGCCGCCTGCTCCTCCTGCTTAAAGGCGGGGTCGTCGGGGGTTACCAGCTCGTCTTCGTGCGTGCGCTTGTTGTAATGGTGGCGCAGCACGGGCTCAAACAGGTGTAGGTGCTTGGCGAAGGCCGCCGAGCCAATGGCGAGCACGGTAAAGATGAGCACGCGCAAGGGGACCTCGACCTGATTGATGGCGGCGGCGCCGGCTGAAAGCATAATGCACCAGGCGTAGATGAGCAGCACGGCCTGCTTTTGGTTGTAACCCTCTTGGATCAGGCGGTGGTGAATGTGGCCCTTGTCGGCCTGCCCAATGCTAATGTGGGCGCGCTTGCGGCGCACGATGGCGCTAAACGTGTCGATGATGGGCACGCCGGCCACGATGAGCGGGATGATGAGCGATGTGAGCGCGGCGGTGCGGCTCACGTTGAGCAGCGATATGGAGCCGAGCGCAAAGCCCAGCAGCAGCGAACCCGAGTCGCCCAAGAAGATACTCGCGGGGTTGAAGTTGTACCGCAAAAAGGCCAAGCAGGCGCCAAACAACGCGATGGAGAGCGCGGCGGCATCGATGCGGCCCGAGAGAACGGCCATCGAGAACATCGTGAACGATGCGATGCCACAGATGCCCGTTGCCAGGCCGTCAAGGCCGTCGATGAGGTTGATGATGTTGGTGAACGCCACCAGGTAGACCACGGTGATGGGGTAAGCGAGCCAGCCGAGCATGATCTCGCCGGGGGCAAACGGGTTGACGATGACGCCGATTTTTAGGCCGCCCAC
>DAWEIC010000154.1:0-3807 GCA_052364855.1 Collinsella sp.
GATGTCGCCAGGGCCGACCTCGGCGCCGATGCGGATGATGCCGTCCTCGTCGAGGTTGGCAAGCATGTCCTCGGAGAGGTTCGGGATCTCGCGGGTGATCTCCTCGGGGCCGAGCTTGGTGTCGCGGGCGTCGATCTCGTGACGGGTGATGTTGATGGTCGTCAGCAGGTCCTCGGCCACCAGGCGCTCGGACACGACGATACCGTCCTCGTAGTTAAAGCCTTCCCACGGCATGTAGGCCACGGTGAGGTTCTGACCCAGTGCGAGCTCGCCGTGATCGGTCGAAGGACCGTCGGCCAGAGGCTCGCCCTGCTCAACGGTGTCACCAACGCGAACGAGCGGACGGTGGTTGATGCAGGTGGACTGGTTGGAGCGCTGGTACTTGGCCAGGTGGTACTCGTCCATGCCGCCGGCATGCTTGACGATGATCTTGGCGGCGTCGGCAAAGATGACCTCGCCGGCGTTCTTGGCCAGGGTGACCTCGCCGGAGTCCAGAGCGGCGCGACGCTCCATGCCGGTACCGACATAGGGAGCGGCAGGGTGAACCAGCGGCACGGCCTGACGCTGCATGTTAGCGCCCATCAGCGTACGCTTGGCGTCGTCGTGCTCGAGGAACGGAATCAGCGTGGCTGCGACGGAGAGCATCTGACGCGGCGAGACGTCCATGTAGTCGACGTCCTCGACGGGCACGTCGGCGGGAGCGCCGAAGGAGCCGTCGAAGTCGCGGGTACGGGCGATCACGGTGTGCGGACGGACGATCTTACCCTCGGCATCGGTCGTGATGAACTCGTTGGTCTTGGGATCGAGCGGCGTGTTGGCCGGCGCGATGACGTGCTTCTCTTCCTCGTCAGCGGTCATCCAGTCGATCTGATCGGTGGCAACGCCGTTCTCGACGCGACGGAACGGGGCCTCGATGAAGCCATACTCGTTGACGCGGGCGTAGAGGGCGAGCGAGCCGATCAGGCCGATGTTGGGGCCTTCGGGGGTCTCGATCGGGCACATGCGGCTGTAGTGCGAATTGTGAACGTCGCGGACGGCCGTCGGCACGTTGGTGCGGCGGCTGGAGCCGGACTTGTGGCCGGCAAGACCACCAGGGCCGAGTGCGGACAGACGGCGCTTGTGGGTCAGACCGGTCAGGGGGTTCGCCTGGTCCATGAACTGCGAGAGCTGAGAGGAGCCGAAGAACTCCTTGATGGAGGCCACGATCGGGCGGATGTTGATGAGCGACTGCGGGGTGATCTCGTCGATGTCCTGGGAGCTCATGCGCTCACGGACGACGCGCTCCATACGGCTCATGCCGATACGGAACTGGTTGGCGACGAGCTCGCCGACGGTACGGATGCGGCGGTTGCCAAAGTGGTCGATGTCGTCGACCTTGAAGCCCTGCTCGCCGGCAGCGAGGGACAGCAGGTAGCGCAGCGTCGCGACGATATCCTCGTCGGTGAGCACCGTGACCTCTTCCTCGGTGGTGAGGTTGAGCTTCTTGTTGACCTTGTAACGACCGACGCGGGCCAGGTCGTAGCGCTGCGGGTTGAAGAGCAGACCCTCGAGCAGGCTGCGGGAAGCGTCCACGGTGGGAGGCTCGCCCGGGCGCAGGCGACGGTAGATCTCGATGAGGGCGTCCTCGCGGGTGAGGGCGGTGTCGCGCTCCAGGGTGCGCTTGATCACATCGGAGTTGCCGAGCAGCTCGATGATGTCGTCGTTGGTGACGGCGATGCCAAGGGCGCGCAGGAACATCGTGGCGCTCTGCTTGCGCTTACGGTCGATGGAGACCATGAGCTGGTCGCGCTTGTCGACCTCAAACTCAAGCCAGGCACCGCGGGACGGAATGATCTGGGCCTTGTAGATCTGCTTGCCCGAATCCATCTCGGAGCTGTAGTACACACCCGGGGAACGGACGAGCTGCGAGACGACGATACGCTCGGTACCGTTGATGATGAAGGTGCCCTGATCGGTCATCATGGGGAAGTCGCCCATAAAGACGAGCTGCTCCTTGATCTCGCCGGTCTCCTTGTTGGTGAGACGGACGTCGGTCAGAAGCGGGGCCTGATAGGTCATGTCCTTCTCGCGGCACTCCTCGACGGTGTGCGCGGGGTCGCCGAACTGATGCTCGCCGAAGGTAACCTCGAGAACATGGTTCTGGCTCTGGATGGGGCTGGATTCCTTGAACGCCTCACGAAGGCCCTCGTCCTTAAAACGCTCAAAGGATTCCCTTTGAACAGAGATAAGGTTGGGGAGCTCCATGGCCTCCGGGATTTTCCCGAAGCTGACGCGCTTGCGCTCAGTGGCAGTGTATGCGTAGGTCACCAGGTTTTTCCTCCTTCACGGAAATGCTCGGTGGGTTGGCGAGGCATAGCTTCGCCAGTTATCGCAACCTAATAGTTTATCAGGTACCGACCGTTGGGCAAGAAAAGCCTTGACGCGATTGAGTTTTTGGAGTAGCAAAGTTTTTCGACAGAAAACACGCAGGTAGATGTATGTGTATCGAACATCTGTTCATATATTTTCTGTGAACAGAGAGCCGGCAATCGCAGCTCTTATAAAAAACGGGCGCGAACCGAGGTCCGCGCCCGTAAATGTCGATGCCCGAAGGCTTACTTGCGCATCAATCCGCCGCGCTCGTCGATGGCATCCCAGAAGGCATCGGCAAAGCGGGGGTCGCTTGCGGCCATGAGGGCGTTGGTGGCCATCCAGCCAGAGGGAGTGCCGGTGTCGTAGCCCGACAGCGGGTCGATGACGACTGCGTACATGGCTTCGCGGTCGAGCGAACGGGCCATGGCGTCGGTGAGCTGGATCTCGCCGCCCTTGCCGGCCTGCTGATCTGCCAGCAGGTCCATGACCAGCGGGCTCAGCAGGTAGCGACCGACGATGTACAGATTGGACGGAGCCGCCTCGGGAGCGGGCTTCTCGACCAGACCGCCGATGCGCCAGACAGCGCCCGGCTCTGCATCGGCAACGTCCTCGGCACCCTCGAGCGAACCGACGCGCTCGCCGGCGATAACGCCGTAGCGGCTGACTTCCTCGGGTGAGCAAGCAGCGACGGCGATAACCGAAGCGCCACCGTGCTCCTTGGAAACGGCGAGCATCTTGTCGCAGATGTCGCGGTTAGGCACAACGTAGTCGCCCAGAAGAACCAGGAAGTTCTCCCCTGCCACGGCGTCGGCAGCAGAGCGAATAGCATGGCCGAGGCCCTTGGGCTCGTACTGATAACGGAAGTCGACCGGCATACCGCCAGCGTGGGCGACGGCATCGGCATAGGCGTTCTTGCCGCGCTCGCGCAGCAGGTTCTCGAGCGAGCGATCGGGCTGGAAGTAGTTCAGTAGCTCGGGCTTACCGGGAGAAGTAACGATGATGGCATCGTCGACTTCCTCGGGGTCGAGCGCCTCCTCGACGACGTACTGAATGACGGGCTTGTCGAGCACCGGCAGCATCTCTTTGGGCGTGCACTTGGTGCCAGGCAGAAAACGCGTGCCAAGACCGGCGGCGGGGATGATTGCCTTCATGTTATTCAAAGATCCTTTCGCAGGCGCAAAAGCGCCCCATGCGTGCGGCACACAGCCGCAGACCAAATTGCGATACCTAAGCATCTTACCGCTGGAACTATATGTCGCTACAAGGCAGAGACAATTCTTCAGCAGGTCAACGCAAATTATTGCTCGAATGGTGCAATTTTATTGCCCAACGGCAGGGCGCCCGATACGACGCAAATCACAAAATATGGCAGTTTGGGCAACCGATGCCGAGGGACCGATAATCAGAACCACCCTTAAAAAGGGTGGTTTGCTCTTAGGGTATAACCCACGGGCC
>DAWEIC010000155.1:0-3707 GCA_052364855.1 Collinsella sp.
TCATTCAAAAGGCAAGGCATGACCAGAAGGTCTATGCCTTGCCTTTTTCATGCCAGCTTGTTCGCTCTAGACGTCGCTCGCTGTCGTTGCCAAAACATCGGTATGGGTGGTCATTGGGGACGTTCTTAAATGACTAGTCGAAAGGGACACTCTTGCACCAGATCTGCCGGCCCACGCTGGTCTCGTCCTTTACTTTACCGAGATAAAGTGAACGTGTAGATTCGCAACCCACTCGCAACCGTTCTATGGCACGATATTGAACGAATGTATGCTATGCGCCCGAGCCTTTCGGGCAGAGTGGGAGACAGTATGGTTAAGCTGTACGAGGATGGCATCTACCTGCGCGGCGGCAGCGAGGTTGTGCCTGCGGCCGAGGCTGCCGAGCGCGGTATTGCGCAGACGCCCGAGGACGCCAAGCGTGGCACCATCGCGTATTCGATCCTTCAGGCACACAACACGTCCGGCGACCCCGAGGCGCTCAAGATTCGTTTCGATGCCATGGCGAGCCACGATATCACCTTCGTCGGCATCATCCAGACGGCGCGCGCCTCGGGCATGGAGCAGTTCCCGCTGCCCTACGTGCTCACCAACTGCCACAACTCGCTGTGCGCCGTGGGCGGCACCATCAACGAGGACGACCATGTCTTTGGCCTTTCCGCGGCCAAGAAGTACGGCGGCATCTTCGTTCCGCCGCACATCGCCGTCATCCACTCCTTTATGCGTGAGAACTTCGCCGGCTGCGGCAAGATGATCCTGGGTTCCGACTCGCACACCCGCTACGGCGCTCTGGGCACCATGGCCGTGGGCGAGGGCGGCGGCGAGCTGGCAAAGCAGCTGCTGCGCGACACCTACGACGTTGCCTATCCCGGCGTCGTTGCCATCTACCTCACGGGCGCCCCGCGTCCCGGCATCGGCCCGCACGACGTGGCGCTCGCCATCATCCGCGCCGTCTTTGCCAAGGGCTACGTCAAGAACAAGGTCATGGAGTTTGTGGGCCCGGGCATCGCGAGCATGACGACCGATTACCGCAACGGCGTCGACGTCATGACCACCGAGACCACCTGCCTGTCGAGCATCTGGGCCACCGACGAGGACACGCACGCGTTTTTGACCATGCACGGCCGCGGCGACGACTACCGCGAGCTCAAGCCCGCCGATGTCGCCTACTACGACGGTTGCGTCGAGGTTGACCTGTCGAGCATCAAGCCCATGATCGCGCTGCCGTTCCATCCTTCCAACGGCTTTGAGATCGACGAGCTCAACGAGAACCTCGAGGACATCCTGCATGAGGTGGAGCTTGAGGCCGCCAAGATCGGCGAGGGCAAGACGCACTTTAGTCTGCTCGACAAGATCATCGACGGCAAGCTGCACGTGCAGCAGGGCGTTATCGCCGGCTGCTCGGGCGGCAACTACGACTCCGTGGTCCAGACTGCCCGCGTGCTCAAGGGCGCCAACACCGGCTGCGGCGAGTTCTCGCTGTCGGTCTATCCCACGAGCCAGCCTGTGGCGCTCGAGCTTACACGCCGCGGCTACATCTACGACCTCATGGAGGCTGGCGCGATCGTGCGCACGGCATTCTGCGGCCCGTGCTTCGGCGCCGGCGACACGCCCGCCAACAACGGCCTGTCCATCCGCCACACAACGCGCAACTTCCCCAATCGCGAGGGTTCCAAACCGGGTAACGGCCAGCTGAGCGCCGTGGCCCTGATGGACGCCCGCTCCATTGCGGCGACGGCGGCCAACGGCGGCATCCTGACGCCGGCGACCGACCTGCCCGAGGAGACTTGGGACGAGGCCTGCGAGTACACCTTTGACGACGCGCCGTACAAAAAGCGCGTGTACTGGGGCTTTGGCAAGGCGGAGCCTGCCGACGAGCTGGTCGAAGGCCCCAACATCAAGCCGTGGCCCGCGATGGAGCCCCTCGGCGACGATATCCTGCTCAAGGTGTGCTCCAAGATCATGGACCCGGTCACTACGACTGACGAGCTCATTCCCTCGGGCGAGACGAGCTCCTTCCGCTCCAACCCGCTGGGTCTGGCCGAGTTTACGCTCAGCCGCCGCGATCCGGCCTACGTGGGTCGTTCCAAGGAGGTCGACGCCGTGGAGAAGCGTCGCGTGGCCGGCGAGGCCGCGGGCGACCTGGCGGCGCTCGATGCCGAGCTTGCCGGCGTGTTTGAGGCACTGGCCGGCGCCGGCGTCGCGGCCGATGCCAAAGCGACCGAGTACGGCTCCATGCTCTATGCCAAGAAGCCCGGTGACGGTTCTGCCCGCGAGCAGGCTGCGAGCTGCCAGCGCGTAATTGGCGGCCTGGCAAACATCGTCCACGAGTACGCCACCAAGCGTTATCGCTCCAACGTGATGAACTGGGGCATGGTGCCCTTCCAGATGGAGGCCGAGCCCAACTTTAAGGTGGGCGATTACGTCTTTGTGCCGGGTATCCGCGCCGCGCTCGATGGCGACCTGAAGGGCATCGTCGCCTACGTGGTGCGCGCCGATGGTGCGGTCGAGCAGATTGAGCTCTACATTGCCGATATGACGGCAGAGGAGCGTGCCATCGTCAAGGCCGGCTGCCTGATCAACTACAACAAGTTCAAGGCCGCTGCCGAGTAACGCACATACTTGTCCGCCCCGGTTATACCTTTCCCTGCCGCTCACGCGCTTCGCGAGGGTCGCGTCAGAGAAAGGTATAACCGGGGCTACTTGTTAAGTGCTGCTCGTTGGGTCTTGAGGGCGCTAAAATCGAGGTTGCAACTCTCCTCTATGGGGGAGTGCGCCTTTGTTCATATGCTATCTAGAATTGACAGTATGAAGTTGGCGCTTTAAAGTGAGCTCAAAACACTCTCGTTTGTGGAGTTGAAGATGAAGCGTTGCACTTCTGTTTTGTTGCTGTTGGTGGCTTGCGTCGTCGCTGCTGCGGGCGTGGTCCTATTTGGCTCGCTTATCTTCTATGGGCCGAGTGGGGTTGAGCAGACGGTTGAGATGGCGTCCCTTGTTGCATCGATGCCCGGGCAAATGATTTCGGACGTTACAAAGCCCGATGAGATAACGCTCGATATCGAGGAAACGCCGGGCATTCTAAGCATAAGCAACTACCCCATGATTGAACTTGGCTCGTCTCGCTATACCAAGGACGAGAAGTTGTCCCGACAGGCGCTGGACTTGCTAAACGGGCGTTCGTTCAAACGCTGGGACGGTTGGGATGCCTATGAGCGCCGACGTGGTTCTGTGAACGGTGGCTACTATACAACGCTGAAGTTGTATTCATCTGATGGCAAACTGATGCGCACCGTTAACTACAATCCGGAATACGCAAAAGCCGGAGGTGGGGACGGCGTCTATATCCAAGATGGCGGCGTGACCTACATTCTTGAAGGCGACCAGCAGCAGGTGATCGATTTTTTGGATCGTTGCGTGATGGACGCGTACGACCAGACCTGCCTGCCCGACCCGCAGACTGCACGCGATGGTGGATCTGCTCGTACATGGCTATTCGAGGATGAGATGCCCTGGACCGCCGAATCGGGAAGCACGGGATCGGCAAAAGAGTAGAGAACGCGACCACCACAAAGGTGCCCCTTTGCGGTGGTTTTCAGTCTGTCTCGATCTGTAACATCTGGGCCGTTAAAAGTGGGCTTGGTGTTGCAGTTTTAGATTATCGATTCGGGTGTCTTCTGTTTATCTCGATCTGTAACAGGTGGACCCTTATT
>DAWEIC010000156.1:0-3663 GCA_052364855.1 Collinsella sp.
GATCATGCCGAGCACGGCGGCAGTGACCGAACCGGCAAGGATGGCGGCCTTGGCAGCCAGAACCTCGAACTGAGCCGTCGGGAAGGCAAGGCCGCTGATGAGAATCGACATGGTAAAGCCGATGCCGCCCAGAATACCCACACCGGCAATCATGTGCCAGTTGACATTGTGCGGCAGCTCGCAGACCCTAAACTTAACCAGGGCAAACGTCATGCCAAAGATACCAATCGGCTTGCCCAGCAGCATGCCAAAGTACACGCCGAGCGTCACCGGGTCGGTGAGCAGCGTGCTCATGTCCACGCCCACTAAGCGAACCTGAGCGTTTACGAACGCAAAGATCGGCAGGATCACAAAGTTGACCGGCGTGGAGATCAGACGCTCCATGCGGATGAGCGGCGGGGTCACGCGGTGCATGACGCGCTCGACCTTGGTGGTCGAGACGGTAAAGTCATGCTGGCCCAGGATGTGTGCCTCGTCATCGTAACGGTCATCGAGCAGCGGCAGGCACTCGCCCAACCAATCGGTGAGGCTATCGAGCTTGACGCCGCACTTGGCCGGGATGGTAAAGGCCAAGATGACGCCAGCAAGCGTGGCATGTACGCCGCTCTTGAACATGCAGAACCACAACAGCAGACCCAGTACCGAATACGGGGCAAGGCGGTAATGCTGCGTCTTGTTGAGCCACACGAGCGCGCAGGTCACAAGCGCGGCGGCGCCCAACCAAAACGGATTGGGGCTCTGACCGTAGAAAATGGCGATGGCGGCGATGGAGATGAGGTCGTCGGCGATGGCGAGCGTCGAGAAGAACACGCGCACGCCGTTGGGCACGCGATTGCCCAAAAGCGACAGCACGCCCAGCGCAAAGGCAATATCGGTTGCCATGGGAATGGCCCAGCCGTTGTGCGCGCCGGCATGGTTAAAGATCAGGTAGATGCAGGCGGGAACGACGACGCCGCCCACGGCTGCCAGCATGGGAAGCATGGCCTGACGCGGGTTTTTGAGCTCGCCGACCGTCATCTCGTACTTAAGCTCAATGCCCACCAACAAAAAGAAAATCGCCATGAGGAAGTCGTTGACGAAAAGCTCAACGGTGAGACCAGCCGTAAGGTTGCCTAGACCCACATACAGCGGGGTCTCCAAAAAGTGATGGATGGCCTCGTAGGCATCGGTATTGGCGCAAATGACGGCGGCGATGGCGGCAATCACCATGACCGCGGCGGAAATCGTGCCGTTCTCGGCGATGCGCTCCCAAATGTCGTGACGTTCAAAGCGCTTGCGCTCACGAACGTTGAACAGCTGCTCAGTTGCTGCCATGGGCGGCTCCTTTCACGGGAAAGTTCCCGTCTTAAAAAAGCACGGCCCGCCCAAGTGGCGGCGCCGCGCTCTAACGTATTACGCTTGCATCTAGCCTACCCTGCACGACAAGCACGCAGGCGTGGCCGAAAAGCGGAACCACAGGTTGAACATTATTTGCTCAACGGCACGGGCACACCTGTCCGAGAGACGACGCGGCGCCGTGCACAAAAAACGACCGGAGCGCGGGGCGTCCGCGATCCGGTCGTGGCGTTCGGTCAACTAAACCTAGCAGGCGGCCATGATGGGGGCAGCGACCTGCTTCTTACGGGAGAGGACGCCCGGCATCCAGACGCCGTCGTGCTCGTCGGCAATGCCCAGGCCCTTCTGAGCAGCCTCGGTCTCGCCCTCGAGCAGGACCTGCGAGCCCTCCTCCATGATGTCGGTGATGCACAGGACAATGCCGTCGGCACCCTTCTCGGCGGCGTAGGCGCGCATGGCCTCGCGAATCTCGTCGATCATGCCGAGTGCACGGGTCTTGTCGACGGTCTCGTACTGGCCGATGAGCAGCTTCTTGCCAGCGGGCTCGAACATCTTGATGTCGTTGCCGACCATCTCGGCTGCAGTGAAGGAGCCGGACGGACGGGTGAGGAAGACCTCCATGCCAAACTTAACCGGGTCGACGCCCACCTGCTCGCCGAGCTTGGCGGCGACGGCGCGGTCGACATCGGTGGTGGTGGGGCTCTTGAGCATGAGCGTGTCGGTCATCATGGCCGAGAGCAGCAGCTTGGCCTGGACGTCGGAAAGCTCAACGCCGAGCACGCCGGCGAGCTTGGTGACGATGGTGCAGCTGGAGCCCCAGGGCAGGCAGATGTAGTGCAGCGGGCCGGCGGTCTCGAAGTCGCCGATGCGGTGATGGTCGACGACGCCAAAGACCGTGGCGTCCTTAAGGCCGGCGACGGACTGGGCAGACTCGTTGTGGTCAGTGAGGACGACGAGCTGACCGGCCTCGACGGAATCAATCACGCGGGGCTCGGCAATGCCGGCGTCGGCGAGCAACTTGGCGGACTCGGCCGGAAGCTGACCAAGGGCGCAGGCCTCGTAGGTGTTGCCGGCATACTCAACCTGGTTAAGCAGCTGGGACAGGACGACGGCGCTCATGATGGCGTCGTTATCGGGGTTCTGGTGACCAAAGACAAGAACGTTTGCCATGGATATCCTCCACTTGATATGTGTACTTGGACGTAGCTATGGTAGCACGCCGATGCCGAGCCTTCGCAGATGGAAGGGCCACGGCATATTTTGGGGCAGGCACGGGGGCCAAGGCTGTCCCTTTTACACCGTGTTGGTGCAAAGTAACCTGACCCCCTTGCACCAGCTATTTACCGGCGGCGCGCAGAGCTACGTAGGCGGCGCCGATGATGCCGGCGTCGTTGCCGAGCGAAGCGACCTTAATGGGCGTCTCACGCGAGGCGGAAAGCGCGTAGCGCTGGAAGTGCTCGCGAACGGCGTCGAGGTAGACATCGGCCGAAGCGGACGCGCCACCACCGATCAGGAACATCTCGGGGTCGACCACGTTGGCAATAAGCGCCAGGGCGCGGCCGAGATAGTCGGCCATGGTATCGGCAGCTGCCAGCGCGAGCTTGTCACCCTCACGACAGGCCTGGAACACGTCCTTGGAATCAGAAGGCCCGGTGAGCTCGATGGGCTCGACGCCCGCCTTCTTGCACTCGGCCAGGTAGTTGCTCACCACGCCGGTGGCGCTGGAATACTGCTCCAGGTGGCCATGGCCGCCGCAGCCGCAGGTACGCTCCTCAGCCGGATTCAGGCACATGTGGCCAATCTCGCCGCCAGCACCCACAACGCCCGATACCACGTCGCCGTTAACGATAACGCCGCCGCCCACGCCGGTACCGATGGTGACCATAACCACGTTCTGCACGCCCTTGGCAGAGCCGAGCCAGGCCTCGCCCATGGCGGCGGCGTTGGCATCGTTCTCGTACTTAACGACCGCGTCGGGGCAGTGCTGCTGAATGGCGATCCTCAGCTCGGGCAGGTTAATGGCAATGTTGGCCTTAACCTTGGCATCGCCCGACGCCGGGATGGGGCACGGAACGGCCAGGCCAATGCCAGCCACAAAGGCGCGCGGAATCTGGGCCTTGGCGACCACCTGGTCGATAGCCTCGGTCACTGCGGCAAAGCCCGCAGCGTCAACGATGGGAGGCGTGGGCACGCTGGCCTTGGCCAGCAGGTTTCCGTCCTCGTCGAACAGGCCCTCCTTAACCGAAGTGCCGCCGACGTCAATGCCGATGTAGTACTGCTTAGGTTCCATGGGAGCCCACCTTTCTCGTTTAAACATTGCCTGTATGG
>DAWEIC010000157.1:0-3657 GCA_052364855.1 Collinsella sp.
GGGTCGTCGGCCAGTGCCGGCTCCGGCGCCTGGTCGAGCATGGCGCGGATGGCCCCGACGGCGTCCTCGCGCTTGACCTCCCACACGCGGTGCGTAATGCCGGCGGGGTCGGTGACGGCATAGAGTGAAGCGCCCTCTTTTGCGGCGCCGAGGATGATATCCATGACGGGAGAGGCTTCGTAGACAAGCGTTACGGGACGGGGCTGTACCTTGAGGTCGGCGATTGCGCGCGCGGCGGCAGCCACGTCGGCGCTGGCATCGCCCTTGCCGCCCGCAAGTACACTCGTCGGGCAGATCGCCACGACACCCGTCACACGTCCCGGCTCGCCCGAGCATTCGTACACGTAATACGCCGCACCCGGGTCCTTGAGCATCAGACCATCGGCAATGGCTCCGCGCAGAGCATCGTTGCCGCTCAGGATGCTGCCCATTGCAGGCAGCGCCTCGAGCACGCGGTCCTGAGCCGGGCGGATGCAGGGAAACGGAAGTGCTTTCATGGGCGGTCCTAACGCACGAGTCGGTTTGTTCGCGGCTTATTATGCCCCAACTTGCCCATTCGCGTCCCAGAGCACGTTATCGGCGAGCGCGATGAGCACGTTCTGGCAGCGAACGATATCGGCGTGGGACACATATTCGTTGGGCTTGTGCGCGAGCGCGAGCGACCCGGGACCGTAACTCATGCAATTGCGGTTACCTGTCTTGCCGGCAATGACGGCGGTGTCGGTGTAGCCGGTAAAGAAGCCGACGGTCGTGTCCGCGTCCGTCACGTCATCGGCGGCACGCTTGAGCGCTGCTAGAAGGGGAGAGTTCGGGTCGCGCTCGATGGCGGGGCGGTCGCCCGTCACGGTGTAGCTGCCATGGCAACCGGGGACCGCGGCTTCGGCGCCGGCGATGGCCTGCTCTACCATGCGCTTCGCGACGGCCGTATCAGTCGGCGGAGTCAGGCGCATATCGACCCAGACCTTGGCGCGGTCGGGCACGACATAGGGGCGATATCCGCCCTCGATTTGGCCAAACGTGATGGTCGAAGGCCCCAGTTCATCGTGCGCGGGCAGCGCCATAAACGCGCGACGGAGCGAACACACGACCTCGGCCATGGCGGCGACGGCATCCGCGCCCTTCCAGGGCTGGCTCGCATGCGCCGTCACGCCAGTCATTTCAATTTCGAACCACGTACGCCCCTTGTGCGCCACCTGGTCTGTCCGTCGGTGGGTTCGGTGTCCAGCACCCATTCACGCGAGCCGACCCAGCCGGCATCGATCGCGGCCTCTGAGCCGCGCATAAAGTCCTCCTCGTCGACCGAGCAGATGAGCGAAAAGCCGCGGCGGGGCAGCTCGCCTTCTGCCGCCACGCGCTCGAGTGTATGGACCAGTGCGGCAATGGCGCAGGCCAGGCCACCCTTCATATCGCAGGCGCCGCGGCCATAGAGTTTATCGTTGCGCACGATCGCTCCGAGCGGCGGAATGTCCGCGTCCCAGCCATCGCCCAGCGTAACGGTATCCATATGGCAGATATAGACGAGTCGCGGCTCGTCGCTTTGGCCCGGCACGGTGACCATAAGGTTGCGGCGCCCGGGGAGTACTTCGAGCTCTGCAATCTGCACGGCATCGAGTACCGGATGGCTCAGCTGCGCCAACTGTTCCTCAACCAACGCTTTGATATGCCGCTCAATTTCATCCTCATACGCGCCCGGGTCTGAGCTGTCGATTCGCACAAGCTCCTGCGCAAGCCGCCAGGCAAAGTCCTTGTCAACCATATGCAACCTCACAATCAGTCTGCTTTCCAAACCGATTGTAAGCCTCCTAAGAGATCCGCGGTGTGCGCGCAGCAGTATTTACCGTTCGCAGGCCGAGCCAGCGCGTTTGCCGTCCGAGCGGGTTCACAAACGGCGCAGTGGGTACGTAGCCTCTATGGACGACATGCTGTGCGACATATCTGCCTTTCGGTATCACCGGATACCTCCACAGGCCTTGGCGATAATGCCGGACCTGCCCGAGTCTGCGGACGATCCGCGCAAGGAGCGCCTTTGCGAGCATCCGCTCGTCACGCATTTTCTGGGCATCCCGTTGCACGTTTTGGCGCAGGGAAGCTGCGGACGTAAGGGCGATCGCATTGTCAGGCATGTTTGGAACGGGGAGAGGCCGTTTGGCTCCGTGCGGCAGACAGAGTTTGGCCTCGATGCCGCGTCCCCACTCCTTACCCTGCTGACCCTGGCCTCCTCGGTCTCAAACGAGCGTCTAATCATGTGCATGTATGAGATGTGCGGCACCTTTGCCGTGTGCAAGATTGCGCCTCAGGTAAAGTCGGCACTTGTGCAGGCGTATGGGGGCCGGTGGGGTGACGCGCAGTTGGGCTGGGAAAACGTAAAGGATGTCTCGGGGAATCCAACGGACTTGTGGAAACGACCGCCCTTGATCGAGCTCTCTGAGCTTACGGAGTACGTCGATAAGATCCGGGGGCTCCGCGGCGCTAAATCGTTCACACGTGCCGCGAAATGCATTACAGGGATGGCGGCATCGCCGCTCGAGGTCCAGGCATCGATGCTGTTTGGTCTTTCGAGGTTACGCGGCGGCGAAGGGCTGCGCCTTACCAATAACGTCGAGATTCGTATGACGCGCAGCGCTCGTCTGGTTTCGGGGCTCGACAGGCGCTATGCCGATATCCTGCTGGCAAATAAGGACGGCAGCCGAGAGTGTCTGGTTGAATGCCAGGGTAAAGCCATACACGGATCCATAGAATCCAAGATCTCTGACTCCGACCGAACGACGGCGCTGCAAGCGATGGGATATCCCGTCGCTCTGATGACCTATGGCCAGCTGGCCGACTCTGATGCCTTCCGCGTGGTGATGGAGCTCATTATGTCCTATCTCGATGCGCCACTGAAAGACAAGACGCCTCGGCAGCAGGAGCTCGAACGGCGGCTTCGTGAAGAGATTTTTATCGATTGGGCGGGAATGTAGTCGCGCGGTGGGTAAACGGTAGCGCGAGCTAGAGTTCTGGTCGCAAAAAGGCTTCAGTTTCGCCTTGGAAGGGCATTAAAAATGCTATCTAGAATAAGTTGTTTCGGAAAATGGACAGTCAACTTACATTCGGCATATAGAAATCGATTATTACCCACTAAAGTCCCTGATAAAGTTGTTTATCAAAAGGGGTGCGCTTGGTGATTTGGGTCTTACTGTCGATTATCCGAAAAAACTTGTTCTGGGTATCATTTCTAAAGTCGTCCGGAGCAACGAAATCGGCCCCCGTTTCGTGAAAACGGGGGCCGAATGGGCTTCATGGCCTGTCTGGCAGGCTTGGCGCCGACGCTACTTGATCACGCGCACGCGATACATCGACGGAATCTGCTTGAGCGCCTCGATGGTGCTGCTGTCCAGGTGCTCGTCGGTGTCGAACATGGTGTAGGCGTTCTCGCCGGCAGACTCGTTGGTCATACGCTGCACGTTGGCGTTGTCCTTGGCCAGGATGGCCGTGATCTGGCCGATCATGTTGGGCACGTTGGCATGCAGGCAGGCAATGCGGCTTGCAGCGCGCGCCTTGCCCATGCTGCAAGCGGGGTAGTTGACGCTGTGGGCGATGTTTCCGTTCTCCAGGTAATCCTTGAGCTCGCTGATGGCCATATCGGCGCAGTTGGCCTCGGCCTCGCCGGTGCCGGCG
>DAWEIC010000158.1:0-3641 GCA_052364855.1 Collinsella sp.
ATGTCGGTCTTCTGCTGCAGGTTGGTCTTGATGCTCTGACGTGTCTTCTCGGCATTCTCGCGCGAGCGCTTGTTGATGAGCACCTGCTCCATGATCTTGTTGGCGGCGTCCTTGTTCTCGATCAAGTAGGTCGAGAGACGCTCCTTAAAGAAAGCCGTCATAGCCTGCTGGATAAAGCGGTTATTGATGGCCTTCTTGGTCTGGTTTTCGTAGGACGTTTGGGTGGAGAAGCAGTTGGTCACCAGCACCAGGCAGTCTTGGACGTCTTGCCACTTAATGCCGCTCTCGTTTTTGTTGTACTTGCCTTGTTGCTTAATGTAAGCATCGATGGCGCTGGTCAGAGCACTACGAGCCGCTTTCTCCGGCGAGCCGCCGTTCTCGAGCCACGATGAGTTGTGGTAGTACTCCTGCATCATGAAGGTGCGCGAGAAGCACATGCACGCGGTGATTTTTACGTTGTAATCGGGCAGGTCCTCGCGATCGCGACCGCGACGGTCGGCCTCGATAAAGAAGGGCTCGGTAAGGTAGTCGGTACCGACCTTCTCGAGCACGTAGTCCTCGATGCCTTTGGGATAGCAAAAATCCTCTTCGGAAAACTCGCCATCGTCGCCCTCGATACGCAGGCGGAAGGTCACGTTAGCGTTGACCACGGCCTGACGGCGCATGGTCTCGCGATACCAATCGTGGGGAATGCTAATCGAGGTAAAGACCTCAAGATCGGGGCGCCACTTGATGGTGGTGCCGGTGCGGTTCTCGTCGCTGGGCTCAATCTCGAGTGCCTTCTTTTTGGCACCGACGACCTTGCCTTTTTTAAAGTGCAGGGAGTACTTGTTACCGTCACGCCAGACGGTGACGTCCATGTACTCGGAAGCGTACTGGGTCGCGCAGGAGCCCAGGCCGTTGGTGCCGAGCGAGAAGTCGTAGTCGCCGCCCTGGTTGTTGTTATACTTGCCACCGGCGTAGAGCTCGCAGAAGACGAGCTCCCAGTTAAAGCGCTTCTCGGAAGGGTTCCAGTCGAGCGGGCAGCCACGGCCATTGTCCTCTACCTGGATAGAGCCATCGCGAAAGGCGGTAAGGGTGATGAGCTTGCCGTAGCCCTGGCGCGCCTCGTCAACGGCGTTGGACAGGATCTCGAAGGCGGCATGCGCGCAACCGTCGAGCCCGTCCGAGCCAAAGATGACGGCGGGGCGCAGGCGTACGCGCTCCTCGTCCTTGAGCTGGCGGATACTGTCGTTACCATAGTTTGCGGTGTTTTTTGCCATACTCGCTCTCTCGGTGCTCCTTTGCTGCGTTTAAGTCATATAGATAGTCAAGGTAGCATAGCCCAGCCCACAGGCGATTCCAACCAACACGAAATCCATCGAACAATCGTTCGGAATTTGGTGGAACAGCGTTTACTCGGACAAAACCGAGTCGGTTCTGTCCGAGTAAGTTTGAAAACGGTCGAATGCGTCCTGCTGCGTTTGCGGTTGGATGCGTTTGTCAAAAACGTGCCATGCGGGTTGTTGGTTTGAATCGAACATTGGGACAGGCGTCTCGTTTTATGGGCCGAGGGCGTGCGTATATGAGTCTTTTTGGTCCATAGGGGATGCTGGGCGGTTGCTAGTTGGGCCTCGGGTTACTTCGCCGGCGTCGTGTTTTGTCATACGCTCATAGTGGAAGCCGATGCCACGGAGTCGACTTGCGATTCGGGCAACGGATGAGCGGCAAGCCGAAAGGAGCGGTGAGGATGATGAAGCCCGTGACAAGGAAGCTGCTGTTAGGAATTCCCATCGTGACGCTTTCGGCTGTGTTGGCGTGTACACTTGCCGGCTGCGGCGGTAATGCGCCGAGTGGCTCGGGCGGGAGCGCGCCTGTGCAGGAGAAGTCCAAGAAGGCCAAGACCTATGATTCGCAGACGGTCGAGGTGGCAGGCATTAACTATGAGTCGGTGGCTCACGGTACGTTCTATCGCGGCGACGCTAAGCTGCAGGACGGCTTTTACCTACACGTCAAGATCACCAACAACAATGCAAAGAACAGGACGTTTGACTCCTTTAACGTGCATGCTGCCCAGGGCGATCTTGAGGCAGGCGGCCCGTTGTTTACTTCTGGCAAGGCGGCCGTGCTCGACTACGTTGCAAGCGAGGCTCTCGATGAGCTTCACGAGGGCATCGATCTTTCCAAGAGGCCAGATATCGGCCCGGGCGAGACCGTTGAGTACGTGTATTTCTGGGCACCCAAGACGGCGTACTACGGGCCCATCACTGTCGAGTTCGTAGACGCTAACGCCCCCGCCAAGAATCATGAGGCCATGCACTTTGACACCACGGGATGCGAGACCAAGGAGTTCAAGGCGGCGGGCGGTGTGGCCGATTCTGGTGACGCGGTCAATATGACCGGCATCGATTGCGCTTCGTACAGTATCGAGGCCGCCGATGGGTACACGCTGGATTCGTCCAACGAAGAGCACGAAAAGGCAGACTTCTTCCACGACGAGACTGGAGGACGCCTGCACATCAGTATCTTCCCGCGTTCGCCGGAGGAAGAGGTTGCAAGCCTGGAGCAGGTCTACGAAGGCAAGGAGACAACAACCGACCAGGTCGAGTACAACGGCGTAACGTGGCTGCGCTTTACTGGTCCCGACAACGGTCATACGCTGTTTGCGACGGCTCCCGCAACGGGTGAAACCGTCCGCGTGTCGATTGGCTGGAAGATCGATTGGGACGCCGCCGTGCCCATGATGGAGGCGCTAAAGCTCAAGTAGCGCTGTGATTCCCATGTCAGGCGACTCAGGGCTGGCTCCGAGTTATCGGAGCCAGCCCTTTTTGGTGCTCGATGAGCCGAGTCGGCGTCTCTCACAAAAGTAACTAGGGGCTAGCGAGGTCTATCCGAATTGACCTCATTGGCGGTGTCGGTTTCGAGCGCCGTGCGGCGGGCGCTGTAGGCGACGAGGCCGGCGCCTGCCGCGGCGAGTGCTGCAGCGGCTGCCGTAAGGGGAGCGCTGACATCGCCCGTGCCCGCAAGCGCGCCCGCTTTTCCGGAGCGCTTGTTATTGCCGTGGTCCTTGCCACTGCCGGAGCTGCTTCCGTCGGAGCCGCCGCTCTCGCCAGTACCGCCGCCACTCGAGCCGCCATCGCCGTCTGCTGTCATCGGGGCGTCGTGAAGTCCTGTCGTATCCGCGCTGCCGCATACGCCGACCTGAACTTCTGAGCGTTCGCATGCCGCGTCGGGCACATGAAGTTCGTGCAGCACGGCACCCAGCGCCGAGTTTGCGCCCGGTCGAATTTCCTCGAGCGTTACGGGATCGAGCGCCACCAGATTACGCGCCTTCGCATACAGCGTTACGCGTTTGCCCACTTCGTCGCTCCAACTCTCGGGAATGGCGAAGCTCATGCGGAACTGTGCCGTGCAACCCGGTGCCAGCACGGCGTTGCCGTTGTCGGCTACCAGCGGGTGCGTTGCAAAACGTGCGCCCAGCGTCTCGAGCGCGTACTTCACGTGTGCCATATCGTTGGCCGAAGCGTCCTCGGCAAGCTCTGGATCGTAGATCGAAGCCATGCGCGCGTTCACTCCGAATCCGATGGATGCGCTGGAGAACGGCTGGCTGGAGCCCTCTCGGTACAGATCGATCGTGCCGGCGGTCAGCAAGGTGTTGCCGT
>DAWEIC010000159.1:0-1399 GCA_052364855.1 Collinsella sp.
GGCGGCATGCGCCACGGTCGCGTGCAAGATGGGAGGCGATCCGACTTAACCTTAACGGCTCAGGCGCGCCGTCCGATCTGCGACGCGAACATCCCGAGCCAAGAGGAATTACGGTTACTGGTACAGCCGGGGACTTGCACCCCGATTCTCCCAAACACGCAGGAAAACCGCGCATTCGTGCGTCTCCGCACCACCATCTAGGCCATCGATTAAAACCGTCAATATGCTATCACGCAAAAGGGCCTCGCACGCAGGCGAAGCCCAAGGTAAAAGCTATTGTTTGCGAAAGGAAAATGCGGTGACGGTCGCAGCCTCTAGTGCTTGCCGCCGTGGCTGTTGAGCCAGATATTGCGGCCCAGCATAAGCGCCAGCACCAGCGCGCTCACGTAGCCCATAAAGCCAATGACCGGGATACCAAACACAACCGGCTCGATGCGCGCGTAGTACACCACCGACGAACCGATAAACAGACCGGCGATCACAATTGCCATCGACATACGGTCGATAATTCCACCCAGCTGCCGCAGCGCCTTATCGCTGCTCATAATCTGCGTGTTTAGCTTAAGCTGGCCGCGCGTGAGCATGCGCGACGCCAAGCCCAGATACTCGGCCGCCTCGAGCGAGCCTTTTGCCGCGCGATAGCTGCTCGCGGCAAGATCGCGCCCCATATCGCGCACGCGGGCATAGGTGCTTTTCTCGTTTTTGATATGCGTCTGGATGATCTGGATCATGTTGACGTTGGGCATGTACTCGGTCAGCAGGCCCTCGAGCGTCACCATGCCGCGGGCGAACATCGTCACCACGCTCGGCAGCTCAACGTCATTTTTGCGCGCGAGGTTTAACAGCGAGGTCAAAAACTCGCCGATATCCAGGTCTTTAAGGTCGAGCCCGGCAAAGTCGGCAACAATAAAGTCCAAGTCGGACAAAAAGGCCGAATGGTCAAGCTCGGCCGAATCGCCGCGCGTCACGGCAAAGCGCATGAGCGAATCCTTGAGCTTTGGCACGTCGCCCTCGGCCACGGCAAAGATCATATCCTTGACGATGCCACGGTCGTGGCTCGACATGCGTCCGACCATGCCCAAGTCGATAAAGTAGACAATTCCGTCTTTGAGGATGATGTTTCCCGCATGCGGGTCGGCATGGAAAAAGCCGTCGTCGAGCACCTGCGTCGAATAGTCCTCGACGATTGCGGCACCGATCTTTTCCAAGTCATAGCCCTCGGCCACTAAGCGTTCAGGATCGGCGATCGAAATGCCGTCGACGTAGTCCATAACCACCACGTGTTCGGTGCACAGGTCCAGATAGGATTTAGGGCACGTCACGCCATGAACGCTCTTATGGAACTCGTAGAAGTCGTTGAGGTTTTTGGCCTCGGCCAAAAAGTTGGTCTCCTCGCGAA
>DAWEIC010000159.1:1409-3617 GCA_052364855.1 Collinsella sp.
GTCCACAGCTCCTCGACCACGCCGTGCAGGTCAACGAATTGATCGGTGTTGACGAACTTGGAAACGATACGCACCACCGAGCGGATGATATCGATGTCCTGCGCCATAACCTGCTGCGCACCGGGGCGCTGCACCTTGACGGCTACGTCCTCGCCCGTCACCAGACGAGCGCGGTGCACCTGCGCGAGCGATGCGCTACCAAGCGGATTGGGGTCGATCGCATCGAACATCTCCCCCAGGCGCAGGCCGTATTCCTCTTCCAAGCAGCGGAGCACTACCTCGTACGGCACCGGCTCCACGTCGGAGCGCAAGCGGCGCAGCTCATCGCAAAAGCGTTGCGGCAGAATCTCGGACCGGTTGGCCAGAATCTGCCCCATCTTGACGAACATGGGGCCGAGCTCCTCGAGCAGGCGGCGCAAGCGAACCGGCGTGAGGTTATCCCACACACGGTACTTTTTGACCAAGCGAACAATCTGCCCAATGCGTTCGCGACGACCCGCCGGTGTGAGCTGATATTCCTCGTCCGGCGCCATCGCGTCGGGCTCCTCGGGGACCATATCGACAGCGCGCGGCTTTTTGCGAGCGCCCGAGACGGCGGCATCAACCTCATCGACAACCGCCGCCTCGTCACCCAGGGGATCTAGTTTGTTGTAATCAGTGGTGGAATCTGCCATCTGCGCTGCTACTCGGCCTCTTCGGTATCCTTCGCATTGTCGGGCTCAACGGACTCGACGGGCACCGAGGTCACGTTGTCCTCGACCGAATCGACGATGTCGCGCACGTGGGCCAGGAAGGCCGTGCGCTCGGACGCGGTCATAACGCGGACGCGAGCAAGGATGAGCTCATCGAGCACGCGCTGGGCCGCGGTCTCGCCCTGCATGCCCAGACGCTCGGTCAGATCGGAGATGGTACCGCCGGCCTGCTCGAACATGTCGGACACACTGCGGGCGATATCGGGAGCGCCGGCGTCCTTGCGAACCTGCTCGCCCTTGGTATTAAGGTCGTCGAGAACCTTCTTGCCGCCTTCGACAGCAACGGCGGCAGCGCCAAAGCCCACGTTAATGGCGCCGTTAACAAGCTGATCGAGTTTCATAACCATGGTTGTCTCCAATCACAAACAACTGCATTGGCGTTCTTGTACCCAAGATTGAGCGAAAGCGACAAAGCGTTTTAGCGCTATTCGATCGACGGGAAATCCCTACCTCACGTTGTCGTTCATCGCGAAAGAGTTCTTCATGGCGCAGCTCGTGGTGTAGAGCACCTTGCCCAGTAGAGCATCGGTCTCCACGCGAACACGCTCGGCAAAGGCCTCATTGGCGCGTGCAAGCTCGGCAGGTACCTCGGCCTCGGGCAGAGCGGCTACGGCAGCATCGACGTCATGGATCTGCTTGTGGCCCATGCCACCGACCTTCTCCTGATAGTCCTCCACAGCGCGGCCGCACTCATGGAAACGGACGTCGGCCAGGGCGCCGATCAGGCGGTTGGCCCAGTAGAAGTTTTCGGACGTCACGCGAGCCTGCGTGTCGGCATAGTACTCGGGCATGGTCTCGACGTTGGCGTACAGCGGGACCAGCGCGTTAAACGAGTTGGAGCCAAAGGCCATCCACTGCACGGCGCGATACGCCGGCTGCGCATAGGGGCGCAGCTGCAACACGGCGAGCTGGCTGTTGCGGTTGATGCCGATGGGGCGATAGGCGCCGCGCGTAGCGGGCGTGCCCTTGCTACCGTAGCAATCGTACTCCGTGCCCTGGTAGTGGCTCGAGAGTACGTACTTGATGTCCTCGATGGTCACCTTGCGCTCGGGCACGCGGCTCCAGGGGATATCGTCGCTCTCGGGCGTGTAGTCGGCGTCGGGGCCATCCCACACGTCGCTGGGGTTGAGACAGCGCTGCATGTACCACGCGCGCGGCGTGTTGTAGACGTGGTCGCTGTCGCTGTGCGAGCCAAAGGCCTCGCGCGGGTTAAAGACCGCAGCCGGGCCGTCGCCCTCGACGCCCAGCGTCAGGTCCAGATGCCACTCGGCCATCCAGGCGCGCAAGTCGGCGGAGCACATGTGGTCGGCCTGGGCGCCCTCGGCGTCATCCAGGTCAAAGCTGTCGATACCCAGCTGGTTGGGCATGGTCACATAGGCGTCGTCAGGCACGCGCTTGGCAATCCAGTGGTGGCCGCCGATGGTCTCGAGCCACCAGATCTCGTCCACGTCGCTAA
>DAWEIC010000160.1:0-3585 GCA_052364855.1 Collinsella sp.
AATGTACTGCCTTCGGATGGGAAGGTTATTGACGAGGGTCCTGTTGGTTGCTCTGCTGATGTTCGCTGTGATGACTTTCGTCATCTCGATGTTGAACTGCCGCCCGAGATTCTTCGTCTTAAGGATGCCGGGTATTTGACGCAGGCTGTTGCTGCCTGCGATCGCCTTTTGGAGCAGAACCCCGAGCCTTCGCTGGCTGCTTGTGTTCGTGCCGAGCGGTATCGCATGCTCGAGACGCCGCTTCATTTTTCGGTGTCTCGCGATCAGGCTATTGCGATGATTCGCGAGGAGTGGCCAGGGTTTACCGAAGAGCAGTTTGATGACCTGATTAATCGTAAGCGTATTGACTGGCGCTTTATCGATGGCGAGCTGTTCGTTCTCGACAACTTCCTCGATTCGCTTCGCGTATATCCCAAAGAGGTCCCCGGCATGCGTCCCGATTCTACGGACGGAATAGCACTGCGCGACGAGATGCTCAAGGAGATGGAGTCACAAAACGGATTGGCTCGCGTCATTACGCTTAAAGCGTCCGTGTCTGTCCCCGGCGCTCTGGAGGGAGAGACCGTTTGCGCTTGGCTTCCCGTCGCGGCTGCCTGCCGTCAGCAGTCTCGGGTCGAGATTCTCGACATGACGCCGGAGGGTGCTGTTGCTCCCGCGAACGCTTCGGCGCGTACCGCCTCGTGGTCTTCTTCGAGTGAGCGCTCATTCTCGGTGACTTATCGTTATCACATCGATGCTGCTTATTGTGATGTCTACGGTGGCACACTTCCGGTTCATCCGCGTATGGACGCGCCTCTGCCCGAGGATATTTCCGAGGACCGTCCGCACATTGCATTCACGCCGTATCTGCAGCAGCTGACGGCCGGTGTCATTGACGGGCTCGAGGATCCGCTCGATCGCGCTCGTGCTATCTATGATTACCTGACGCAGTACATCGACTATCGCTATCAGCCGCCGTACTTGCTTTTGGGATCTATTGCCGATGACTGCGCGCATTCGCTCCGCGGCGATTGCGGCGTTATGGCGCTCACGTTTATCACCATGTGCCGTATCGCGGGCGTGCCTGCCCGTTGGCAGAGCGGCCTGTACGTTGCGCCCGATTCGGTGGGGTCGCACGACTGGGCAGAGTTCTATACGCCGCAGACCGGTTGGCTCAACGCCGACGTGTCATTTGGATCTTCTGCTCGCAGGATGGGGGAGGAGTGGCGCCGCCGTCACTACTTTGGCAATCTCGACCCGTGGCGTATGGTGGCCAACAATCGATTCCAGGCAGAGTTTGAGCCCTCTTTCGACGGCATGCGCGAGGACCCTTACGATAACCAGATGGGTGAGGCTTCGGTCGACGGTCGTGGATGCCGTCAGCGCGAGATGCTCCGCACGGTCGAACTCATCGAAATGCTCGAAGTTCCATTTTCGGACTAATCGGTAGAAAGCTGTGATAAACTAACTCACGCATTGCGTGCCCGAGTGGCGGAATTGGCAGACGCAGTGGACTCAAAATCCACCGTTGGCAACAACGTGCGAGTTCGAGTCTCGCCTCGGGCACCATACATGCAAGTGAGCGTTCAAGGGGGTTGCGGCCCCCTTTTTCGTGCCGAACTCGCGTGAGCGCGCGAAGCGTTAAGCAAACAGGCCTGTGGCCTGTCTGTAGCGGAGCGTGGCGAGGGCGCCACGCGCCCGAAGCCCGGGGCTTCGCGAAGCGAAGGCCCTTCGAGTCTCGCCTCGGGCACCATGCATGCAAGCGAGCGTTCAAGGGGGTCAAGGCCCCTTTTTCGTGTACGTAATGTGATAACGCGCTGTACGTGTTATTATTCGCAAGGCGTTGTTCCCGCAATGCCCTAAAGAGGAACCCGAGGGTTCCCACCTTTTGGCGCCAATGAGCAGCTGACTGGTCATACAACTTAGATTCCCTTCCTCAAATCGAGGAAGTCTATGTGTACGACCTGGTTGCTGAGAAGCGCCGGGTTATTTTTTTATGAATGGAGGTAGGGAAAATAGCTAAGTCTGATGACACCCGCATCAACGACGAGATCACTGCATCTTCGTGCCGTTTGATTGGCGTCGATGGCTCTCAGCTCGGCCTGTTCGCCATCCGCGATGCCCAGCGCGTCGCCGACGATCAGGGTCTCGACCTGGTCGAGATCGCTCCCAACGCGGAGCCGCCGGTCTGCAAGGTCATGGACTACGGTAAGTTCAAGTACCAGCAGGCCATGAAGGCCAAGGCTGCTCGTAAGAACCAGTCCAAGGTCGAGGTCAAGGAAATGAAGTTCCGACCCAAGATTGACGTTGGCGACTACGAGACCAAGAAGGGCCACGTTCTGCGTTTCCTCAAGAAGGGCGCACGCGTTAAGATCACCATCATGTTCCGCGGCCGTGAGATGGCTCACCCGGAGCAGGGCCTTAACGTTCTCGAGCGTCTCGCCGAGGATCTCAAGCCTTACGCTACGGTCGAGTCCAAGCCTAAGATGGAAGGCCGTAACATGCTTATGCTGCTCGCCCCGATTAAGGGCGCCTTCGATGAGGATAAAGCGGCAAGCGATACCAAGTAACTAGTGTTCTGTAACCGATTAAGGAGTATTTCATGCCTAAGATGAAGTCCCACAGCGGCACCAAGAAGCGTTTCCGCAAGACTGGTACCGGCAAGCTTATGCGCGCCAAGGCTTTCAAGAGCCACATCCTGAGCAAGAAGTCCACCAAGCGTAAGCGTGGCTTCCGTCAGGAGACCGAGATCGCCGCTGCCGACCGCAAGGTCATCAAGTCGCGTCTCGCCTAAGTTCGCGTTCCCGTTTTTCGTTTTACCGTCTAGGAGTTGATAGAACATGGCACGTATTAAGCGCGCTGTTGCCGCCAAGAAGAAGCGCCGTACCGTTATGCACCGTGCGAAGGGTTACTACGGTGCCGCTTCGCGTACTTACAAGCATGCTAAAGAGCAGGTCCAGCACTCCCTGCAGTATCAGTATCGTGATCGACGCAACAAGAAGCGCGAGATCCGTTCTCTTTGGATCACTCGTATCAACGCTGCTGCTCGCCTGAACGACATCTCTTACTCTCAGTTCATGCACGGCCTGAAGGTTGCCGGCATCGAGCTCGACCGCAAGGTCCTGGCTCAGATGGCTTACGAGGACATCGAGTCCTTCAACGAGCTGGCTACCATCGCCAAGAAGGCTCTCGAGGCCTAATAGATTCTCTTGAATCGCTAGGGGAGTGTCGCGTTGTGCGCGGCGCTCCCTCTTTTTATCTGAAGCGCGGTTTACATTGCTAAAAGCGCGGGTAGATAAACACTTACAGGTGACCGATCTCTATATATTCCTGAACCAAAGGGTCATCATCTGATACGTGCGGAAGATCCGCACCAGTCTTTCTATTACCTATAGAAAGCAATATGTTGTGTAGGACTTGTGAAGAGTGGAATTGACGTCCCACAGAGCTTCGCGGTCTGGCAATATATCTCCTTGCCGCGCGGCCCGGTGGAACCGGGAACCAGCGCAGGCGTGCACCTTGAGAACCGGATACTGCGAGGATGGACACTCACTTCAGTGTCGCATCCGGGCAGACATCGAACCATTTGAAATGGTCTAACTTGGA
>DAWEIC010000161.1:0-3573 GCA_052364855.1 Collinsella sp.
GTTAAGGCACTCAAGATTGGGATATTCCTGCTATGCATGATTGTTCTTATCGGGCTTGCCGCGCGAAGTCGCCACTCCTTGTTCTCGAGTAACCAGCAGTTATTGTTTAGTACGCTCGGTTACACCTCTGCCGCGTACATGCTATTCGATATAATCTGGACGCTTTCGGACGGTGTGGGCGGCACGCTGGGCATTGCTGCCAACTGGATTTCCAACGCGGTTTCGTTTTCGCTCTTTGCCGCCGCGTGCCTCATTTGGTTTATCTATTCCGAGACGGTGCAGGGTTCTCGCCTTTTGACCGCGCGCTATAGGATGGCGTTTGTAACGCTGCCTGCGGTGCTGGTAGTCGTACTGGCGTTTACTAGCTACTGGACGCACGCCCTGTTCTATATCGATGCGCAGGGCGCGTATCGTCGCGGTTTTGTCTATATGATCCAGCCCATCGTCAGCTACTGCTACGTTATATATACGTCCCTGCATGCGTTTATACAATCTTGCAAGGTCGAGAGCCTACAAAAGAAGGCCATCTATCAAACCTTGGCATTTTTCGCCATTCCGGCCTTGGTGGCCGGTGTCTTTCAGGTCTTTTATTCGGGTCCCTGCCTTAGTGTCGGCATCATGTTAAGTATGTTGCAGCTCTACATTGTTTGTCAGGAGCAGCTGATCTCGACCGACCCGTTGACTGGCCTTAACAATCGCAACCGTTTTGAGACCTATATGCTGTCGCTGTTCTCGGGTGCTGACCAGGCCGATGATGTGTATCTGCTTATGATGGATGCCGACGGCTTTAAGCAAATTAACGACCGGTATGGACATGTTGAGGGCGATCATGCCCTCCAGGTCATATCTGCTACGCTCAAAGAGGTCTGCTCGGCGTCTGGTGGTTTTATCGCACGCTATGGTGGCGATGAGTTCGTGGTGCTTCAAAAGGCGACGGCGGAACAGGACATCATAGACCTGTGTTCGGCGATTAACGACGAGCTCGCTCGTGCCGAGGTGCCGTATGCATTGCGGATGTCCATCGGTTACGCGCGGGTCGGCGATAGTGTTGATACCTGGCAAGACTTACTTCGCGCTGCCGATGCGGAGCTCTACCGCGTCAAGGCCGAGAAAAAGAAAGCCGGCGTCCAGATACGCTAGGAAAAGGGGTGCACGCTTGCGTGCGTGGCGGCCCTCAGCTCACCGATGTACTCCATTAAGCTAAAGTACATGAATCCCCTCTGCTAAATAAGGGCAGTTCGTTAAGCTTTTTTGGGTTTGTTGACGATGATGATGCCGCTGCAGACCAACAGCAGGGCAACGATGACGGTAACGGGGCTCGTGCCAGCACCCTCGCCGAGCAGCAGCGCGCTCAGCAGCACACCAAAGACGGGGTTCATAAACCCAAAGACCGAGACGCGGCTGACGGGGTTGACGGCAAGCAGGCGCGACCACAGCGAGTAGGCGACCGCGGAGATAAGCGCCATGTAGATGATGAGCGCGATGGCGGGGGCAATCGCCGTGGGGGAGAGCGCGCCACCCATCATAAAGCCGATGGCGGTGAGGACCAGGCCGCCGACCAAGAACTGCCACCCGGCAAGCAAGACGCCGTCGTGCTCGCGCGAGAAGATACCGATCAGGCAGGTCGAAAGAGCACCCGCGACGGTGGAGGCCAGGATGAAGCCCTCGCCGTCGAGCGTAAAGCCAAAGGTGCCGTCCGCGCCCGAAAGGTTGACGAGCGCGACGCCGGCAAAGCCCAGTACGCAGCCGAGCACCTTGGCCACATCGAGCTTTTCGGTGCGAAACGCCAGGACGGCAAAGAGGATAGCCAAGAAGTTGGCGCTGGCCTCGATGATGGAGCTTGACATAGCGCTTGCACGGGAGAGACCAAGGTAGAAAAAGAAGTACTGGCCGATGGTCTGGAAGAGCGACAAGATGCAGATGGGCTTGATATCACGCGCTTGCGGAACGAGCGGTCGGCGCTGGGCCACGCTCATGCCAACAATGACCAGCATGCCGGCAAGGGTGAAGCGCAGACCCGCGAAGAGCAGCTGCGAGGCGCTGTCGTGCGCGGGAATGCCAAAGAGGCCGTAGCCGATCTTGATGCAGGGGAAGGCAGAGCCCCAGAGCGCGCAGCAAACGAGACAGCCCAGGATGAGTCCGGGCAGGGTGGCGAGATACGGCTTGCGGCTTTTCATGATGTCCTTTCTACATGCGCGAAGCAAAAAAGAACCCGCCACCGGATGCGTCGGTGGCGGGTGTTGTTACCCGAGGGGATTGTACCCGATGGGAACGTATTAAGCGAAGTAGGCTACGCCGCTCTCAAAGATCGGCATGAACTTGTCGCCGGGGACATGCTCGGGCACGTTGCGGTACAGGTTGTCGCCGCGACGCTCGGCATGGCCCATCTTGCCTAGGACGCGGCCGTCGGGGCTCGTGATGCCCTCAATGGCGAGTGCGGAGCCGTTGGGGTTGACGGAAAGATCCATGCTGGGCTTGCCGTCCTCGCCCACGTACTGCGTGGCGACCTGGCCGTTGGCGATCAGCTGGGCGAGTACTTCGTCATTGGCGACAAAGCGGCCCTCGCCGTGGCTGATGGCGACGGTGTAGGGGTCGTCCAGGCTGCACTGCGACAGCCACGGGGACAGGTTGGACGAGATGCGGGTGCGCACCAGACGGCTCTGGTGGCGACCGATGGTGTTGAACGTCAACGTGGGCGCATCGGGCGTGGCGTCGACGATGTCGCCGTAGGGCACCAGGCCGAGCTTGACCAGAGCCTGGAAGCCGTTGCAGATGCCCAGCATCAGGCCGTCGCGGGCCTTGAGCAGGTCGCGGACTGCCTCGGTGACCTCGGGAGCGCGGAAGAACGCCGTGATGAACTTGGCGGAGCCGTCGGGCTCGTCGCCGCCCGAGAAGCCGCCGGGGATCATGACGATCTGGCTTGCACGGATGCGGCGGGCAAGCTCGTGGGTGCTCTCGGCGACGGCCTCGGGCGTGAGGTTGTTGATCACGAAGGTGTCGGCTTCGGCGCCGGCGGCACGGAAGGCGCGGGCGCTGTCGTACTCGCAGTTGTTGCCGGGGAACACGGGGATGATCACGCGCGGGCGGGCGATCTTGGCGCCACCGTACACATGGATATCCTTGGTGCGGAAGTCGATGGTCTCGACCTCGGCGGTCTCGCCGGCGCTGCGGTAGGCAAAGACGCCCTCGATGCCGCTCTCCCAGGCCTCCTGGAGCTCGGCGAGCTCGATGACCTCGGAGCCGGTGTCGATGACATAGCCCTCGACGGTGGTACCCAGGGGCTCGACGACAACGCCGTCGGCGACCTCGGGCAGCTCGGCGTCCTCGGCGAGCTCGACGATAAAGCTGCCGTAGAGCGGGGTGAAGAGGCTCTCCACGTCCACATCCTCGGCAAGCTCGATGCCGATCTGGTTGCCGACGCACATCTTAAAGAGGCTCTCGGCGCCACAGCCGTAGCCGGGCGTGGAGACGGCCAGGGCGTCGCCGGTAGCAGTGAGCGCCTCGACGGCGTCAAACGCGGCGAGCAGCTGCTGGGCGTCGGGACGGTAATCCTCGCCGTAGGTGGCGGGGGCG
>DAWEIC010000162.1:0-3551 GCA_052364855.1 Collinsella sp.
CGCCTCCGGCTGGTTTGTGCGTCTGGCGCAGCGTGGTCCCGAGGGCAAGGCCATCGCCGCCAACGTGCTCAAGGCGCTCGACGCCGTGGCCGAGGCAGAGGCCGAGCTCGGCAATTCTCCGCGCTCCATCGCGCTCGCCTTCGACCGCTTCTTGGCGGGCAAGGAGGCCCCGGGCGCGCTCAACGAGGAGGGCGACGGCGCGGTGCGCATCATGACGGTGCATGCGTCCAAGGGTCTGGAGTATCCGGTCGTAGCGGTTGCCGAGTGTTTTGGCGTGCGCAAATCGTCCGGTGCGGCTCAGATGGGGCGTGTCGAGGGCGGAGCGCAGGTCGTGGCGCTGCCGGCACGCTTCGACGGCGTTAAACTCGCGGACGGCACGTTCGTGAAGGGCGATGACGTCAAAAAGCAGTTTGAGCACGCGTTTAAGGGCAAGGGCATGTCGCTGTGGCTGCCGCCAGAGCTCATGGAGGACGTCTGTGCGACGGGCTCTCCCGCCGAGGCATTTGCCCGCCTGCGTAACGACGACCTGCAGCTTTCGCTCGAGGAGCGGGCTCGCTTGCTCTATGTTGCCATGACGCGTGCGCGAGAGCTGGTCATTCTGGCGATGGATGCCGGCGTGAGCCGCGGCAAGGTGACGGCGCCGACCTTCGACGTCGAGACCGATCTGACCTATGACGTGCTGCGTCGTATTCTGCCTACCGACGCTCTGGACATGCCGCAGCTCGATGCCGACCGCCTGGTGTTCGACAACTCCAAGCCGGGCGACTACGAGCTCATTTCGCTTTCGGACTTTACCTTTGGCGAGCAGGCGTTTGAGGCCAATGCTTCGCTGGATGCCGAGGGCAGGCTTGTCCGCGGCGATGCGGAGCCGGAGGGCGCCGGTGCGGATGCCCGCGCCGCCGTTCCCGGCCCTGCCGACCCCGAGCCCGATGCGTTTGAGCTCGTGTATCCCCAGGCGGTGGGCGTGCGCATGGGCACCTGCCCGTATCCGGCGCGCGATTCGTACAGCTACTCGTCAATTGCCGCGGCGCTGCATGCCGAGTCCGAGGACCGTGCCGCCGAGGCACACACGCCCATGGACGAGGCCGGCGATGATGCGGAGTCGGATTGTTCCGAGATGACGGATGCAGGCGTGGCCGCCGTTGAGCCCGCCGGCAACCCCATGGCGCTGGGCTCGGCGTTCCATGCCGCCTGCCAGTGGCTGATCGAGATGGGTGCCGATGCGCTGCCCGCCGAGCGTGCCGACGCCCTGGCTCGCCTGTGGCGCCTGACGCCGGAACAGCGCGAACGCTTCGACGTTGCCCTGGATCGCTGGCTCAAGTCGGCGGTCCGTGCCGAGCTGCTTGCCTGGCCGTGCGTTCGCGCCGAGGTGCCGTTCTTTTCGCTGGGCTGCGAGGATGAGGACATCGCTCGCTACGGTGCATATGCCGAGGGCGCCATCGATGCTTTGGCGACGAACCCGGCGGATTCGTCATGCGCGCTGGTCATCGACTACAAGACGGGCGGCACGCCGGACGAGACGCCGGAACAGCTGCAGGAGAAGCACGCCCTGCAGGCGCACGTCTACGCTGATGTTTTGCACAAGGCGGGCTTTGAGGCCGTGACCGTCAAGTTCGTCCGCGTGGAGCAAGTCGACCTCGCCAACCCGTGCGAGCCTCAGGTGGTCACCTACAGCCTCTAGCCCTCAATAACTTGCGGTGGAATACGGACTGTTTTGGCCAAAAAAGCCGCCAAACAGTCCGCATTTCACCGCAACGCATGGGAGAGCCTGGGGCGGTACAATGGCTCGAACGGTTCAAACGAATAAGGAGCCATCATGCAGCTCACCAAAACGCTTAAGGTGACGCCGGAGGAGCTTTTTGACGCTCTGGCGGGGTCCATCATGCAGGATATCGAGAACGCCACGGGCAAGCGTCCCAGCCGCAACAAGCTCAACGGCTATAAGTACGAGAAGCGCGCCCAGTCCGCAAAAGGCAAGGCCAAGGGCATGGCGATCAAGGCTAAAATCAAGCACTTTGACTACCCGTGTCTCTATGAGGTCCGTTTTCAGTATGCGGCGGGCATCAATACTATGCGCTATGAGGCTGCACCTGCTGGCGATGGTGCCTGCGAGCTCACCTATACCGAGGATTTTCAGGGTGCGGGTGGCAACACGTCTGGCACGCGCGGCAAGCTCGGCCTCTTCTTCTATGAGCGCAAGCTCAAGAGCCACGCCAACCAGACGATTGATCAAATCGTCAAATACATCGAGGGTGAGCGCCGCGTAAAGGCTAATCCCGCCTTCGCCGATGATACTGCCGAAAACGCTTCGGATGTATTCCATTGATACCCTGTGCAAAAGCTTTACCGCTCTTCACATCAACTGTGAACACTTCAGGCTTCGAGTCAGTAGCGAGCGGCCCGACAAAAGTAGTTGATGGAAGTGCCAAATGAATAAGAATGCCGCTACGCAACTGCACATCTATTCCGCCTTTTTCGTTCTCGCGGGATTTGTTTTAAATCGGGGAGTGTTTCTACTTTTCCTTGCGGAGAAAGGAATGTCTGTCACGGAAATCGCGCTTTATCAAGCCCTGTTTAACATTACAACGGTCGTCCTCGAGCTGCCAACAGGGCTGATAGGCGATTTCTTTGGAAAGAAGTTTTCGATTCAAGTGGGCGTGCTGCTGCTTTTCTTCCATACGGCTGGCATGCTGTTGCTCTCAGGTCCCTTTCTTGTCGTGCTTTCCCTTGTTGAGGCACTCGCCTACTCCCTTCAATCGGGATCCGAACAAGCACTTTTATATGAAATTGCCCGGAATGCCGGTCAAGGAGAGCGTTTCCTCACCATCAACGCTCGGCTGCTTGCCGCGCAATCAATCGCTACGGGAATGGCGATTGTGCTCGGATCATTCATTGCCCAAGTATCTTGGAGTGCCCTCTACGTATGCGTTTCCGTTTTCTATCTCCTGCAGCTTTTCCTTCTGTATCCCATTGAGAGGATGGAAACGACCCATTCCAAAAACTCTGGGGAGGAAAGGTTTGACGTAGCCAAGATGTTCAGACGCGAAACCTGGTGCATTGGAGAATCAGCTTTTGCGGTGTTGCTTCTTCTAATCGGCACAAGCATGCTCGATGGATTCTATGGGAGTTATTACAACTTGAATCAGTTGGTATTCGACGCATTTGATGCTCCCGTCTCCATAATAGGAATCTTTTTCGGTGCATCCTATGCAGTAAATGCGACGGCCTACATTGCAGCAGATTTCTTCTCATTGCGTTTCGGGAAAAGAAATACCATGCTCGGCTCGATGCTAATCGAGGCTGGCCTTTTCATGATTCTTCCGTGGTTCGCTTCAAATCCGCTGTGTTTGTTTGGCCTTAGCATGGTGCTTTGTTTTCTCCCAGAAGTGGTGTACATCACTTCGGAAAACTTAATCCAAGACGCGATAGCGGACGATCTCCGCGCGACGATCCTTTCCGTCGCGTCTCTGGTAAGGGCTCTCTTTTCTGCAGTGTTTTTCTCCATATTTGGACATGTGTTGGGGTTATATCCCATTCAGATAGCGCTCGGT
>DAWEIC010000163.1:0-3522 GCA_052364855.1 Collinsella sp.
GCTCGTAAAGTGGCAGTAGCACGGCGCGGCGAGCGCAAAGTGGCCCTCGTTGCGCGGCTTGTACAGCGCGCGCTGCATGCTGCGCAGAAGCAGCATGTTGACGAGCGGTGCGTTGGCCGTACCGGCGGCAGCATCGACTGCAGCCTGCAGCTCATCGGGGCTCCCTAGGGCAATACCGGCAGCACGGCGATCGTCGATGATGCCTAGCTGCGCCAGCGCAACGGCGGCACCGTGCAGGCTATCGGGGCTCGGATCCTCATGCACGCGATAGCAGGCCTCGATATCACGGTCTGCCAGCCACTCTGCAACGCACTCGTTGGCGAGCAGCATGGCTTCCTCGATAAGCGACGTGGCGCACGAACGCTCACGCGCCACAATCTGCACGGGTACTCCGTCCTCATCCAACAGAGCACGAATCTCGGCCGTGTCAAAATCGACTGAGCCGCGGGCGCGACGGATACGACGGCGGAGTTCGGCGAGTTCGTTGGCGGCGACAAGGAAATCGCCGAGGTCGACGTTGTAGCCGCGGGCGGCCTCCTCGCACGCAAGACCGCGCTCAAGCGCTTCCTCGCGCGAGGTCTCGGCAGCCGCAACATCCTCGGCCGCACCCTCCAGCACCGAATACTCAACCGCGCCGGCACGCACCAGCAGCGCCTCGGCGCCGTCATAGTCCATACGCACACGCGAGCGAATCACGCTGGGGTACGGATCGTAATGCCGCACGCGACCCTGCGCATCGAGCTCGATATCGACAGTAAACGCAAGACGGTCCTCATCAGGGCGAAGCGAGCACAGATCGTTGGACAGGCGCTCGGGCAGCATGGGCAGCACACGATCGGCCAGATAGACCGACGTCGTGCGATGGCGCGCCTCAAGATCGATATGCCCGTCCCAAGCAACATAGTGTGAAACGTCGGCGATATGCACACCCAGCTTGTAGCCACCCTCGGGCGTGCGCTCCAACGAAACGGCATCGTCAAAGTCGCGCGCGTCGACTGGGTCGATCGTGATGACAAAGCGGTCGCGCAGATCGCGGCGGAGCGGGTCCTTAAGCGCCGCGGACACATCGAGCGAAAGCCCCTCGGCCTCGGCCAGCGCGGCCTCGGGATAGCTATCGGTATAGCCGTAACGCGCCATCACATATTGAACGCCCAAATCGGGCGCGTCATCTCCGCCAATGCGGCGTTCGATCGTCACAGTGCCCGATTCCAGGCGCGTCGGGTAGGTCAAAATGCGCGCGACAACAGCATCGCCCGGGTGGACACCCAGACGATCCGCCGAGGTATCCTCGGGCAGAATGAAGAAGTCGGCCTTCAGGCGCGAATCGAGCGGCTCAATCACACCGAGCGGACCGGCGGTCTGGTACGTGCCCACCACGCTTATAGCTGCGCGCTCAACCACGCCCTCGATCACGGCACGACGCTCACCATGTGGGCTGTTCTTAATGCTCACGGCGACGGTATCGCCGTCCATAATCTCGCGCTTACCGCGACCCATAACCTTGTAGTCGCCGTTCTCGGTTATGACATAGGCACTGTGCTCATGGAGCTGCACGCGTCCGGTCAGACTCGGACGGCGCTCGCTGCGCACCGGTCCACGCTTGTTGCGGGCACCGCGCTTATGCTTGTTGTTGCGCCCCATGGCGCCTCCTTGCTATCGATTGCGGACTCCAAAGAGTCTACCCAAATGATCCGCGATCCTGCCGTCGCATCGGAATCAAAAAACGGGCCGCCCCATAAGAGACGACCCGTTGGAAGGAATGAAATCCAGACATGCCTACACGCGCAGGTAGCGGCGCATGGCGATGGCAGAACCAAAGAGACCGATAATCACGCCGACCAGGACCAGCGCAGCATAGGTCACCAGGTAGTACTGCATCGGCAGGGCAAACGACATCCAGCCGATGCTCTCCTGAAGACGCGGAATCATCAGGTTGCGCAGCAGCTCCAGCACGCCGATGGAAAGCAGCGAACCCAAAATGGCCTGCAGCACGCCCTCGGTAATGAACGGCCCGCGAATGAAGCCGTTGCTGGCACCGACCAGACGCATGATCGCGATCTCGCGACGACGCGCCGTGATGGACAGGCGAATCGTGTTGTTGATAAAGATGAACGCGATAAAGGTCAGCAGGCCGACGAGTACCACGGCAGCAATGCGGATGTAGTTAGTCACCTGGAACAGGCGGCTCACTTCCTCCTGGCCGTACAGCACGCTCGCGTTGACGTCGCCATCATCTGCGATCTTCTGGAAATCGGCGTCCTTCTTGAGCTTCTCTGCCGTGCTCTCGACCTTGGACGGATCGTCCATCTCAATTGCAAACGAAGCCGGCAGCGGGTTCTGGCCATCGAGCGCGCTCATGGTGGCGTCGGCGTTGCCCGACATCTTGCTCGTATACTCGGCCAGCGCGTCGTCCTTGTCCTTGTAGGTCACGGACTTGACGTTGCTCCACGTCTTGAGCTCGGCCTCAAAAGCCTGAACATCGGCCTGATCGGCGTCATCGCTGATGAACGCGTTGATGACAACCTGATCCTCGACGGTGCCGATCACGGAGTTCAGCATCGCAGAGCCCATGATGAAGAGGCCGATGATAAACAGCGAAAGGAAAATCGTGATGACGGCGCCGAGCGAGGTAGTCCAGTTACGGAAGAAGTGGCTGATTGCCTCTTTGAAGGAGTAGCCCACGTTAGTTGGTGCCATAGTTGCCGTAACCTCCCCTCTCCTGGTCGCGGATAACGTGGCCGCCCTCGAGGGCGATCACGCGACGGTGCATGCTATCGACCATCTCGCGGTCGTGCGTGGCGACGATCACGGTGGTGCCGGTGCGGTTAATACGCTCGAGCAGCTTCATGATGCCCAGCGAGATCGCCGGGTCGAGGTTACCCGTGGGCTCGTCGCAGATCAGCAGCGGCGGACGGTTGACCATAGCGCGGGCGACGGCGACGCGCTGCTGCTCGCCACCGGAAAGCTGGTCGGGCAGCGAGTCCATCTGATCGGCCAGACCGACCAGACGCAGCACCTCGGGCACCTGGCTGCGAATGACGCCCTTGGGCTTGCCGATGCACTGCAGGGCAAACGCCACGTTTTCGTAGGCGGTCTTTTGCGGCAGAAGCTTAAAGTCCTGGAACACGGCGCCAATCTGGCGGCGCAGGAACGGAACCTTGCGGTTCTTGATCTTCATGAGGTCCTGACCGGCAACCAGGATGCGACCGCTCGTCGGCTTGACGTCGCGGTTGAGCGTCGACAGCAGCGTGGTCTTACCCGAGCCGGAGTGACCGACCAGGAAGACGAACTCGCCCGGATAGATCTCAATGTTGATGTCGTCGAGTGCAGGCTTGTTGGGCTGTGCCGGATAGATCTTGGTGACATGCTCCATAAGGATGACGGGCTCGACACCGGCCTGCTTGGCCATCTTCTTGCGGCTGGCCTGCGGATCGATGGGCGCAAACACCGACGTAAAATCGGGGTTGTTGAGCGCGTTATCGAGGCTTGCGACCTCGGCTGCCTGATCGCTCTCGACCACCG
>DAWEIC010000164.1:0-3515 GCA_052364855.1 Collinsella sp.
CGGGATTGGTCAAAATAGTTTGACTATTAGCGGCTAAAATCGCCCGGCGCTAACATAGGTGGCAGACCTACGATTTTTGTAGTATAAAGTTCCTCTCAATGCCTTCAATCTATTTCGAGATTGAGAAGAACTTGCATCGGGTTTCATAGAAGCGATATAGATGATACGTTTTGTCCTATCTATATTCCGACATACATCAGGATGCCTCGTCTTTATCGTCATTTCAATAGTCGGCTTGGCCCTTTCCCACATTGCCCCCTTTTTGAACGGTAAATTAATTGACTTCCCGCACGTGGACCTCGTGGACAGGCCCCCTTGTGTAGCTGCACCCGAGGCGCCTCCCCGTCGCCCTCCAGCGCCGGGGTTCCCCTCCATCACGAAGAGGTAATCCCCGTCCGACCTCGCCGTCTCTGCAACGCCGAGCCTCCCGAGCGACTCGAGGAGGGCGGGCTCGTCCCAGGAGATTTGACAATACTATAGAGACACGTCCCAAATTAGCTACTCAGTAGTTACTGCTGCTGGGCGCGGCGGGCGGCTCGGCGGGCCCTTGCTTCCTGGATCTCATCGAGGTGAGCGATGATCTCGGAGGCGCTCTCCTCGATCGCCTTGCCGTCGGTACGCACTACAAAGCAACCCAGGCGCTTCATGAGAGCACGAGCCTCCTCGAGCTCGCTTCGCACGCTCTCGGGCTCGGCATAGGAGCCGGCGACGGCACGGGCATAGTCGTCGCCCAAGCGGCTATCGCGAATCTCAGAAATAACGTCGACGGTCGAAATCAGGCCAAACAACCGCATCGGGTCTACCTCGTAAATCGACTTGGGCGGCTCCATACCGTGCGCCAACGGAACGTTGGCGACCTTGTAGCCCTGATAGGCCAAATACATCGACAGCGGCGTCTTGGATGTGCGCGACACGCCCAGCAGCACGATATCGGCACCCGACAGATCGTCGCAACCACGTCCGTCATCGTGCTCGACAAAGTACTCCATGGCCTCGATGCGGTGGAAATACCGGTCATCGGTCTTATGGATCACACCCGCCACTCCTTTTGGCGGCACGCCGATAAGCGACGACAGCACGGCAAGCGTCGGGCCGATCAGGTCGACCGAGCGAATGTGCAGCATGCCCAAGTAGTCGAGCACGCGAGCACGAAGCGCCGGATCGACAATTGTGTGGAATACGGCGATATCGCGATGGTCCGCATCGACATGCGGACCCACAAACGACTTAACCTGCTCCACCGAGGTCACCTTAGGCAGACGTAAAACACGAAAAGCCCCTTCATCAAATTGCCCGGACGCCGCAAGCACCACCTCACAAGCGGTATCACCGAGCGAGTCGGAGATAACGATAACGGTGGGACGAGCGGTGACCGGGCAATCCATGCGGGGCTCCTTTTGCGCTTATGCGCAGGATAGCTTACTTTTTGCGGGCAAGCTCACCGATGTTGGCGATGCCGGAGAAAACGGCCTCGAAGCGGTTGAGCAGCTTAAGGCGATTATCGCGGAGCTGCTCGTCCTTGTCCATGACCATAACCTCGTCGAAGAAACGGTCGATGGGGGCACGCAGGGCGGCGAGGGCAGCGAATGCGGCAGGATAATCCTCGGTAGCAAGCGCGGCATCGACGGCGGTCTGAGCGGCCTCGGAGGCGTCGGCAAGCGCAAGCTCGACCTCGCCCATCAGAGCGCGATCGTACTCCGCGCCCAGTTCGGACTTGGAGATATGCGCCGCGCGGGCGTAAGCGGTCGCCAGGTTGTCGAAGGTCTCGGCGTCGTTCTTGCGGGCCTCATCGAGGGCGGCGCAGCGGGCGAAGAAGACCGACGGAGCGATGATGTGCACCGCGGAAACGGCGGCAACGGTGTCGGCCGGGATCTTCTCGTCGCGGGCCATGCTCACCAAACGGCCGTGGAAGAAGTCGCGAACCCGCTGGGCGACCTCGGCGGCGTCGAACTCAATGCCCTGCTCGCTATAGAGCTCGAGCGCAAAGTCGATGAGCGACGTGGGGTCGATCGGCAGACGGTCGCGAAGGATGTTGATGATGCCGATGGCGGCACGACGCAGCGCGTACGGGTCGGAAGAGCCGGTCGGGGGCTCGCCGATGGCAAAGATGCCGGCAATGGTATCGAGCTTGTCGGCGCAGGCCACGATGCAGCCAGCGGTGCCCTCGGGGAGCTCGTCACCGGCAAAGCGGGGACGATAGTGATCGCGAATAGCGTGAGCAACCTCGTCGTTCTCCCCCATCGCGCTGGCGTAGTAACCGCCCATCACGCCCTGCTGGCTCGTGAACTCGACGACGGCGTTGGACACCAAGTCGGCCTTGCACAGGTGAGCGGCGCGAGCGGCGTCGGCGGCCAGGTGGGCACCCAGGTGAGCCTCGCGGGCAATAGCGAGCGCGAGCTGCTCAATACGCTCGGACTTGGCGAGCACGCTGCCGAGCTTCTCCTGGAAGGCGACCTTGGCCAGACGCTCACGGAATTCGTCGAGGGAGATCTTCAGATCCTCCTCGTAGAAGAACTTGGCGTCGTCCAGGCGGGCGCGCACGACGCGCTCATTGCCGTCGATCACGCGCTCGGCATTCTCGGGCTTGCTGTTGGAGACGACCACAAACTCACGCGTGAGCTTGCCCTCGCCGTCATAGATCGGAAAGTAGCGCTGATTGGTGAGCATAGACTCGCAGATGATCTCATGCGGGACCTTGAGGAACTCCTCATCGAAGGTACCGACGAGCACCGTCGGCCACTCGCAGAGGTTGATGACCTCCTCGAAAACCTTCTTGGGCGTATCGACGTGGCAACCGGGGCGCGCAGCCTCGACCTCGGCGATACCGGCAAGGATAGCCTCGCGACGACGCTCGGCAGAGAGCACGCCGGCGTCCTCTAGCACCTGCTCGTAGACGGCGGGGCTGGCGACCGTATGGTCACCGGGGCCCAGAACGCGATGTCCGCGCGTGGTGTTGCCACTCGTCACGTCGGCAAACGACACGGGCACGACGTCCTCGCCCAAAAGGCAGCAGATCCAACGGACCGGACGCACGAACGTGGCGTGCTCGTGACCCCAGCGCTGAGAGCGGTAGTTGGGCCACTGCAGGCCGGCGATGGTCTTCTCGCACAGGGCCGTCAGAATCGGGGTGGCCGGGGCGGAAGGGATGTTCTTCTCGGCAAAGACGTACTCACGGCCGTCGGTGTCCTCGCGACGGACCAGATCCTCGGCAGCCACACCGCACTTGCGGGCGAAGCCCTGGGCGGCCTTGGTGGCGTTACCGTCGGCATCGAAGGCGATGTTGGCCGCGGGGCCGCGCTTGACCTCGTGAACCTCGTCGGTCGCGGTGGCGACGTCGGCAACGAGCGCAGCCAGGCGGCGCGGGCTCGAGATCACACGGACCTCGCCGTGGGCCAGACCGGCCTCGTCGAGACCCTTGGCGATCATGGTGCCAAGCTGCTTGACGGCATTGTTCAGCGGTGCGGAGGGCATTTCCTCCGTACCGATCTCAAACAGGAAATCCTTAGCGTCTGCCA
>DAWEIC010000165.1:0-3512 GCA_052364855.1 Collinsella sp.
GCGGGCGCTCGTGCTATAACTAGAATACTTAGCGCAAACAAACCTCAACCGCACAAGGCGCACATGGATCAGATTTACGACAACAGGTACTATTCCGCCGGTTCGCGTGAGCCGTCGCCTCGCCGTGCGCGCACAGTGCAGCTCGGTGGGTCCGCCTACGCCGGCGCCGACCGCTCCACGCAGCGCCCGACAAGTACCTCGCGCCCCAATGCTCATGTGAATACTTCGGCAGATGGACCGGTGCGCCCGGCACGTTCGTCGCATGCGTCGCGTCCCTCGGCCCAGATGCACGACAGGTCGAGCAGGCCTTCGAACCGTTTTTCGGGCTCGGACTTTATGCGCTACGCCAATGACAATGCGGTGGTCAAGGCGATCTATGACTTTACGCATGGCTCTCTGCGCCCGCTGTTTATCGGCATTGTCGTGGCGCTGGCGCTCGTGAGCCTGTATTTTCCCGTACGCGACCTGTACGTGGCTAAGCGCTCGAGCGACATCTTGGCCAAGCAGGTCGAGATTCGTCAGCAATACAATGATGAGATGAAAAAAGACACTGATAAGTGGTTCTCGGAAGAGGGCATTAAGGATTCGGCACGGGGCCTGGGCATGGCGATGCCCGGCGAGAAGAGGATTGAAGTGCTGGGCCTGGACGATGATTCGGATTCGTCGTCGAGCAAAAAGTCCTCAAACGCCAAGAATGCCAGCGAAGTGGCCAAAGAGATCGAAGAGGTCGGCAAGGACGCACCGTGGTACATCAAGACGCTCGATATGCTGTTTGGATTTAACGGCGTCGAGGGCCAGACGGTCGCGTCCAGCGGCGAGTAGGCGAGTAGCGCCCGGAGGGGAGCCCGCAATGGCAGATTGCAAACGATATAAGGTGGCGGCGATCGATCTGGGAACGGTGTCGTCGCGACTGGTGCTGCCGCAGGTCGAGGGCGGGGCGATCGTGGAATCGTCCAAGCATACCGAGATTACCGACCTGGGCGAGGGTGTGGACGCGACGGGTCGCTTTTGCGAGGCGGCGGTCGAGCGCGTGCTCGCTGCATGCCGCATGTTTGTGGACGAGGCGCGTGCCTTTGGGGCCGCGTGCATTTGCACCACATGCACGAGCGCCGCGCGCGATGCATCCAATGCCGCACTGCTGCTGGACGGTCTGCGTGAGCTGGGGCTCGAACCGCAGGTGATTCCGGGCGAGGTCGAGGCGCGCCTGACGTTTTTTGGCGTGGCGCACGACTTTGCCGGCGAGCGCATCATTGTTGCCGATTCGGGCGGCGGATCCACGGAGCTCGCGACGGGCGTCTATGCGCCGGAGCGTGGGGTCTTTGCGCTGGAGGGCACGCGTTCGCTGGACATCGGTTGTCGCCGTGTGACGGAGCGATTTTTCTCGGCACTGCCGCCCGCACGCGGCGAGCTTACTGCCGCTGCCGCGTGGGCGGGCGAGCAGTTCGCTGCCTATTTTGAGGGCCTGCCGAGCAATTTTGAGCGCGCCGAACGCTTGGTCGCAGTGGGTGGCACCGTCACCACACTCGTGGCGCTCGTTCATGAGCTGGAACCGTACGATTCGAGCTTTGTGCACCTGCGCGAGCTTTCGCTGGATCAGGTTTCGGCCGCTATCGAGCGCATGTCTGCGTTGGATGTTGCAGGCATTGCCGCGTTGCCGGGCGTGCAGCCCAAGCGCGCGGGCGTGATTCTGGCCGGCGCCGTGGTGATCCGCGAGCTCATGCGTGCCGGCGGCTACGATGCGCTCACCGTAAGCGAGAACAGCCTCCTCGCCGGCATGGCCGCCACTATCAACGAAACCCTCGACGGCGCGACTCCCACCATCGGCTGGACCCCGAGCCTGAGTGCTCTTTAACCGTCTTCCTCTGAGTTGCGGTGAAATAGTTCCTAAATAAGCTGGTAAACGGTATAAACAGGATCTATTCCACCGCAACTTCTAAGGGACCGAAGCTGTCTTTTTAGCCCGTCCTAAATTAGTTGACTTTCTGAAGCGCGGGGCGGTGGGACGTCTGCGTATTTGCTGCGCAAATCCGCACCGGCTGCGGACGCCTGCTGGCGCCCTCGCCGGCTCGCTGCGGACGCTGCGCGTCCGCTTGACGCTCGCCCCCCTCGCGGGTTCGAGTCCCACCGGCATCTAAAAGAAGTGAGCCCGCATCCCTTGGGGACACGGGCTCGAAAGTTCCATATGGTAGGGGCGGTGGGACTCGAACCCACAATCCTTGCGGCGAGAGATTTTAAGTCTCCTGCGTATGCCAATTCCGCCACGCCCCCGTGAGACTAGAAGTCTAGCACAAGCCGTCCGTTACGCGTTGACGGCCATCGAGTGTTGCCCCGACTTCTCCAGGAACTCCTGGAACTTGGCTTCGTCGCCCTTGTTCTTGTACTGCAGAGCCAACAGATACTCCAAGCGGCAGCTCTTGACCTTGTCGTCACCGGCCTCCTTGAGCATGCGCTCCAGCTCGGGAATGTCGTTGTGGCGCTTGAGGATCATCGTGTCGTACATCAGTTGGCATTCGTGTGCGACTGCCTCGGCCTGGCCGCCCTCAAAGCCTTTGATCTCGTGCAGCAGCTCCTTGGACTTTTTGCGGTCCTCCTGGCCAACGTAGTAGTTAAAGGCCTTAATCACCAGGTCGACGCGCTGCATCTTGGGCAGATTGAGTCCCAGCAGCAAATCGAACATCTCGTCGGCGCGCTTGTGGTCCTCGCGCAGCAGATAGGAGTTCAGGCGCAGGTAGTCGCGGTTATAGCGCGGGTACAGCATGCTGGTGAGTTTGCCATCGAGCAAACGATCGAACTCGTCCCACTGCTTGGCAGCCATAAGCTGTTGCAGGCGCTTAAACGTGGTGCGTTTTTTTACGCTAAAGAACACCGATATGGCGATACAAATAATGACGACGGCGGTCCAGAGGGTGCGGGAATCGGGCATTTTAGAGTCCTTAGTCGCTCGTAAAGCGAGCGGTATGACAACACGTGCTAGATGTATTATACGCGGCGTGCAAGCAAACTGGCATAAAAGCGCATCGAGGCCGAGCGCCATCGCTCGCTGCGGTACACTTACCTAAAGTAAACCATGAAGGGAGACATTACCTATGAAGAAGATTGTTTTGGCTTGCGGTGCTGGCGCTGCTACTTCCACGCTCGTTGCCCAGAAGGTCGCCACCATGCTCGACGCCAACGGTTACGCCGACAAGTACGAGATCGTGCAGTGCGCCATCTCCGAGGCCAAGGACGTTTGCGACGAGGGCGCCGATCTGCTGATCGCCACCACCGTTGCCCCCGAGGGCCTTACCTGCCCGTACGTGAGTGGCGTGCCCTTCATGACCGGCATGAACCGCGTCGCTGCCGAGAAGGCCGTTCTCGACGTCATGGCTCAGTAGGCACTGCCTGTATGAGTGAGCAGAACGCCAACCCGGTCGAGCTCTTTGGCATGCGCGTTGCCCATGTGGGCATTAACGCCGCCGACCCGGCAGACGCCCTGGAGATCGCGGAGCTGTTCTCGACGATGATGGGCCTGC
>DAWEIC010000166.1:0-628 GCA_052364855.1 Collinsella sp.
CGGCGGCCTGTTCTTTACGGTGTTTTTGAGCGACAGCACGCTGGGCTGGGGTGCCCAGCGCGTCGTGGGCGGCCTGTGCTTTTGCCTGGGCCTGGTGCTGGTGCTGGTGTGCGGCGCCGAGCTGTTTACCGGCAATTCGCTTATGGTCTGCGCACTCAAGAGCAAAAAGATCACCCTGGTTCAGATGCTCAAGGCTTGGGTCGTCGTGTGGGTCGGTAACTTTGTCGGTGCCCTGTTCATCGTCTTTTTGGTGTACATGGCCGGCATTTACAAGCTCAACGGCGAGGCGGTCGCCAATTCCATGGTGAGCGTCGCCGCCGGCAAGGTGACGATCGACTGGGTGACAATCTTCTTCCGCGGCATCCTGTGCAACATCTTTGTGTGCCTGGCCGTGTGGATCGGTACCGCCGGCAAGACCGTGGTCGATAAGGTTGTGGGCATTCTGCTGCCCATCGCCGCCTTTGTGGCCTGCGGTTTTGAGCACTGTGTTGCCAACATGTACTTTTTGCCCATGGGTGCCGTGATGCACGCGTGCGGCTATGGTGCCAAGGTCGCCGGCGCCGATGCACTCAACGTCGCGGGCATTGCGTTTAACCTCTCTGCCGCCACGCTGGGCAACATCGTGGGC
>DAWEIC010000166.1:638-3483 GCA_052364855.1 Collinsella sp.
CGCTCGGCTACTGGTTTATCTACGCCAAGAAGTCCGAGGCGTAATAAGCCGGAATGACGTACGGGCCTCCCGAGGGTGTTTGCCTTTTGGGAGGCTCTTCGTGTCTTGCTGCGGTGGATGCTGCGGGCTATGCGTCGCGGCAGCTGGTGGCAGAGCTGTGGTGCGGTGGGGTTTGAACCCCTGAGCTGGAAGGAATAATCGAGATGGCATCGAGAGCTATGCATGACGGTCGCTCCGTGGTGACGACATGCGGGGGATGCTATGCCGATTGCGCCTTTGCGGCCCATGTTGAGGGTGGGCGTGTGGTGGCCGAGTTGCCGGTTGTGGGGCATCCGTGCGCGGCGCGTGCCCTGTGCGCCCGCGGACGCCATCGCCTGGCAATGCCGTTTGACGAGCGCGACCGCATCGTGCACCCCATGCGTCGCCGCCAGGATGGCTCGGGGTTCGATGCGATTTCCTGGGACGAGGCGTTTGCGCAGATCGCTGCGCGCCTTGGGGGGATTGTTGACGGGCATGGTCCGCGCGCGCTGGGCATGACGCTCGGCGTGCCCTCGTTCGACCGCTACTGGGCGTGTCGTTTTATGCATGTGCTGGGCTCGCCCAACGTATACGGTGCAGACGGTGCCTGCGAGGTAAGCCGACTTACCGGTTGGGAGCACAGCCTGGGCTATAGTCCCGCCTCCGACCTGGCGCATACCGATTGCATCATGTACCTAGGGCGTTCACTGGTGGATTCGTCGACGACGGGGGCCGTTGATGCGCTCAACGATGCGCGCCGGCGTGGGGCGAAGATCATCGTGGTCGACCCGCGGCGCAGTGGCTCTGCGGCGCTTGCCGACCGCTGGTTGCGCGTGCGCCCGGGCTGCGACTTGGCGCTGCTGTTGGGTATTGTCCACGTGTTGATTGCCGAGGACCTGTACGATCACGAGTTCGTGACCCGCTATACCACGGGTTTTGACGAGTTGGCGCAGGCGGCCGCTGTTTGGACGCCCGAGTGGGCTGAGTCGATGTGCGATGTGCCGGCGGACGATATCCGAGCGACTGCGCGTGATTTGGCTGCCGCCGCGCCTGCCGCTGTGGTGGACGCCGGTTTTCATGGCGGCATCGGAATCGCGTATGTCAACAGTACCCAGACGGCGCGAGCTATCTGCATGGTTGATGTGCTGCTGGGCTGTATTGGACATGCGGGCGGCGCGCTCAACCCATCCACGCCGCTTGTGTTGGGCGATCTCGATCCCGCACGCTTTGCGACGCCGCCGGTGCCTCGCGGGCCCAAGCTGGGGTCCGAGCGCTATCCACTGGTCGATCCGGTGCGCGGCCTGTGCACGACCATCGGCCAGTCGATTCTTGCCGGCGATTTGCGCGGGCTCATCGTCTATGCCAGTAACCCCGGTGCGGGCTATGGCAATGCACAGGCTTGGCTGGGTATTTTGCAGAAGCTCGACTTGCTCGTGACGATTGATATTCGCTGGTCCGAGACGGCGCGTGCTTCTGACTTCGTGCTGCCCGACGTGACGTATCTCGAGGCCGACCGCGGCGTGGGCACGGTCGTGGGCGTCAACGATTCGCGGGTGTTCTACCGCAACGCCGTGCTGCCCGTGCAGCATGACGACACGCGTCCCGGTCGGGAGATTTTTGCCGGTCTGGCACAGGCGTGTGGTGTGGGCGAGTACTTCCAGTTTACGTCTGACGATCTGGCGGCTGCCCAGGTGGCGCCTTTTGGAATCAATCTGGACGAGCTCAAGGAGCGCGGCTGGGCCGACACGGGTGTTGCGTTGCCGTCGCGTACGGGCGAGCCGGCGATTCCCTTGGATGGCGGCAAAATTGCGCTGGCAAGCGACGTATGGGAACGAGCCGGCCTGGGTCGTGTGCCCAACTGGATCGCGCCCATGGTGGAGCCCGGCCCGGGGATGTTTCGTCTCATTAGCGGCAACCGTCCCTTTGAGTCGCACACTTCGCGAAGGCTTGCGGCCCAAGGTGCCGCCGAGGCTGGATCGGACCTGGATGCCGTGCAGATGAATGCCGGTGTTGCCACACGCATGGGTATCGCCAATGGCGAGGTCGTCGAGCTGGTGAGCGATATGGGCCGCGACCGCGTGCGCGTGGAGACGACGCCGTATCTGCATCCGGCGTGCATCTTCACCTCGGCCGCCCCCGGCGGACGTTCGTTTGGCGCCGATGCCGGTGGCGCTCAAGCCTTGGGCGTGGGCCCGCTCGACCACACGCCGTTGCGTTGGGACCCGTTGACGGGTGCCGCGCTTACTCAGGAAAACGCCGTTCGCGTGGAAAAGATCGCAGAGCACGAGGATAATAACGACTGATTGATTCAACAGATTGATTCGGCTGGTTTTGACGAACGGCCGACTGATCTGCCCTTGGTTTTGAAAGGCCGCACATGAGCGATAGCCAGAACATGTCCGATGAGGTGCGCGCCCGCCTGCGCGCCATTCCCTCCGTCAACGAGCTGCTCGCAGAGTGGCCAGTTGTGAAGGCGGCGGGGGAGACCTGCGACGCGGTGGTGCATGCCGCCGTCACGGCCGAGCTCGACGAGGAGCGCGCCGCCATTCGTGCCGGCGCCGCCCCGCGTTCCAAGCGCGAGCTGGCCTCGGCCATCGAGTGGCGTGCGCATCGCTCCGCGCTGCCGAGCCTGCGCCCAGCAGTTAATGCCACGGGTGTGGTCATCCATACCAACTTGGGCCGCGCCCCGCTCGCGGAGTCGGTCGCCAAGGCCGTGGCCGAGGTTGCGCGCGGGTACAGCACGCTCGAGTACAGTGTGGACACCTGTTCGCGTGGGTCGCGCAAGGAGCACGCCGCGCAGCTGATCCGCTCGCTCACCGGTGCCGAG
>DAWEIC010000167.1:0-2887 GCA_052364855.1 Collinsella sp.
GACGATCCCGCGTGTCTCGCACTCGGCCATAATCGCCTCGGCCAGCGGGTGCTCACTTGAGCGCTCCAGCGCAGCGGCCAGCTTGAGCAGCGCCTTTTTGCTCATGGCGGGCGAGTCGTCGGCGCGCGTGGCCACTACGATATCGGTCACGGCAGGCTTGCCGCGGGTGATCGTGCCCGTCTTATCGAGCACCACGGTGCCCACGCTGCGCAGGTTCTCCAGCGCCTCGGCACTCTTAAACAGAATGCCCATCTCGGCGCCCTTGCCGGTGCCGACCATAATGGCGACGGGCGTGGCCAGGCCCAGCGCGCACGGGCAGCTGATCACCAGCACGGCGACGGCGGAGGTGAGCGCTTCGTTGACGCTTTCGGTCAGTGCCATCCACACCAAGAAGGTCACGGCCGAGATCACGAACACCACGGGCACAAACACGCCGGCGACCTTGTCGGCCAGTCGAGCAATGGGCGCCTTGGTGGCGTTGGCGTCCTCGACGAGCTGGACAATCTTGGCGAGCGACGTGTCGGCGCCCACGCGTGTGGCGCGGAAGGTAAACGAGCCGGTGCGGTTGACAGTGGCGGCGTTGACGGTGTCGCCGGCGGTCTTTTCCACGGGGATGGACTCGCCGGTCAGCGCGCTCTCGTCCACGGCCGAGCTGCCCTCGAGCACCACGCCATCGACGGGGATGGACTCGCCGGGGCGCACGCGCAGGACCTGGCCGGGAAGGATACTGTCGACGTCGACGGTGGCCTCGCTGCCGTCCTCTGCCACGACGGTCGCGGTCTTGGGCGCCAGGTCGATCAGCGCCTCGATGGCGCCGCCGGTCTTGGACTTGCTGCGCGTCTCGAGGTATTTGCCTACGGTGACGAGCGACAGGATGGTGCCGGCGCTCTCAAAATACAGGTTGTTCATGCCTGTCATCATGGCCTCGTGGACCTGGCCCGCGGCCAGCTGATCGGCCATGATAAACATGGCGTAGAGCGACCAGGCAATGGATGCGGTGGCACCCACGGCAATAAGGGCGTCCATGGTAGGCGCGCCGTGCGCGAGCGATTTAAACCCGTTGATAAAGTACGCGTCGTTGATGTAGACGATGGGGATGAGCAGGGCGAGCTCGGTGAGAGCGAGCGTCATGCTGTGGGTATGGTCGGTGAAGATGCCGGGCAGCGGCCAGCCGAGCATGTGCCCCATGCCTATGTAGAACAGCGGGATGAGGAATACGATCGAGACGATGAGGCGGGTGCGCATGGCAGAGGCGGCGGCCTCCAACTTTTTGGTCGGCGACTCCATATGGGCGGCGCCGGACCTGGCTTGCGCACTTCCGCTTTGGACAGCGTCGGTGCCCGCGCTGACGGGCGAGGCCGAGTAGCCCGCGCGGTCGACAGCGGTACAGATGTCGTCGGGGGAGACCTGCGCGGGGTCGTAGTCGACCAGCATGGAGCCGGCGAGCAGGTTGACCGCGACGCTTTGGACGCCGTCGAGCTTGCTCACGGCACGGTCCACGTGCGCCTGGCAGGCGGCGCACGTCATGCCGCCCACATCGAACTTATCTTGAGCCATGGCTTCTCCTTTCTGTTGTTCGCTGTTGGAATTGTTAACCTGATGATACTATACACCCATACCCCCTGGGGGTGTCTAGTAGTAGTTGGAATGTATGACTTTTCATTACAGATGAGGGTGGCTGCTCAATCGGCGGTCGTCTTTGCCAAACATCTCAATCTGTAACGTCTGGACCGGTTTTTGAACCATAGCTGTTACAGATTTAGACAAACATTTCAGCCGAAAACTAACGTCTCGATCTGTAACAACTAGACCCCGTTTTACCGAGTATTTGTTACAGATCGAGACAATCTCGGAGCAGATGCCCCGGGCATACAACGTAAAACGCCGGGGCGCCCGCGTGATGGGCGCCCCGGCGCATGCTGGGCAGGGTTTGCGAAGCGGTGGGAGGGAGGAGAAGCCGTCCTCCTGAAATCCTTACTCCTGACGACGCTTCTTGTCGGTCAGGAAGACGCCAGCGGCTACGAGCACGACACCTCCGATGACAAACGTCTCACCGGTGAGCGCAGCATTGTCGCCTGTGGTGGGAAGTGCCGAGTTGGCGGCCGTCTTGGCGTTGCCGGTAGACGGCTTTCCAGCAGCCGGCTTAGCGGCAGCCTGCGTGATCTTGGCCTGCTCGGCCTTCGCTGCCTCTTGCTCCTGGCGGGCGATCTCGTCCTTCAGGGCTTGCTCGGCGGCTACGCGTTTTGCCTTCGCCTCGTTGTAGGCATTGAGCGCTGCGGTGTAGGCGGGCGTCGCAGCATTAAGGTCTGCCTGAGCGGCATCAAGTGCGGCCTTTGCGTTATGTTCTGCCTGCTTGGCGGCGACGCACTTGGCAAAGAGGGCATTGAGCGTATCATTCGCGTTTGCATCAGAGCCAGTAGCAATGCCGTTTTCGACGTTGATGGACTTTAGCTTTCCGAGGGTAGCGACAGCGGCATCCGATGCGGCCTGAGAATTCTCGATCGCCTGTTCGGCGTTCGCGATGGCATCATTTGCCGCACCAAGGGCGACTCCGGCCTCAGTCACTGCTGCGTCGGCGTCCTTCTTGGCCGCCTTGGCCGCGGTAAGATTGTTGGCCGCGTTGCTCAGGGCGTCGGCATGGGCCTTCTTTGAAGCAAAGTCGTTTTTCGCCGTGGTCAGATCGCTCGCAGCGTGCTCCGCGGTCGCCGCCTTGGCCTCGGCGTTGTCCTTCGCGGTGTCGAGGGCCTGCTTCTTGGCAGCCGCGTCGCGCTCCGCCTTTTCGAGAGCACTCTGGGCAGACGTCTGGGCTGCCGTGGCTTCATCAAGCGTTTGATGGGCCTTGTCAGCCTTTTCCTGTACAGCAGGAGCCTTGAGGCTCTCGGCGTAA
>DAWEIC010000167.1:2897-3455 GCA_052364855.1 Collinsella sp.
TTGCAGAGCCTGCTGCTTTACGAGAGTTTCTGCCTTGGCGTCATCAACCTTCTTCTGACTCTGAGCGGCTTGCTCTTGCGATGCCTTAAGCTCGGCGCGCTTCTGGTTGACGACCTGCTCTGCGGTCGCCACGTTACTTTGGGCGGCTTTGACCTGGTCTTCGGCTTCGGTAACTTTTCCGTTTGCCTTGGCGAGATTCTGCTCTGCTAGGGCAACAGCGGCGGCGGCACTTGCTGCGCTGTCGTTCTTGGCGGCAAGGTTGCTGTTCGCGGTATCAACGCCTTCCTGCTTTTGAGCGACGAGGGTCTCAGCTACCTTTACGGCATTGGCTTTCGATGCCGCTGTGCTGCGCTTTTGTTCAAGGTCCGTCTTTGCGGCGGCGAGCTTTTCGCTGGCTTTGGAGAGGCTCAGCTGATACTGATCAAAGAGATTCTCGAGTTCATCGATCGAGTATTCTTTCTCGTACGAACCGTAATTGTTGTCGATCTCCAAGACGAACACATACGGCCAAAGGGGGTTGATTTCCGATCTCAGCCGAACACATTGAGCAAATAGGCC
>DAWEIC010000168.1:0-3446 GCA_052364855.1 Collinsella sp.
GCCGCGCGGCAAGGAGATATACTGCCAGACCGGAGGGGCGCCGTGGGCGGGAATCTGGGCGTACACATTTCCTACACATCTTTGAATCCGACTAACGTTTGCCAGCCGTTACCTACCGCTCGCCGAGCATCTCTTTATATAAGGCAGTCTCATGGTTAAAGCGGATACGTCCCCCTAGCTAAAGCACAGCCAGCATCGAGCAACTCATCACGTTCTTCCACCGAGAACCCCTCGGCGTAGACGCGCACCACTGGTTCGGTCCCGCTAGGACGGACCAGCAGCCACGTGTCATCCTCGAATGCCAAACGCAAGCCATCCATATGACTAACGTTTTGCGGCACCTTGCCACAAATCGACTTGGGGTTTACGCCCGGCAGCAGGGTTCGTAACGTTTCGGCATCTTCGGCCTCAAGGCGTAAATCGCGTCGACCGTAACTCGTCTTACCAAAACTGTCCTCGAGTTGGTCGACCAGAACGCCCAAAGGCGCGTCCGTCTTTGCCATAAGCTCACACAGAATTAGACAGGCGAGGATTCCATCGCGCTCGGGCATATGCGCAGCGATGCCGATACCACCGGCTTCTTCGCCGCCTATGAGGACGCCGCCCTTCTTCATCTCTGCCGCTATATATTTGAAACCGACCGGTTTGACGGTCACGCAGCAGCCAAGCGCCTCGGCAATGCGACGCACGAGCGTCGAGCATGAAAGATTGACGACGACGCGCCCCTCCAAATTACGAAATTGAACCAAGTCGCCCAAAACGAGCGCCATGATCTGATGCGGATGTATATATCTGCCGCGCTCGTCAACCGCACCGATACGGTCGGCGTCGCCGTCGGTCACCAGACCAGCGCAAGCTCCGTCATCGATAACCGTGCGCTCGCAAGCGTCCACCCAAGGCTCAACGGGGTCGGGGCAGATATCTTCTTGGTCAGACGCCTGCCCGGCGTGAATCTCGTGCACCTCAACGCCAAGCTCGCGCAGCAAGTCGGCTAGATAACCCTGGGCTGCGCCGCCCATGGGATCGACAACCACGCGCAGGTGCGCGTCGCGGATGGCTTCGGTATCGACAAACGATGCCACCGCCTGCATATAGTCAGGAATGATATCCGCGGTGCGATATTGCTCCTCGATCCCCATTGGCTCGGGAGCCATGGTCTCTTCGAGCTCTTCGATGACATCCTGGTTGGCGGTCGAGCCGTCACCCATGCGAATCTTGAGGCACAGATAACCCTGCGGATGATGGGACCCCGTCACCATGAGCGCGCCGCACGCCTCACCGTCATAAGCCGCCGCCCACGTAAGGGCAGGGGTCGGAACAGGTCGCGAAGCGAGCACGGCGTCCAGCCCGTGCGCTGCTAGCACGCCCGCCGCAAGCTCAGCGAACTCGCTCGCCAGGGGCCGGGTGTCGAACCCTATATATACCGTTTTGCCCGGATTGGTCTTTTGCCACAACTCGCCGACGGCATCGGCGATACGGGCAACGTTATCGGCAGTGAAGTCCTCATCGACGCGAGCGCGCCAACCGTCAGTTCCAAAATGAATTATCGCGCACACGCGCAGACACCTCACAGTGTTTGGATCATGGTACGCGTGAGGTATACCCGCAACACGCACTCGGCAACCTGCCGGCACCAGCATTCACCATTTGGGCAAATGCTGGCGAGGACATGCAAGCAATAAAAAAAACCGCCCCGGATGGAGCGGTTTTACCCTTTATATATCGAGCGCCTCGGCCATCGCTGCCGTAGTGATTGCTGTGGTTCCACAACAACTGCCCACCATTGCGGCGCCGGCATGTCTCCATTCGATGCATGCGCGCGCGAAAGCTTCGGGGTTCTCGTGCCATACGGGGCCATCCTGAGTCTGGACCGGATCGCCCACGTTGGGACGCACCGTGACGGGAGTAGTCGCCGATGCAACCATCCTGGGCACCGCCGCGTTCGCGGCCGCAAGCGAACAGCAATTAACACCAACCGAGTTTGCGCCGTGTTTTTCAGCGTACAAAACGGCTGCCTCGATGTTGAGGCCATCGCCCAACAGGTCGCCTTTATCGTCAACGACAAAACTCACCAGAACAGGCATGCCGTCGGCGGCATCTCGGGCGCCGGCAAGCATGGGCTGCAAATTACGGATAGACGTCACCGTCTCGATCAGCAGACCGTCAACGCCGGCATTGAGCAAGGCGTGCGCCTGTTCGCGCGCAATGCCGCGGATTTCACGATACTCGGCAGAGTCCTCGGCAAACCACTCAATACCGATCGGGCCCATCGAGCCCAGCAGCAGCTGAGGGTGCGCCTGGCGGGCATCGTCGACGGCCCCGCGATTGACCTCCGCCACGGACGGCGCAATCTGGTCGTGTTTGAGGGCATAGCTTGATGCCTGAAAGGTGTTGGTAATGAGCACCTGCGCGCCGGCGGCGACATACAAGCGATGGATACGAGAAACGGTCTGCGGCTCTGCCAGATTCCAAAACGCCGGTGGAATGTCAGCGGCATCGTACTCACTCAACAAAACACTGCCCATGGGGCCCTGCGCCAACAAGGTCTCGCTCGACAAGCGGCGCGCAAGTTCCTCGGCACCAAAGCGGTTGTAATAACTCGTATCCATATATATCCCGCTATTCCTCGACGCTGATTCCCTGCTTTTCGAGATAGGCGAGCCAGCGGCTCATCGTGTCCTCGGATAGCGCATGCTCCATCATGCAGGCCTCGGAATCGGCTCGCTCAAATTCGACACCGAGCTCCTGAACCAAAAACGTGCGGATGAGGCGATGACGGTACCAGATAGCCGTGCCAACCTCGCGGCCGCGATCGGTCAGGATTACCTTGCCGTAGTGCGATTGCTCGACAAGCTCGGATGCCTTGAGCGCCGAAACCGCTTTATTGACCGATGCCTTGGAGACGCCAAGGCGCTGCGCGATGTCGACCGATCGCACACCGTTGGTTTCCCCCTCTTCGCTTTCAATGCGAACCATGCACTCCAAGTAGTCTTCGTTCGCCACCGTCAGATGCAGTTCGCGCGAGCTATTTGTCGTATCCATGATCTTCCGTCCCTTCTGCATTCAATGGCTGATTCTACCCCATCCAAGCGTCGTGGTATGCCGTGGCATACCGTGCTAGAGTTCTTGTTGCACACGACGACCAAGATTGGAGCGGTCTTTATGGAAAACACCACCACGAGCCCCGATGTCCTCGAGCGCTTTTTGCGCTACGTCCAGATCAACACGCAGTCCGAGGATGCAAACTGTGACCAGGTACCCTCGAGCGCCGTTCAGTTTGACCTTGCCAACGTGCTGGCTGAAGAGCTGCGCGAGCTTGGTGCGGAAGATGCCCACGTGACCGAGCACGCCTATGTCTGCGCGCATATCCCCGCAAGTGCGGGCGCTGAGGACAAGCCCGCCCTGGGCCTGATCGCCCATCTCGACACCACCGAAGTTGCACCGGG
>DAWEIC010000169.1:0-1311 GCA_052364855.1 Collinsella sp.
GCAGCGAGCCATCGGATGCCTGGTAGTAATAGAACGGCTTGATACCAAAGATGTCACGAGCACCAAAGAGTTTGTTCTTGTTCTGGTCGTGAATCACGAACGCGTACATGCCGCGCAGACGGTTGACCAGGTCCTCGCCCCACTCCTCGTAACCGTGTACCAGGACTTCGGTATCAGCGTTGCAGTGGAAGGCGTAGCCGGCCGCCTCCAGCTCGGCACGAAGCTCCTGGAAGTTGTAGATCTCTCCGTTGAAGACAATCGTGACCTTGCCGTCGTCGCTCGACATGGGCTGGGCTCCAGCTTCGGAAAGATCGAGAATCGAAAGACGACGAAAACCAAGGGCAACGTTGTCGACGATATGCTGGCCGCCCATATCGGGACCACGGTGGATGATGCGATTCATCATGGCCGTGAGAACCAGCTCACTCTGTTCATCTGTACCGGTAAAACCGACAAAACCGCACATGCAAGATCCTTTCTGCTGACGGCTCAGGTGTACTGCCGCAAGGATTGCGGCAGCTGATGTCAAATAATCTTTACTATCATGCCAATCTTTTGTTTCGTGATAGGGCATAAGCGCCGAGCGAACCGAAAAAACCACGTCCCGATCTTCAGGCGAAGCGGCGGGACGTGGTTGCGAACGCTATGTTAAAGAACAGCACCCAGATTTCCTTGGTTTTACACGGGGTGAACACTGTTGCCATTTATTAGACCACGGCACAGTCCATGCAATTTTTTAGAAGGCTGTGATGCGCGCAAGGTCAGGTGGCATATTAGGATGGTTGATAATACAGAATGTTTCATCGTTTCTGCCGCGGGACGCCTTCTGCCCTTTAAGGCTGAATTTAGCGAGAGAGGTCTTTGTATGTCGAGTCCGACACAAGAGAAGCTAACTCTGATGCGCTATATAGAGTTGCTCGAGGAAGATGACCTTGTTGTTTCCAGACCGAGCGCTTCGTGCGACCAGCGCATTGAGTTTGCGACTGATGACTCGCGCCAGGTGCGTCCGGGCACGTTGTTTGTCTGCAAAGGCCGTGCGTTTAAGCGCGAGTACCTGCTTTCGGCAATCGCCGATGGCGCCGTGGCCTACGTTTCCGAGGTCGATTACGATGTTGATCTTCCCGCGGTGATTGTGAGCGATATTCGTCGCACGCTCGCCGTGGTGGCAGATGCCTTTTATGGGCACCCGTCGGGTAAGGTGAAGGTCTGCGCCTTTACAGGCACCAAGGGCAAGTCGACCTGCAGCTTTTATCTGCGCGGCATCCTCGCCAACGAGGCCAAGCTTACGGGCTGTCATCGACCCGCTCTTAA
>DAWEIC010000169.1:1321-3381 GCA_052364855.1 Collinsella sp.
ACGGGCATTGAGTTCGACGACGGCATCGAGACGGGCCCTTCCAAGCTGACGACCCCCGAATCCTTCCTGCTGCAGTCTCGCATCGCGCATGCTGCGGAGGCGGGTGCCCCGTGGCTGGTTATGGAGGCATCGAGTCAGGGCCTCAAATACGAGCGTACGGGCAAGATTGACTTTGAAGTCGGCGCCTTTACCAATATCGGCGAGGATCACATTTCGCCGATTGAGCATCCGACGCTCGAGGATTACTTTGCCAGCAAGCTCAAAATCTTCTTGCAGAGCCGTTTTGCCGTGGTCAATCTCGATATGGATAAGGTCGATCGCGTGCTCGAGGCGGCATCTCGTTGCGAACGTACGGTGACGTTCTCCCTGACCGACGAGCGTGCCGACGTGCTTGCGCTGGCGATTCGCAATGGCGACTGCGGCGTGGTGGCAACGGTGCGCACGCCCCGTTTTACGCGTGACATTGTGATTCCCACGCCGGTTAAGTTCAATGTGTCCAACGCGCTTGCCGCTATTGCCTGCGCCGAGGCCCTGGGCATTTCCGAAGAGGGTATCGTCCATGGCTTTGAGGGCGTCTTCGTTCCCGGTCGTATGGAGCTCTATCCGTCCGTATCGGGCAAAATCCTGGGCATCGTCGATTTTGCACATAACGGCATGAGCCTCGAGACACTCCTGCGCGACTTGCGCGAGAACTATCCCGAGCGCGAGCTGGCGGTTGTATTTGGCGCTACGGGCGGTAAGGGTGTCGATCGACGCACCACGATGGGCATCGCCGCTGGCAAGTATGCCGACCGAATCGTGATTACCGAGGATGACCCCGGCCCCGAGGATGTCGAGGACATCTGCGCCGAGATCGCGCGCAACGTTCAAGCGCAGGGAAATGATAACTGGCAAATCGTGACTGATCGCGTTGCCGCTATCGAGACTGCCGTGCGCGAAACTGTCCGTCCTGCCGTGGTCATCGTGACCGGTAAGGGCGAGGAAGAGTGTATGCTGCGCAAGAACGGACCCGAGCCTTGTGAGCGCGACGGTTCGATTCTCAAGCGCACCCTTGCGGCGTACGACGCCTAGACCAGCCCCTTCTACGTAAACGGAGTGACCATGTCCCACAACATCCTGCCGACCGTTGCCGAGCTTTCGGGCGAAATGCGCGAGCGCCTTGCCAAGGTCAAGTATGTCTTTACCGATCTGGACGCCACGATGCTCGCCCCCGGCTCGTGCGTACTGCGCGATAACGACGGCAATCCCTCGACCAAGCTCGTCGAGGCGGTTGTCGCCCTCGCCCGCGCCGGCATCCAGGTGGTCCCCACCTCGGGTCGCAACCGCACCATGATCCACGAGGATGCGCGCGTGCTCGGCCTCAACTCCTACATCGGCGAGATGGGTGGCCTGGTCATGTACGACCTCAAGGCCAATGACTGGGAGTATTTGACCGGCGACATGCCCTACGACCCCGCCTGCGGCTTCACGCCGCATCAGGTGATCGAGCAGACCGGCGTGTGCGAGAAAATTCTTGCCCGTTGGCCGCACAAGATCGAGTATCACAACGACATGTCGACCGGCTACAAGTACCGTGAGGTCACCGTCGGCATGCGCGGCGATGTGCCCGACGATGAGGTCCAGGCCATCCTGGACGAGGTCGGCTGCGGTCTGGTCTGGGCTTGCAACGGCCATCTGACTCACCTGTCCAAGCCGACGACGCTCGAGCTTAATCGCGTTGAGGACGGTCGTGCGTTCAACATCAATCCGGCGGGACTCAACAAGGGCGTTGCCATCGCGCGCTTTTGCGAGCACCTGGGTATCGCGCGCGAGGAGACGCTGGCACTCGGCGATTCCGAGTCCGACTTCTACATGGCCGACCACGTGGGCACGTTCTGCCTGGTCGAGAACGGCCTGACCAGCGCCGGTGCGCCCGAGTTCCTCGCCGCCTGCGACAATGCCTTCGTTACGCGCGGCAGGATCGTCGATGGCTGGGTGGCAACGGCCGAGCTGCTGGTCGCAGCCCGTTCGTAGCACGACGCATCACGAGTGGTCGCATTTTTCGAGAGAGAATCTGGTGA